>DASWMN010000168.1:0-17697 GCA_036399735.1 Telluria sp. | reverse complement strand
GCTCGTGCTGATGCTCGAGGAAGCCGAGGGTGCGGCACCTGCACCTGCAGCGGCCGCGGAAGCCGCGCCTGCCGCGGCGCCTGCACCGGCACCGGCGGCTGCTGCCCCGGCTCCAGCGCCTGCGCCTGCTCCAGCACCTGCGCCGGCTCCGGCACCGGCCGCAGCCCCTGCGCCAGCCGCAGCGCCTGCCGGCGATGCATCCAAAGCCCACGCCTCGCCTTCGATCCGCAAGTTCGCGCGCGAACTCGGCGTCGACCTGTCGCGCGTGCCGGGTACCGGCCCGAAGAACCGCATCACGCAAGTCGACGTGCAGAACTTCGTCAAGGGCGTGATGGCCGCGCCAAGCGCCGCCGCACCAGCCAAGGGCGGTTCCGGCGTCGGCCTCGACCTGCTGCCATGGCCGTCGCTCGACTTCTCGAAGTTCGGCCCGACCGAACTGCTGCCGCTGTCGCGCATCAAGAAGATCTCCGGCCCGAACCTGCATCGCAACTGGGTGATGATCCCGCACGTGACGCAGTTCGACGAGTCCGACGTTACCGACCTCGAGCAGTTCCGCGTCGATTCGAACGCTGCACTGGCCAAGGCCAAGTCGACTGTCAAGCTGACCATGCTGGCCTTCGTGATCAAGGCCAGTGTCGCTGCGCTGAAAAAGTACCCGGCGTTCAATGCCTCGATTGACGCCACCGGCGCCAATCTGATCCTCAAGCATTACTACAACATCGGCTTTGCCGCGGACACGCCAAACGGCCTGGTGGTCCCGGTCATCAAGGACGCCGACAAGAAATCGATCTCGCAGATCGCCACCGAAATGGGCGAACTGTCCGGCCAGGCGCGTGACGGCAAGCTCAGTCCCGCCAACATGCAGGGCGCCACCTTCACCATTTCGTCCCTGGGCGGGATTGGCGGCACGGCGTTTACGCCGATCATCAACGCACCGGAAGTGGCGATCCTTGGCTTGTCCAAGTCGTCCATGAAGCCGGTGTGGGATGGCGCCGCATTCCAGCCGCGCCTGATGCTGCCATTGTCGCTGTCGTACGACCACCGCGTCATCGATGGCGCCATGGCCGCGCGCTTCACCGCGTATCTGGCAGAAGTCATGTCGGACCTGCGCAAGTCGCTGTTATAAGGAGGGCTGACAGATGAGCACGATCGACGTCAAGGTCCCGAATATCGGCGACTTCAAGGAAGTGGAAGTAATTGAACTGATGGTCAAGGTGGGCGACACGATCAAGGCTGACCAGTCGCTGATCACGGTCGAATCCGACAAGGCCAGCATGGAGATTCCATCGAGCCACGCAGGTGTGGTCAAGGAACTCAAGGTCAAGGTTGGCGACAAGGTGGCCGAAGGTTCGGCGCTGCTGGTGCTGGAAGAGGGCGCCGCTGCATCTGCGCCCGCGCCTGCGCCAACCGCCGCTGCGCCAGCGCCTGCTGCCGCCACCCCGGCATCGGCGCCAACCGAATCGCAGGCTCCGGCGCGCCCGGACTCGGCCCCAGCAGGCGGATCTGCCGCGCCAGCGCCGGCGATGGCCAAGTACGATGGCAAGGTCGATGTGGAATGCGAGATGATGGTTCTGGGCGCAGGCCCTGGTGGCTATTCGGCGGCCTTCCGCGCGGCCGATCTGGGTATGAACACGGTGCTGATCGAGCGCTACGCGTCGCTGGGCGGCGTGTGCCTGAACGTGGGCTGCATTCCATCGAAAGCGCTGCTGCACGTGGCGGCTGTCATCGATGAAACGGCCGGCATGTCCAGGCACGGCGTCACCTTTGCCAAGCCGCAGATCAACCTCGACGAGCTGCGCGCCTACAAGGACAAGGTCATCACCAAGATGACCGGCGGCCT
Organism: Telluria sp.; assembly: GCA_036399735.1. Classification (GTDB taxonomy): domain Bacteria; phylum Pseudomonadota; class Gammaproteobacteria; order Burkholderiales; family Burkholderiaceae_D; genus Telluria_A. The sequence goes on along the minus strand of DASWMN010000168.1, from coordinate 15,857 downwards.
GGCCGGCATGGCCAAGGCGCGCAAGGTCAACGTGGTGCAGGGCGTGGGCCAGTTTGTCAGCGCCAACCACATTGAAGTGACGGCAGCTGACGGCAGCAAGAAGATCGTGCAGTTCCAGAAGGCGATCATCGCCGCCGGTTCCTCGGTGGTGAATCTGCCGTTCGTGCCGCAGGACCCGCGCATTGTCGATTCGACCGGCGCGCTGGAATTGCGCCAGATCCCGAAACGCATGCTGGTCATCGGCGGCGGCATCATCGGCCTGGAAATGGCGACCGTGTACTCGACCCTGGGCGCGCGGATCGACGTGGTGGAAATGCTCGATGGCCTGATGCAGGGCGCGGACCGCGACATGGTCAAAGTCTGGCAGAAGTTCAACGAGAAGCGCTTCGATAACATCATGACCAAGACCAAAACGGTCGCGGTGGAAGCGCTGGCCGAAGGCATCAAGGTCAGCTTCGAAGCGGCAGAGGCGGGCGCCAAGGCACCGGAACCGCAAGTGTATGACATGGTGCTGGTGGCAGTGGGCCGCAGCCCGAACGGCAAGAAGATCGCGGCCGACAAGGCTGGCGTGACTGTCACCGAGCGCGGCTTCATTCCGGTCGATGGCCAGATGCGCACCAACGTGCCGCATATCTTCGCCATCGGCGACCTGGTGGGCCAGCCGATGCTGGCGCACAAAGCGGTGCACGAAGCGCATGTGGCAGCGGAAGCGGCGCACGGCGAGAAGGCTTACTTCGACGTCAAGGTGATTCCTTCGGTGGCGTACACCGATCCGGAAGTGGCATGGGTCGGCATTACCGAAGATGAAGCCAAGGCGCAGGGCATCAAGCTGGAGAAGGGGCACTTCCCTTGGGCGGCAAGCGGGCGCGCCGTGGCCAATGGCCGCGAGGAAGGCTTTACCAAGCTGCTGTTCGACGCCGAGACGCACCGGATTGTCGGCGGCGGCATTGTCGGCACCCATGCGGGCGACATGATTGGCGAGATCGCGCTGGCGATCGAGATGGGCGCTGATGGTGTGGATATCGGCAAGACGATTCACCCGCATCCGACTTTGGGCGAATCGATCGGCATGGCAGCGGAAGTGTACGAAGGCGTGTGCACGGATTTGCCGCCGGTGCGCAAGCGCTGATCGCGCAAGAGCGCAGCAAACAAAAAGGGAAGCTCGCGCTTCCCTTTTTTCATTCCTGCGTCACACGGGACGCCTGTCAGCTCGAGGCTGTGCTTGTTCTTCGTTCAGTTGTAACTGGTCCAGCGGGTTGGTATTTCAAGATTGCCACTGCGGGCTGCGTCGGCGTAGGCGCGCATTTCGGCGATCACGGCGTCGAGTTTTTCGGGGATGGGGTTCTCGAGAAACCCTTTCATACGTTCATTCAATGCGGCGTGCTGATCGCGCCATTCGTAGCGAGCGGACTTGCTCATAAAGCCTCCTGTAAAGACTACAGCTTGCCAGAACACGAACAACTGCTCGGTGCGCTGACGCACATTCACCGGAGCAGCATCAAGCCTCTTTCAGCACACTCCGGTAGAACAGGCCCAGACGCCGGCGTAACAGACGCAGCAGCTCATCGCGCGGCTGCTGGGCCGGATCGAACAGGAAGCGCGAATACGGATCGCCCATGATGCACTGGATCAGAAAACTGGGCAGCAAGTCCAGGTCGACATCGTCGTGCATCAGCGCGCGCATCTCGGGCCGGGCAAAAAATTTGCCCAGCATTTCACGCGTCTGGCGCGGCCCCGCTTCAAAGAAAGAGGTGCCCACTTCCGGATTGGTCTTCGATTCCGCAATCACCATGCGCTGCACTTCCAGTGCTTCGGGCGCCGTGATCATGTCGAGGAAATGCTCGCCGAACTCGTCGATGATTTCCTTGAACGGGCGCGGGTCGGCTTCCATCTGGTTGGGCGTGATGAAACGGTCGCGGTTGGCGATCAGGACTGACTGGAACAGGCCCGACTTGCCGCCGAATTTGACATAAATTGTTCTAACGGCAACATGGGCCTCCCTGGCGATCAATTCCAAACTGACCTTTCCATAACCCAACTTCAGAAACAACTGACCTGCGGTTTCAATCAGGCATTGGTGGCGTGCTTCCAGATCGGCTGCGCGAGGACGGCCGGGCGCTTTGTGTGCTGGTATTACCGGTGCTTTTTCCATGCCGCCACTTTAGAGCAAAATAAAATGAAATGCAATCGTTTCATTTCTTGACTTGCTCCAGAGAATGGTCAATAATGCTCGAACCCCATTTCATTTTCGGAGCAGTGCCATGTCCCAGACGCCAAACAAGGTTGAGCATCCCCAGCTCGCCGCCGTACCTACCGCCACCGAGCCGCCTGCAGCGCCGCCAAACTGGCGCGTGCGCGGTGTTCTGGCTGTGATCGTGCTGGCCGCAATCGGCTTTGGCGGCAAGATGTGGTATCACAGCCACCACTACGTCGAGACCGAAAACGCCTATGTGTCGGGCCACGTGACCCCGGTCTCGGCGCGCATTGCCGGCGTGGTGACCCGCGTGCTGGTGGAAGACAATCAGATCATCAAGGCCGGCGACGTGATCGCCGAACTCGATCCGGCCGACCAGCGCGTGCGCGTCGAGCAGATCCAGGCGCAGATCGCCAGCGCCGAACAGCAAGTGCTGCAAGCCGACGCCCAGGTGGCGCAAACCCGCGCCCAGGCACTCGCCGCCAGCGCCCAGGTCGCGCAATCGCAAGCCCAGCTGGTACGCGCCAACCAGGACGCCGAGCGTTTCGGCCAACTGTATAGCTCGACCATGAAAGCCGTCTCGAAAGCCGAAGTCGATGCCGCCAACGCCAACCGCGCCGGCGCCACTGCCGACCTGGCCGCCCGCCGCGGCAATGTGGAAGCTGCCCAGGCCCAGATCACCGCTGCCGGCGCCGCCCGCGAGGTGATCAAGGCCCAGATCAAGGTCCTGCAGACCCAGCTCAAGGATGCGCAGCAGCAGCTTGGCTACAACAACATCATCGCCCCCGTCGGCGGCCGTCTGGGCAAACGCAGCGTCGAAATCGGCGCCCGCGTGCAGCCTGGCCAGCAGCTCGCCGCGATCGTGCAGGACGACGTCTGGGTCACCGCCAATTTCAAGGAAACCCAGCTGGCCGGCATCAAGCCTGGTCAGGAAGTCAAAGTGGCTGTCGATGCGCTGGCCAAGGAGCCGCTGGTCGGCCGCGTCGACAGCTTCTCGCCAGCATCGGGCAACCAGTTCGCCCTGCTGCCGGCCGATAACGCCACCGGTAACTTCACCAAGATCGTCCAGCGTGTGCCAGTCAAGATCACCCTGCGTCCGGAAGACGTCAAGCGCCTGAACGGCCGCCTGGTGCCAGGCATGTCGACCATGGTGGAAATCGAAATCACCCAGGCCGCGCCAGGCGCTGCAAAGCAAACCGCTGCCCGCTAAGACACTGCCATGACCAGTTCGACCAGTACAATGAATGGGGGCGGCATGGGGGCCGCGCCCGTAATCGCCGAGAAGGTCGAACTGCGTACCTGGATCGCTGTGGCCGCCGGCATGCTTGGCGCGTTCATGGCGATTCTGGATATCCAGATCACCAACTCGTCGCTGCGCGACATTCTCGGTTCGCTCTCGGCCACCCAGGAAGAAGGGTCGTGGATCTCCACCGCCTACCTGTGCGCCGAAATCGTCATCATCCCGCTGACCGCGCTGCTCACGCAAGTGTTCGGCCTGCGCGGCTACCTGATGGGCACCACCACGCTGTTCCTGATTTTCTCGACCCTGTGCGGCACCGCCTGGAACCTGGAAAGCATGATCGCCTTTCGCGTCCTGCAAGGCATTACAGGCGGCGCCCTGATTCCGATGGCGATGACGCTGGTGATGACCAAGCTGCCGCCGTCCAAGCGCGCAGCCGGCATGGGCATTTTCGGCCTGACCGCCACGCTGGCGCCAGCCATGGGCCCGACAGTCGGTGGTTATCTGTCCGAGATTTACGGCTGGCCGACCATCTTCTACATCAACTGGGCGCCTGGCCTGCTGCTGCTGTTTGGCGTGTGGTGGGGCCTGGACCGGGACAAGGGCCAGCTCAAGCTGCTGGCGCAGGCCGACTGGCTGGGCATCGCGCTGATGGCGGTGGGCCTCGGTTCACTGACCATTATGCTCGAAGAGGGCAATTCGAAAGACTGGTTCGACTCGACCTTCATTCTGACCTTCGCCGCGTTGTCGGTGACCGGCATCCTGGGCTGGGCTTACACCAGCTTCATGAGCCCGAAACCGTTCGTCAACCTGCGCCTGTACGGCCAGCGTAACTTCCTGGTCGCGACCGTGCTGTCGGGCGTGATCGGCATGGGCCTGTATGGTTCGTCGTATCTGCTGCCGCTGTACCTGGGCCAGATCGCCGGCTACACGCCGATGCAGATTGGTGAAGTCATCATGTGGGCCGGTTTGCCGCAGCTGTTCATCATGCCGTTTGCCGCGATCCTGTCGTCCAAGGTCGACAACCGGATCCTGTGCGGCTTTGGTCTGACCATGTTCGGTATTTCCTGCATGATGAATGCTTACATGGACGCCAGCACCGGCTACGACCAGCTGTTCTGGTCGCAGATCGTGCGCGCTGCCGGCCAGCCCTTCATCATGCTGACGCTGTCGCAGTTCGCCATGCACGGCATCGCACCGAAAGACACCGCATCGGCATCGAGCCTGTTCAACATGACCCGCAATCTGGGTGGTTCGATCGGCATTGCCATGCTGGCCACCACGCTGACCAACCGCGAGCACTTCCACTCGGCGATCATCGGCCAGTCGGTGTCCGCGTTCTCGGCCGCGACCCAGCAGCGCCTTGACCAGCTGACCGCAGCCTTCATCAGCAACGGCATTGACCCGGCAACGGCGGCCAACCAGGCGCTCGGCGTGATCGACCGCGTGGTACGGCGCGAATCTTACGTCATGGCGTACAACGACGGCTTCGTGATCATGGCGGTGTTCCTGTTCGCCTGTGTCGGCGCGCTGTTCTTCGCCGATAAAGTCAAAGCACCATCCGGCGCTGGCGCCGGCGCCCACTAATATGTACGGAGAAGCAAAAATGAAACCATTGATCCTGTGTGCGATGCTTGCGCTGGCCGGTTGCACCACCATCGGCAAAGACTTTGTCGCGCCAAGCGATACGGCGGCCCCGGCCTGGCGCCACGCCGACGGCCAGGCTGACAACGCGCGCCTGCCGGCCGAATGGTGGACCGTGTTTGGCGACGCCACGCTCAACGAGCTGGAACAGCGCGCCGTGCGCGACAACCCCGGCGTAAAAGCCAGCGCCCAGCGCCTGCTGCAGGCGCAGGCGCAGCTGAGCAATCTGAAAAGCGCACAAGGCCCGAGCGTGAACCTCGGTGTGTCGGCCGCGAACTCGCGCACGTCGGCAGAAACCTCGCAGGCGCTGGCGCTGGGCGGCCGTTCGATCAAGGGCGACAACTACACTGCCGGCGCCTCGCTATCGTATGAGCTGGACCTGTGGGGCCGTGTGCGCCGCGTGGTCGAAGCGGCCGACGCCCAGGCACTGCAAACCCAGAACGACCGCGATGGTGTGATCCTGCTGCTGTCGGCGCAAGTGGCGCAAACCTACTGGCAGCTGCGTGGCCTGGATGTCGAACTGGTGATTCTGCAAGACGCGCTCAAGGCCCGCGCCGAAGCGCAGGACGTGGTCGAAGCGCGCCTCAATGGTGGTCTGACCAATGAACTGGACGTGGCCCGTGCGCGCGTCGAACGCGCCAATGCCGAAGCCGACCTGCACGAAGTGCAGCGCCAGCGCAATCTGCTCGAGCACAGCCTGGCCGTGCTGACTGGCGTGTCGCCATCGTCGACATTGATTGCGGCGCAAACCACCACCGTGCTCCCCGAGCCACCGGCGATTCCCGTGGGTCTGCCGGCAAGTCTGCTGGCGCAGCGTCCCGACCTGGCGGCTAGCGTGGCCGGCCTGCGCGCGGCCAATGCCCAGGTGGCTGTGGCGGAAGGCGCCTTCTATCCTTCGCTCAGCCTGACCGGCAACTTCGGTTTCGCCTCCGAGAGCCTGAGCAATCTGGTCACCGGCAATGCGCGTCAGTTCTCGATCGGCCCGCTGGCCCTGTCGCTGCCGCTGTTTGACGGTGGCCGCAACAAGGCCAATCTGGCGCTGCAACAAGCGCGTTACGGCGAAGCCATTGCCAACCACGAAGGCAAGCTGCTGACCGCACTGCGGGAAGTGGAAGATTCTCTGTCGGACGTGCAGCAGCGCCAGCGCCAGGGCCAGGTGCAAGCCCAGTCGCAGGAAGCGGCCGCGCGTGCCGTACTGGTGGCAACCGCGCGCTACGAGCGTGGCCTGTCGACCTACCTGGACGTGACCGATGCGCAGCGCAGTTCGCTGGCAGCCGACCGCGCCGCGGCCCAGATCCGCACCCAGCGCCTGCTCGCGGCGGTGGCGGTCGCGCGTTCGCTGGGCGCCGGCTGGACCCCGCAAGCACCGGTCGCCACCATCGCCAACGCCAAATAAGCACCACCGGCCGTATTGCAGAATCGGGGTCAGACCTCAATTCTGCAACTCGGCGTCAGACTTCAATCCTGCAAGCTTTTGGTGCTGGCGCGACCACGTAATTTGCTTTTTGTTGGGTCATTGCGTCGGACGGTGGACTTCCCTCGTCAGAAAACACGAAAAAGTTGCGGAATTGAGGTCTGACCCCGATTTTGAAATATTCGGGTGGGCGGCGGGTGCGATGTGCTTTTCGGGGGCGACTCGACTTACAATCTCGGTCATTGTCACTTCGTTCACAAGGACCCATGAAGAACTTACTCGCCCCCTTCCTGTTCGCATTGGGCGCCAGCGCCGCTCAGGCCGCCGAGCCGGCCACCGCGCCAGCCGCGCCGCATGTCGCGACGGCCGCCGAGCTCAATGCCATGGCCAGGCGCTACGCGCCGGTTGATCTGCGCGCCGATACTTCGGCCTTGTCGGCCGGCGACCGCGCCGCCATCGTCAAGCTGATTGAAGCTGCCAAAATCGTTGACACGCTCCAGCTGCGCCAGCGCTGGGCGGGCAACGAGCAGCTCTGGACGGTCCTGAAAAAGGACAAGTCGGCACTGGGCAAGGCGAGGCTCGATTACTTCTGGCTCAACAAAGGACCATGGTCGATTCTTGATGACCACATGTCCTTCATGCCCGCCGATTTCAAGGGCATCAAGATCCCGGCCAAAAAGCCCGAGGGCGCCAATTTCTATCCCGCCGGCGCCACCAAGGAGGCGCTGGAATCGTGGATGAATGCGCTGGCGCCGAAAGACAAGGAAGCGGCCCAGTGGTTCTTCACCACCATCCGCAGCGGCAAGGACGGCAAGTTCAAGACTGTGCCCTACGCCGAGGAATACAAGACCGAGCTGACCCGCCTGGCCAAGCTGCTGCGCGAGGCGGCAGCGTCCACCGACAATGCATCGCTCAAGAAATTCCTGACCCTGCGCGCGGACGCTTTCCTGTCCAACGATTACCTGGCGTCGGACTTCGCCTGGATGGATCTCGATTCGCCGGTCGACATCACCATCGGCCCCTACGAAACGTATAACGATGAACTGTTCGGCTACAAGGCGGCGTTCGAGGCTTACGTCAGCATCCGCGACCAGAAAGAGACCAGCAAGCTCGATTTCTTCGGCAAGCATATGCAGGAGCTGGAAGACAATCTGCCTATCGAGGCGAAGTACCGCAACCCGAAGGTCGGCGCGCTGGCGCCAATGGTGGTGGTCAACCAGGTGTACGGCGCCGGCGACGGCAATATGGGCGTGCAGACCGCCGCCTATAACCTGCCCAACGACGAGCGCATCATCAGCCAGCGCGGTTCCAAGCGCGTCATGCTGAAGAATATCCAGGAGGCCAAGTTCAAGTCCACCCTGACCCCGATCGCCAAGCTGGTGCTGCGCCCGGAGGCCCAGGCCGATCTCGATTTCGATGCCTTCTTCACGCACATCCTGGCCCATGAAATCACGCATGGCCTGGGTCCGCACCTGACCAATAATGATGGCAAGCCATCGACTCCGCGCCAGGACCTGAAGGATACCTATTCGACCATCGAAGAAGCCAAGGCCGACATCGCCGGCCTGTGGGCGCTCGGCTACATGATGGACAAGGGCCAGCTCAAGGATACCCTGGGGCAGGGCGCCGCCGCCGAACGCAAGCTGTACAACACCTTCCTGGCCTCGGCCTTCCGCACCCTGCATTTCGGCCTGACCGATTCGCATGCGCGCGGGATGGCAATCCAGCTCAATTATCTGCTCGACAAGGGCGCCTTCGTCTCGCACGGCGACGGGACCTTCTCGACCGACTTTGACAAGATCAAGCAGGCAGTCACGGACCTGAACCGCGAGTTCCTGACCATCGAGGCCACCGGCGATTACGCCCGCGCGCAGGCGATGATGACGCGCTACGTGGTGATCCGGCCCGACGTGCAGAAGGGGCTCGACAAGATGAAGGCGGTGCCGAACGATATCCGCCCTGCCTTCAGCACCGCGGCCAGCCTGCTGAAGAAATAGCAAGCTGTCATCGGCCGGCAAAAAACCACGGTACGCCGTGGTTTTTTTACGTCGTAATTTTGTGAAGCTGCTAAGCAAATCCGGCCGAATGTTGAGGATTTTCCACAAGGAAAAATCTTTTTCGCAAAAGATAGTGCATCCAAATAAATTGCCGCATAGCATGGAGTCATCCTTTGAGGAACTGCCATGCTCAAGACTCTCCTAACCGCGTCGCTCGCTTTGTTGTCCTTTTCAGCCCATGCCGGCGCCCAGCTGACCGAGATGGAGATGCGCTGGCTGAAAGCAGCCTCGCCGGTGCTGGCGCAGGCCAAACGCATTGGACTGCCAATTGATATCACGGTGCAGCCGCAGGCAGGACCGAACGACGTGCCGCTGGCGATGGGCTTTGCCGACGGACGCTGCAAGCTGGTGCTGTCGATGCGCGGCAATCCGGATGCCGAGAAGGTGCTCGAGAATGTCGCCGAAGCCGACCGCGCCGTGCTGATGGAAGCGATGGCCGCCCATGAAGTGGGCCACTGCTACCGCGTGGTGCAGGGCCGCTGGCACGCGCTGCCGGCCGGCTTTGTGGAAACCGGCGACGAGCGCGCCGACGATCCATCGGCGCTGGTGGAAGCGAAGGCCATGCGTGATACGCGGCGCGAGGAAGGCTATGCCGACCTGGTGGCACTGGCCTGGACCCAGCGTTTTCATCCCGCCAGCTATCAGAAGACCCATGCCTGGCTGAGCGCCTTGCGCGATGCCCAGCCGGTTGCCGGTGCCAGCCACGATACCCGCGCCTGGGTGCGCCTGGCCAGGGATGGCAAGGTGTTCGCCCAGGTCGGCAACCCGTTCGAAGATGTGGCCAGCGCCTGGCGCCAGGGCTTGCTCAGCAATGATTAAAACCTGGTGCACGCTGGCGCTGCTAGCCTGCGCTCAAGTGCAGGCCGCCACGCCAGCTACTGAAGCGCAATGGATCGCAGCGGCCCGTGCGGCGGTCGCCTTTGGCCAGGCGCAGGGCTTGCCGATCGAACTCGAAGTGCAGAGCGGCGACGGCCTGTCGGGCCACACCCCGGTGGGCATCTGGAGCGAGAATGGCCGCTGCACACTGGTGGTGTCGGCCCGCGAGAATCCCACTGCCGACCGGGTCAGCAGCATGGTCGACCCATCCGTGCTCGATCTGTTTCTGACCGGTGCGGCAATCCACGAAGTGGGCCATTGCCATCGCCGCCTGCAAGGCTATCCGCACAACGAAAAACTGCTGCCCATCGTGGCCTGGATCACGCCCGTCAAGCAATGGTTCACGCGCCGTATCCTGACCGAGGAAGCATACGCGGACATGACGGAAGTGGCCTGGCTGGCGCGCTATCATCCGCAGCAGTACGAGCAGGTGATGCAGGAGATTTACAAGGTGCGCACGCGCTTTCGCGAGCCCAAGCACGACACCTTGCCCTGGCTGGATATCGCCATGGCCGATGGCCCGAAAGATGATGGCAGGGACCTGTTCTTGCTGGCTGACATGCACCTGTCGAGATATCGATAAATTTTCCCTTCGTACGTACGGTGTCGCACAGATTGCCAAGTTGATTACGTTGTCAAATAACGTACCAACAACCATACAAAGGGACACCACCATGAAACCATTCGTTGCTACCCTGCTGGCCAGTGCACTGACCGCTGCCTTTGCGAGCGCTTACGCCGCCGATACCAAACCGGACAATGCCACCTACCGCACCGTGACTGAAAAAGCCAGCGCCGACTACAAACTGGCCGCTGCCCAGTGCACCGGCATGAGCGGCAATGAGCGTTCTGTCTGCGTCGAAGAAGCAAAGGTCGCGCGTGCGCGCACCAACGCCGATGCCGTGGCGCAGCACAACAACACCCTGAAGGCCCGCACGGCCGCACGCAACACGCTGGCCAACGCCGAATACGCGCTGGCCAAGGTCAAGTGCTCGGTCAGCACCGGGGCCGAGAAAGACAGCTGCCTGTCGAACGCGAAGTCGGTCCATGTGGCCGCCCTGGCCGACGCCAAGGCCGACCGTGACGTGCGCGTCGCCACCACTGCCACCGCCGGCGTGGACGACAAGGGCCTGGTCGCCAACACCCGGACCACCGATCCCGTGAAATCGGCCGCGGTCGACAAATGCGCGCAGGTCGCCGGCCAGTCGCCGGCAACCGGCTGCCTGATCAACAACAAGGACAACACGGTTGCCGCCACGACGGCCGGTACCGCCGCCACGGTCGCAGCCAACACCCGCGAGGCAGCGGGCAATGTGGCCGAGAAAACCGGCAACCTGGCCGAGCGCGCAGTCGACAAGACCAAGGTAGTCGCATCGAACATCGCCGATAAAACCGGCCGCGCGGTCGACCGTGTAGCCGACCGCACCGACAATGCGGGCGACAAGACCGCCAACGCTGCCGACAACGCGAGTGCCAAAACCGGCAAGGTGGTGGCCGATTCGGTCATCACCACCAAGGTCAAGGCCGATCTGTTCAAGGAGCCTGAACTGTCTGCAATGGCGATCCACGTTGAAACGGAAAAAGGCGTGGTCATGCTCAGCGGCTTCGTCGACACCAAGGCCGATGCCGAGAAAGCTGTGCGTCTGGCCAAGAGCGTTGAAGGCGTCAGCCAGGTCAAGAGCGCCATCAAGGTCAAGTAAAACGGCTTAGTACCATACGCAAGGCCGCGCACGCGTGGCTGCGGTGCCCACTGTGGCGCTGCAGTCACGCGTTCTCACGTGCTCTGCAAATAAATGTGGTGCGCGACTGGGCGCGGGTATAATTTTCTCGTGAACAGACTAGAAGCCTTCGGATATATTGCCGCCCAAGCCGCGCGTGGGGAGATCAGTCTCCCGACCAGCGTGAACGCCGCCTTGCGCCTGCAACTTGCCCTCGACAACCCCGATTGTCATATTGAAGACGCCATTAAACTGGTGTTGGGCGAACCTCAACTGGCGGCCAAGACGGTCGCTCTGGCCAACTCGGCCGCTTTCAACCGCAATGGCGACGCGCCCATCACCAATGTGCGCGCGGCAGTCATGCGGGTCGGCTATCGCAGCCTGCAAACCCTGGTCGCGAGCCTGGTGGTGCGCCAGTTCGGCGCGCGCATCATCGATCCGGCGCTGCGGGCCAAGGCCGAACAGCTGTGGGAGCATACGGCCCACGTGGCGGCACTGTCGTCCGTCATCGCGCGCCGCGTTACCTTCGTCAATCCCGATACGGCCATGTTTGCCGCCATCGTGCATGAAGTGGGTGGTTTTTACCTGCTCTCGCGCGCTGACGAATTCCCTGGCCTGCTCGATGACGATCCCGAAAAATGGGCCGAGCTGTGCGAAGAAGTGGTCAGCCGCGAAGTACTGAAAAAGCTGTCGGTGCCCGAGCCGGTCGCCAATGCCATTCTGGCGCTGCGCGACGGCTGGCTCACCATGCCGCCGAGCACGCTGCTCGACACGCTGCTGCTGGCCAATCAGTTCGCCCCGGTCGGCTCGCCTTTGGGCGTACGCGCCGAGCAGATGCCCGAGCATGCCGATTCGGTGCTCGATTTCGTGATCGACGACGCGACCCTGCAAAGCATCCTGCAAGAGTCGGACGACGAGGTCAAGTCGATGAGCGCGGCGCTGCTGGTGTAATTGCCGGCGTCGCGGCATCGCGCTGCTGCCAGCGGTACCAGTACAGACCCAGCCATTCATGGGTGGCGTAATACGAACGATACAAGCCGTTCGCGCTTGGTATCAGCATCCATGGCGACCAGCGCCCGCGCGAGTAGAACAGCGTGGGCGCCGCCACCACCTCGATCCCGTTGCGCACGAATGCTTCCTGCGCGCGTGCCATGTGCATCGCATGCGTGACCAGCATCACCTTGCGCACGCCAGCCGCCTTGAGCATGGCCGCACTGAATTCGGCATTCTCGGCCGTGGTGCGCGACTTGTCTTCCACCCATTTCACCGGCGTCTTGAAATCCTCGCGCAGGGTGCGCGCCATCGCCTCGGCCAGTGTCACCTCGCTGCTGCTGCCCGGCTCGATGCCGCCGCTGACCAGTAGCGGCAAGCCGGTCGCGTGCTGCAGGTAGGCGCCGTAGTGCAGCCTTACCAGCCCGACCTGATCAGGTACATCCTGCCCCTCGTATTCGGGCGCGCGTTGCACGTTGCCGGCGCTGAGGACGACGATGGCCTGCGCGCCGGTATTTTTGAACGATGTCAGCGGCGCAGTCATCTCTTCCAGCGGACGCACCAGCAGCAGCGCGCCGGCGTTGGTCGCCAGCAGGGCCAGCATCAGCAAACTGATGCTGCTGACGGCAGCGCCAAGCGCTGGCCATTTTCTGCGCAACAGGAGGCCGAACAGGATCAGCAAAAACAAGCTGGCCGGGGGCATGATCAGGAAGCGTAACAGGGTGCTGGCAATATCGGTGTAGCTCATGGATCTTCCGTTTTGTGGGGTTGGCAATTATCGCAGGAAGTGGCCGTCCTTACGTTGCGACAAATATTTTCCCCAGAGGGTAGACTTCTTGATACATTGGCAAATAGACGCAGGAGATGCTCATGAAATGGGAAGGCAATCGCGAAAGCGACAACGTGGAAGACCGGCGCGGCAGCGGCGGCGGTGGGGGTTTTGGCCTGGGCGGACGCTCGATCGGGATTGGTACCGTGGTGATCGCTCTGATCGGTTCGGCCGTATTCGGGGTCAACCCGCTGACCGTGCTTAACTTGCTCAGTGGCGGCGGCGGCTCGCCCGTCGTGCAGCAGGGGCCGCCGCAAGCCGGGCCTGCCAATGATCGCCAGACCCGCTTTGTGCGCACGGTACTGGCCGACACGGAAGATGTCTGGGGCAAGCTGTTTACGGCCAAGGGCGCCAGCTACCAGGCGCCGAAACTGGTGATCTATTCTGACGCCACACCGACTGCCTGCGGTACCGGACAAAGCGCCAGCGGTCCGTTCTATTGTCCCGCGGATCAGGACGTCTACATCGACCTCAGTTTCTATACCCTGATGCAGGAGCGCTTCGGCGTGTCAGGCGAGTTCGCGCAAGCGTATGTGATTGCGCACGAAATTGGGCACCATGTGCAGAATCAGCTGGGCATTTCCGGGAAAGTCCACGCGGCGCGCGAGCGCAGTTCCGAGCGCGACGCGAACGCGATGTCGGTGCGCCTCGAGCTGCAGGCCGACTGCTTTGCCGGGGTCTGGGCCTTCCATGGCAATCAGGCGCGCGGCATTCTCGAGCAGGGCGATGTGGCCTCGGCCCTGAAGGCTGCCAGCGCCATCGGCGACGATGCCTTGCAGCGGCAGGCACGCGGCACGGTGGTGCCCGATTCGTTCACCCACGGCTCCTCCGAACAGCGGGTGCGCTGGTTCAACAAGGGCCTGGAAACGGGCCAGATAGAACAATGCAACACCTTCGAGACGCGGCAGCTGTAAGCCGGACGGTCTGAACAAAAGCGGCGACAGTCATACTGCGCCGCTTTTTTTCTGGGGTGGAAGCGTTAGTGCACGCTTGTATTTACTGTACTTTTAGGCAATACTCTCGCCCATTGCCCGTTTTGGCCTGCCACGCCGCTCCAGGAGCGCTCTTATGAAAACCATCCACGCTGCCGTCCTTTATTCGCTGTGCATAGCCAGTGCGCTCCTGCCGGCTGCGGCCGGCGCCGTGCCGGCGGAAGCCGCGCTGGTCTTCTCGCCCAAGGCATTGATTACCAGCGACATCACGGTCGGCAAGGGCGCCGTCGCAGGCGCCACGAGCACTGTCACGATTCATTACACGGGCTGGCTGTACGCGCCGCGTGCGCCTAAAATGCGCGGCAATAAATTCGACAGCTCGATCGGCGGTGCGCCCTTCAGCTTCAAGGTGGGTGCCGGCGCAGTCATTCGCGGCTGGGAAGAGGGCGTCAAAGGCATGCGGGTTGGCGGCAAACGCCAGCTGATCGTGCCGGCCTCCATGGGTTTCGGTAAAGACGGGCTGGGACCGGTGCCATCGACCGCCAATTTGTTGTTTGAGATCGAATTAGTCGACGTGAAATAGGGTTGTAACCACGTTGCATGTCGACAAATCTTACACTTTCCTAAATCGAACTTTTAGTAATAAATTAACCCGTTGAAATCTAGCGGGTTTTTTATTAGGCATGGAATTTGCTCACATTGTAACTGTGCATCGCAAGATGCCTGAGTGTAGTGAGAGATTGATTCAATTAAAAAACTAAAAGGAAAACCATGGAACACCGGAACTGTGTCCTGAAGACACTAGTAGCTTGTACCCTGGCAGCGGGTGCGATGACTGGCGCGAACGCGACCATCATTTCGCCCAGCGCGTATGTACCCCTGATTTCCTCGGGCGCCTTCCCTGACACCCCGGCCACCCGCGTCGATCCTAACGTTTCCAGTTCGCCGTATTCTGGCGTGGTCAGCATCAACATCCGCTACGATGGCCTGTCTTACATCTGCTCCGGCGCGCTGGTAGGCAAGCGCTCGGTCGTGTCGGCCGGCCATTGCGTCGATACCGATGGCAACGGCACTCTGATCGACATCAACAAGCCAGGCAGCGATGTGCGCGTTATCTTCAACAGCAGCGGCACCTACAACGCCATCATGACCGCGACCAAAGTGTCGATGAACGAGGACTACAAAGGCTTCGGCAACTGCCCGGTCGGCGTGCCTGGCTTCTGCCTGAATGATGACGTGTCGGTGATCACGCTCGGTGAAGATGCACCAGCCAGCGCCAAGATCTACAAGATCGCCGCCAACCCGCTGCTGAGCGGCACCCACACCTACCTGGCCGGCTACGGCACCACCGGTGACGGCATCAATGGCTACACCCAGGGTCCGGCATTCAACATCAAGCGCACCGGCGAGAACTATGTCGACCTGTTCGACGGTGACGACGAGCAGAACTTCGGTGGCGCCAGCGAAGTCTGGTACGCCGACTTCGACGGCGGCGGCCGCGATACCTTCTGCGATTTCGCCGGTGTCTGCAGCCCGGTCCTGGCGAATGACAAGGAAACCAACATCGGTGGCGGCGACTCGGGTGGTCCATCCTTCGTCTGGCAGTATGGTGAATTGATGCTGGCAGGGAACAACACCTTCGGCAACAGCTTCCTGTACGACGATGGCCAGTTCGGCACCTACTTCGGCGGCATGGTGCTGGGTAGCTACAAAGACTACCTGCAGCGCGCCACCGGCGGTGACATTTCCCTGGTTCCGGAACCAGGCACCTTCGCGCTGTTCGGCCTGGGCGCCGTGGCATTGCTGGGCGCACGCCGCCGCATGTCACGTCCTGAAATGAGTTGACGGGTAACGGCCTTTTTCGTTTCCCGTAGTTAACTCAGATTTATCGACGCCCGATGCACCGCATCGGGCGTTTTGTTTTTCAGAGCCAGGTGCGGCCGCTCGTGGTTGTAGATGTTGA
>DASWMN010000167.1:0-5547 GCA_036399735.1 Telluria sp. | reverse complement strand
CACGGCAACCCCGGTTTTGTTTTGGGCGTGCGCTTTTCTTGGGGATTATTTTTGCGCGGCCTGGGCTTCGATGTCGGCCAGCGATTCGCGGCCTTTGTCGGTCAGGGCGTGGCCGCCCCCTTCGAGCGCGACCACGTGGCTCTTTTTGCCCAGAAAAGCGGCCAGATCGGCGTCTAGCGGGGCCAGCGGATCGGTCAGCAGCGCGCGCATCGCGCTGATGCAGCGGCGCAGGAACAGGACCTGGCGGCCTTTTTCGGTCAGCGCGACCTTGCCGTCGCGCGCGTATTCAATCATCTTCAGGCCCGACAGACGTTTGGCGTTGCGCCCGACGCAGGCATTGACCCGGTCATGCTTGGCGCCGCGCTCGATGTGGCCAAGCGCGTCGTATTCGTCTGTCGTCAGTTTTTCATTCTTCATCGGGGCTTTCCATGTGCGGCCAAAAATCGGCCCCCATGGTAACCGCCCGCGTCGCTGCGGGCAACCGGCAATCGCGTCAGGCCAGGCTTACGGCCACAGCTGCAGGGCCATCCACGTCAGCGCAATGCTGGCCACCACCGCCACCACGAGCGCCGCCTGCAGCGGCCGCGAATCACGCACGGCATGGCGGCCAAGCGGGATCTTGTTGTGTAAGGAATTGCCCATGTCGTTCTCCTGAGGGACAAAAATCAGCGTGATGAATGATTATATGAACGAACCGGGAGCGCCGCGCGCCATGCATACCAACTTTATTTTTTCTGTGACCATAAAGCAACGACTGTTATCATAAGTGCTCATTGGTAATGAACGACGCGCGCCGGTCAGCCTTGCTAGCATCGCGTCATGTTCATTCCGCCAGGAGCTTTCGATGCCCGCCACCCCACGTCCGCAAGATCCCGCTGCAGCCAGCCCGCCCCTGTCCGACGAGGCCGACATCGGCAGCGGCGAAAAAACGCCGGCGCAGCTGGAGACCGAGAAAATGATACGCGAGATTCCCCCGCTGCCGCCCGGCCAGGCCCGCCAGCAAGAGTCGCAGCAGAACCGCCAGCAGGAACAGGCCGGCGGCAGCCGCCAGGACAGCACCTCCGACCCGGCCTGAGCTGCCGCTATTCTGCCGCTATTCTGCCGCGCTTCAGGCCGCCTTGATGGGCGGCTCCGGAAAGCGCGGCTCTTCGATCGGCGCATTCACCGGTGAGGGCACGTCGTCCGGCACGGGGCTGGGCGTGGGCGGCGCGTCATCCGGGTCCGGGGTCGAATGCGCGCACAAGGCCGCCCTGGGCTGGCACGAAGCAAGCTGCATGGCAGCCACCTTAATGGTTCTGCTTCTGTTTCGCGCCGCCGCCAGCGCCCTCGCCCTTGCCTGCCTTGACGCGCGATTTGGCGTCGCCGCTGCTCTTGTCGGCCTTGCCGGCGCGCTGTTGGGCGATCTCGGCTTCAGACGCCTGGCCCGACTGCTTGTTCTGGGTACCGCTCGATTTCGACTGGCTCATGCTGTGCTCCTTGTGGTGGTGGATGTGCCCGGCCCCGCCGGCACGTGTGAACGCGCCAGGGCCAGGATGTTGTCAACTTCGGTACGTGCCACGGCCATGCCGGCAGCACCGGCCGCCCGTTCAGTGGCGTGACCGCCCGCGCTCTGCGAACGCGTGATGGCCGCCCCCGGGTCGCCGTCCTGGCCGCCCTGCCCGGTTTTGGTAATGCGGTAATTGAAATCCCACAGATCGCCATGGTCGAGCACGGGCGTGACGACAATGGTGAATCCCTTGTATTCTTCGCTGAAGTTTTCCATACCTGGTCCTGATGTTTTTTTACACAGTAACAGTGCCCATCCGGGCCTTCTGTACGCTGGCTCACGCCGGCCAACAATGGGCATCGGGCAGCCGCTTCCGGCCCGCGCACAAACTCGGTATAGTTCGCCTACCCTGACTCCCGGACCGACCCGCCATGAAATTTCGCCTGCGCTCGCTGTTTTCCACCCTGTTCTTGTCGAGTGTCGTACCGCTGAGCAGTGCCGGGCCCATGGCCCTGGCCGACTATCTGGCCCTGAACGGCCCGGCCCCCAGCGCCACGTTTGCTTACGGCAGCGCGCCCTCGCAGTTCGCCGAGCTGTTCCGTCCTGCCGGCCCCGGCCCCTTCCCGGTGGTGGTGCTGATCCACGGCGGCTGCTGGACGGTGGAATTTGGCGGCATCGGGCAAATGCGCAACGTGGCCGGTGCGCTTGCCGCGCGCGGCATCGCCGTGTGGAATGTGGAATACCGGCGCGCCGATGAAGAAGGCGGCGGCTATCCGGGTACCTACCAGGATATCAACGCCGCGCTCGAGAAACTGGAGGCGCAAGCGGCGCGCCAACAGCTCGACACCAGCCGCATTCTGGCCATGGGCCACTCGGCCGGCGGCCAGCTGGCGCAATGGATCGTGGGACGCAGCCGGATCCCGGCCAGCAGCCCGCTGTTCCAGGCCCGCATGCTGCCGGTACGCCAGGTCATCAGCCTGGGCGGCCTGGCCGATTTGCGCAACGAAAAAGACTTGATCAAGACCAGCTGTGGCCGCGACATGGTGCAGCTGGCTGGCAGCGCCAGCGCCAGCCGGCCCGACATCTATGCCGACACCAATGCCGCCGAGCTGGTGCCGAACGGCAGTAACACGATACTCATCACGGGCGAACTTGACACCATTTCGCCGCCGCGCGCGGCCCACGATTTCGCGCGCCGGGCGCGCGCCGCGGGCGACCGCGCCGATGTGGTCATCCTGCCAGGCGCCAGCCACTATGATGAAATTGCCGCCACCTCACCGGCCTGGAAACAGATCCTGCCCCTGATCGAAACGGCACTCGGGCTTACCAACCAGCCATGAACAAATACAACGCACGTTGCGACAGCACAACGTGCGGCTGGGTTTTCCCTAGGGATTTCACGTTTCAATCGAAAACCAATTAACAATCACATTTCCTTCCCGTACCTTAGCTGAAGCCAGCCCATCCCCCGCTGGCGGCAACGCAGCTACTGCCCACACCCGCATAGAACCATTTATTCATTGTCAGTACAGTGCCACAGGCGCTGGGTGTCCGCTCGCGGATACGCCGCGTAAGCAATTTAGAAAGTATTCAAGGAGTTTTTCATGTTCAAAAACAGCACGGTCCGCACGCGCTTGCTCGCCGGATTTCTGATCGTCGCCATTCTGGGCGCCATCGTGGCGGGGATCGGCATCGTCAATATGGGCAAGATGAATGCACAGGCAGAACGCGCCTATACCAACGACCTGCTGGGCATTTCCGCCTCCAAGGAAGCCAATATCAATCTGATGTACATTGCACGCGCCATTCGCAACGTGATGATTGCCCGTACGCCGGAAGAAAAAGCCAAATTCCAGGGCGTGGCCGACAAGTCGCGCAAAATGCTGCAGCAGCAGCTCGACACCGCGCGCCCCCTGTTCCGCACCGAGGCGGCGACCCGCATGTTCGCCGAGCTCGACAAAGGCCTGGTCGAGTACGACGCCGCTGTCGCCGAACTGATGCGCAAGACCGCCGACGTCAGCCCGGAAGGACAGGCCGCCGCCGCCGAGTTCGTCTTTACCACACTGGCGCAAAAAGCCAATTACGTGGACGATAAATTGAGCGAACTGGGCGCCAACAAGGAAAAAGCCGCCGCCGCAGCCTCGGCCGAAGCAACCGCGCTCTACACGGAAAGCCGCACCCTGATGATCGTGCTGGTCCTGTGCAGCCTCGGCATCGGCATCGGCATCGGCCTGTGGATCACGCGCAGCCTGACCAGTCAGCTCGGTGGCGAGCCTGCGTATGCCGCGGAAATGGCCGACGCCATCGCGAAAGGCGAACTGTCGACCGTGATCCGGACCCGCGCCGGCGACCAGAACAGCCTGCTGTTTGCCATGGAAACCATGCGCACCGCCCTGGTCAAGATCGTCGGCCAGGTGCGCAGCGGCACCGACACCATTGCCACCGCCTCCAACCAGATCGCGGTCGGCAACCTGGATCTGTCGTCGCGCACCGAAGAACAGGCCAGCTCGCTGGAAGAAACCGCTTCTTCCATGGAAGAACTGACCAGCACCGTGCGCCAGAACGCCGACAATGCGCGCCAGGCCAACGGCCTGGCCAAGTCGGCCTCGGAAGTGGCCATCCGCGGCGGCAGCGTGGTCTCCGAAGTGGTGGACACCATGGCCTCGATCAATGAATCCTCGCGCAAGATTGTCGACATCATTGGGGTGATCGATGGCATCGCTTTCCAGACCAACATCCTGGCGCTGAACGCGGCCGTGGAAGCGGCCCGTGCCGGCGAACAGGGCCGTGGCTTTGCCGTGGTCGCGTCGGAAGTGCGCAACCTGGCCCAGCGCTCGGCCGCCGCCGCCAAGGAGATCAAGACCCTGATCAACGACTCGGTGGAAAAGGTCGATGCCGGCGGCAAGCTGGTCGACCAGGCTGGCGTGACCATGGAAGAAATTGTCCAGTCGATCACCCGGGTCACCGACATCATGTCCGAAATCGCCTCGGCCAGCGCCGAGCAGACCATGGGCATCGAGCAGGTCAACACCGCCATCACCCAGATGGATGAAGTGACCCAGCAGAATGCCGCTCTGGTCGAGGAAGCCGCTGCTGCCGCCAGTTCGATGCAGGAACAGGCTGCCAGTCTGGCCGAGGTGGTCAGCATCTTCAAGCTCGGCAACGAGAGCGCGGCCGCCCGTGCCGCCGCCCCGCTCAAGCGGCCGGCGCCGCGTGCTCCGGCCCGTCCGGTACCACGCCTGGCTGCCAACGCCCCAGGCGCCGCGGTCCGGCGCACAGCCAATGGTGCTGACGAAGACTGGGAAGAGTTCTGATTGACCTGAGTTCTAATTAACAAGACGACCGTTGCTGCATGGCAACAGTCGTCTTTTTCGTCGCATCTTTTTCCGCGATTGCCCACATAGTTGTTCCGTAACTTCACCGTGTGGCGTATCTTTCTTAACACCAGCCCATCCCCCCGCTGGTGTTGCCGTCCTCGGTGCCTGCACCGACCCAATGCCCCGCTCCGCATTTGCCACACCGTGTTGCCCCGTTAGCGGGCGCACCTGGCCGGACCATGCAACGCGCTACCGATTACCCATCGTCTATCACGCCTGCATCGAGGGAGCACATCCATGTTTCAACATATCACCGTCCGGACCCGCCTGCTCACAGGCTTTCTGATTGTCGCCCTGCTCGGTGCCCTGGTTGCGGCCATCGGCATTGTCAACATGAGCAAGATGAACGCCCAGGCCGAACGCGCCTACGCCAATGACCTGCTGGGCATTTCCGCCGTCAAGGAAGCCAATATCAATCTGATTTATATCGGGCGCGCCACCCGCAACGTGCTGCTGGCCACCACGCCCGCGCAAAAAGCCAAATTCAAGGACGTCGCCGACGGCGCGCGCCGCGCATTGGCAGAGCATCTGGGCAAGGCGCGGCCGCTGTTTCGCACCGAAGCCGCAGCGCGCCTGTTCGCCGAGGTGGACAAAGGTCTGGCGGAGTACGAAGCCGGTCGCGCGGAACTGATGCGTCTGGCGGATAACGATAGCGCCGAAGGCCACGCCGCTGCTGTCGACTAC
>DASWMN010000166.1:0-12431 GCA_036399735.1 Telluria sp. | reverse complement strand
CCCTCGTACGACTTGAATGTAGTTGTACTGGAGGCCGTTGAGGAAGCCCTGGCCCCAGGCACAGTCGGAGCTGGCGGCGTGCTGCTCGCAGGACCAATACCAACGCGGCTGAAATTCTTTCTTCAAATTCGCGTACAGCAGCGCCTGTTCGCTCCGGGTCGGAAGCTCGCCGCCGGCTTTTTTGGCAAAATCCTTCGCCTTGGCCCATGTCACATCTGTCGCCTCGGGCGCCAAAAGGATGAGGTGATGGTCCGGCTTTCCGTCCTGTCCGAGGACAATGCCGGCATACACTTCGCCCGCGCGCAGGTTCTGGCTGATCCACAGTTGCTTTGTCATTTTTATTCCCTAGAAATTGACTAATCGTTAAATTGCTAATCTGCGGACCGCGCGGGCGCGCCCCTCGTACGACTTGAAGTCGTAGTTCTGGTAGCCGATGTCGAAGTACTGGCCCCAGGCATAGTCGGAGTAGGCGGCGTGCTGCTCACAGGACCAATACCAGCGTTCCTCGAACTGATCCTTCAAGTTCGCGAACAACAGCGCTTGCTCACGACGAGTGGGCAGATCGCCACCGAGGTCTGCCGCAAACTTCTTCGCCACCTCCCAGTTGACGCCTTCCGCATCGCCGGGCAGCAGCACCAGGTGGTGCGTTGGGTTACCATCCGGCCCGGTAATGAGCCCAGCGTAGTACTCGCCGTCCTTCAGACGGATTTCGCACATCGGTATGCTCACCTCGCGCGTGACTTGCGCCTCGAAGGCGGCAATCATTTCGCTCACCTTGTGGTGCGCGACCTTGATTTCTTGCAGGGATACTGTTGTCATGGCAGACTCCGAAAAATTACTGAATGATTAAATTGGCAATCTGCGGACCGCGCGGGCGCGCCCCTCGTACGACTTGCTGTCGTGGCCCTGGAGGCCGTAGCCGAAGTACTGGCCCCAGGCACAGTCGGAGCCGGCGGCGTGCTGCGTAGAGCTCCAGTACCAGTCATCGGTAAAGGCCTCTGCCGCGCCCTCTACGAACGCTGCCGCGACCGTCTGCAGCGGACTTCCAGGTTCATAAGGCCGGGCTGGCGGCACCGCCGACAGATTGATGCCAGAGCGGCCATAAAGGCTATTCTTGTCGTCGGTCGGCTTGAAGGCGCGGTACAGAATCTCGAGCTCATCCTGGCTCGGCAGGTACCAATCGTTGACCCCGTTGATTTCCATGGCGATGATGGTCTCCGCCAGATCGCTGCCGGCCGCGGCCATGGCGGCGGTATTGGCCTTGCCATCGCAGTAGCTGACGGCGGCGGCCACCGAGTCGTAAGAGCTGCTCCACTTGCCTTCGATTTCGCCGCCATCCTTTGGCGCGACGATCAGCGCGAACGGAGCGCCATTGACCAGCACCAGGCCGGCGAAGAAGCCGCCGCCGAACTGCGCGCCAATTTCCGGCGGGGGATTACTTTTCACTTGGGCGTTCATATTTTCCTTGTTGTGGTGTTTGGTACTGCACTTCCCGGACATCCGGGCTTTCGGTGGATTATTCGGCGTCGAACCCTGTGGGATCGCTGTTGCAGGGGGTCGCCCGGGCGTTGACCAGATCGTGGGCGGCGATGATCGCGCGCCACAATGAGTGCGGCATAAAGTCGCCTTGCGAAATGATCGCGTCCTTAATCGCGGGCGAAAGTTCAACTGGCATCAGCCGATACCCTGACGGCACTTCTGCTGCTGGCACCGCCTCGTCCAGTTTTGGCAGTGGCGGCGGTGCGTTGTATGCGAACCGCTCCAGCGGTGAGGACGTGCGGCGCTCTGGATACTGAATATCGAACATGGCTGAAACTCCTACAACTCGGGTTGGCGCCGATGTGAAAGGCGCGTAGCAGCAGCCAGATTTATGACTGGCGCCCTGCGGCTCGCCGCAGACGCGGCAAAGTGGATTCGAGCGGGTGATCATGCGCGCCCGCCTGCCTGCCCGAATACCGCGGCAACGAGCGGATCGCGCATCGCTACGCCTCGAGGCCATTCGTCGGCACGTACACGAGTCACCGTCTGACCGCCGGCATTTATGGAGCGCTTCAGGCGGATCGCCTTCGCAATGGCCTCGGTGCAAATCTTTTCGCGCAGCGCGTCGTCGTCCAAATCGATGGGCTCGTACAGTGCAGGCAGCTTGCGCGCGCTGGGGCCGTCGTTCTTGATCCGCGCAATGGCGCCGATCTCGATCAGTTGTCGGATGATGTGCTGCGCCGTCCGCAAGCACATGCGGAACTGCGCGCTCACGTTCATTGAGCTGGCCACGCCTTGCTCAAGAATGAACAGGTGGACTTTGTCGAGCATTTCGACGGGGATGGTGCGGCGGGTCATTGCGGTGTCTCCATGCGACGTTGATACGGCTTGCGGCCGGCGGCTTGGGTGCGGTCGGCCTTCGCCAATTTGGCGGTCAGCAGCGCGACCATCTGGTATGCGGCTTCGGCGGCCTGTTCGGGGCACTGGAAGCCGGCGCGCCAGGCGGCGTAGGTTGGGGTGGGGCGGTTCATTTCGCCGCGCCCTGGTCGGTTTGGCGGGCCATGGCGCTGATGAATGCCTCGGCGGATTGCGCGTCGCGTTCGTCCTGGCCCTGCATCAGGAAGATCAGGGCGAAGAGCACGATAGCCAGGAGGTGGCCGGCGCACGTCGCGGCGATGCTGGCCGCGGCTTCGTTCTCGCGGCCGGTCACAGTGGCACCCCGGTGGCGACGTCCGTCAGTGCACAGGCGATAGCAAGGAGTATGAGGATGACAACTGCATTGCGCGCAGGGTGCGCGCTGGTCATTTCTTCTTGTGAGCGGTAGCGGGACATGTTGACCTCATCGGGCGGCTGCGGTATGCAGCGGATGAGTTAGTATCGGCGTTCCGATATCCTATGTCAATAGGTTTTCCGATATTTCCCGATATTTTTAAATCCAATAGGAAAATTTATCTGAATTACTTGAAGTTCAGGCCGGCGCTATCGAACACCAACACTTGAGTCCCGGCCTGGAACATGTTGAGCTCGACCCGGATTTTCTTGCTCGCCTTAGCAAGGTCCACAAATTTCGAGCTTGGGGCTAAGAACAAAGTGTCCGAGCTGTGATCCGATGGACCTGTGGCGGCGAAGTTCATTGCTTTGCGTTCGTCAAACCTCACCTTAATCGTACACTCTTGAATCCCGCACACAATCTGGCCTTTTTGCACCGCGACAAAAACATCAAGAGTTTTCGGGTTTCGACGAATGGTGATGCTTCCCATGTTTTTGCCGGAATAGGGGAACTCCAAATTCAACGAGTCGTTAGAAAGCACTGTCGCTGTTTTAATGACCGCGCTGCTCATTTCGTCTTTATAGGATTCGTATCGCCACTTCGGGCCGGCTGCTGCAGAGGGCGTCGTGGACGCCGCCGCGGTAGCAGTAGGAGACGAAGACGCTGGCGGATTTGGTGATGGCGAACTCGAGACCCTGGTGCACTGGTACGTAAAGAAACCGACCAAAACGATGCCAGTAATGCCCAGCGCGCCAATTTTTGAAGGTTTTTCCTTAGTAGCCATCCGGATCTTTCGCATTGCGGCAAGATGGCGTGCCGTGGCGCCCTATATCTGAGTACTTTCCTTCTTCACTACTCGCCCGACGATGATGCACTCGTTGCCATGGACGCTTTTCCGATGATACTTCCTTTGGTCCGGGTTGTCCGATGTCAGCCACCAGTTCCCAGCATCTCGCGACATGCGCTTGATGACCGCTTCGCCTTCGTAGTTAATTGCGTAGACCGAGCCGTCGACCGGCACAGTATCGGCCGTGTTCACTACGACGATGTCGCCGTGATACAGGCCCGGCTCCATGCTTTCTCCTTTGACCCGTATCGCAATCAGGCGTTGCGGTGCGAAGCCGCCGCGCTCCACCCATCGTCGATCTAACGGATAGGTGTTTATGCCGTCCTCTGGCGCATCAACATGGAAGCCGGTCACGCCAGCACTTAGCCTTAATTTTACTTGTGGGATCAAAATCACATCCGGATTGCCAGCATGGACGACTTCCACCTCTTGATATTCGCCTGGCGCCAGGCCGCCCGGCCCCGGACCCTGCGTACCCTTGCCGCTTTCAAGCCAAAGGGCGTTTACCCCAAGCGCGGAAGCGATGGACGCAACCAGAGTCGAACCCTCTGACTCGCCGGTTTCCAGTTCGGAAAGGGCGGCCTGAGACATGCCAACTTTGCTGGCAAGTTCTTTCTGGGTAAGTTTCGCAATTCGTCTTGCTTCGCGGATTCGGGTGCCTATAGACATTCCGATATTATCGCTCAACAATAAATCGGAATTCCGATTGACAATTAAAATCGGAGTTCCTATAATCTGATTCATGGACATCTCATTTATTCTCTCAGAGCTTCAAAAGGCCGGGCTAACACAGACGCAGATCGGACTCGCCATCGGACTCAAGCAGCCGACCATCAGTGATATGGCCTCGGGAAAGGCTGGCGTAAAGCGGCCGTCCCACCAAGTCATTAGCGGGCTCGAAAAGCTTGCTCGCGAGCACGGCGTCCTGCTGGATCGCCGGGCAGACCCGCCGTAATTCCATCCCAAAAACGAACTCTCTGCCGCAGGCCGCGGAGGGGAGAGTCGCACATTTTTTATCATTTACCGCTGGAAATCACTTTCTCCCGCGATGAATCTCAAGGCCGTAGTTTGACCATTTTGTTTCCTGTTCGCAGCATTTCTACCGGGGTTATTACATGAACATCCTTGACGCTCTCTATCACACGGTCCACGACGCACCTGGCGGCGTGGAAGGTATCGCACTGCGAATGGGCATGCTCGCTGGCGTCTTGCGCAACAAGATCTGCCCGACCAACACGACCAACAAGCCGACATTCGCTGAGGCCCTCACGGTCTGCGAGCTGACTGGCGACATGCGCCCGCTGCACGCCTTCGCCGGCGAGCTGGGCTACGTCTGCATCAAGGTCGAGGGCGAAGTTGGCGCCAGCGATATGGCGGTGCTGGAGGTCGTCACGCAAGGCCTGTCCGCGCATGGCAATGTTGGGGCCGCCGTCTACGCCGCCCTGGTCGACGGCCGTATCAGCGCCGCCGAGCTGAAGCAGATCGAGCAGGCTGTCTTCGAAACGCACCGCGCCTTGGAGGAACTTCGCTCCAAGATGAAATCGATGTCCGAGCCTTCCTGATTGCCGAAAGAGACAAATGGCAAACGGTATTGACTGGTTCCGCTGGCATCACGGCACAGCTGCGGACCCGAAGTTCGGCTTGGTCGCAAAAAAGGCCGGTGCCCGCTTTGGTGACGTAGTAACCGTGTGGGCGCTCATCCTCGAGCAGGCAAGCGCGAACACTGAACGCGGCACCTACGACCCGATCGACCCCGAGACAACCGACTTCCTTCTGAGCGTCGAGGATGGCACGACCGTGCGCATCCTGGCCGCAATGGAAGCATGCCGTCTTGTCGATGACGGCCATGTCGTTCGCTGGGAAAAGCGACAGCCCAAGCGTGAGCGCGACGAGCCAAAAGCATCTGCTCAGACACCGGCTGAGCGCATGGCGCGTTACCGCGCGCGCAAGGCGACAGGTGACGCCACGACTGTCGATGTTTCGCCAAGTGACGCCGCGTTACGCCAAGTTACGCCTAGAGAAGAGAAGAGTAGAGAAGAACAGAGTAGAGCATGTAACGACAACGACAACGACAACGACACGGTCGATGGTGACGATTATTCGCCAAAAGCCGCGCCGCTTCCGATGCGTGAACAGCCTCCGATTTCTGACGACCCTGCTGTTCGCCTGGCGACCGCCTTGCGTCGTCAAGGCGTCACCGCCAACTCGGCCCACCCTGCAGTGCAGTCCTGGGCGACCAAGGGCGTCACGGTCGCCCAGGTGCTGGAGGCAGTCGCCCTGGCGCGCAACAGCAAGCCGACAGGGAACATCCCGGCGAACTACCTCGACCCGATCGTCAACGACTTGCTCAACCCGCCTGCGCCACGTGCTGCGGCCGAGCGCCCGGGCAGCGTGAAATTCAACCCGAACGACCAGGACCGGAGCGGCGACGCGCGCGCGATGGAAGAGTCTATGAAGCGCCACGGCATTACCCCGCCGGCGGCAGATGAGGAAATTGTCCTATGAGCGAACAAATGCAAAGCGTCGGCGCGCTGCTCGGCGATCTTGGTGGCCGCCTGGTGATGCAAACCGGTAGTTGCGCAGTCCATGGCGACGCTGACGCCCTCGTGCTGGCAGGCCGCGAATGGGCTTGCCCCCAGTGCCTCGAACTGTCGATGAAGAGCTCGACGCGCGCGCTCTGGCTGGCCGAGCGCACCGCCTCGCTGATCCCGAATGCCATGATCCCGGCGCGTTACGTCGACAAGCGCTTCGTCGCCGAGACGCCAAAGCAGAAGATCGTCAAGCAGACCGTCGCATCCTTCCGCGATTTCATCCTGTCGGAAAAGAAGTGGGCCGCGCTGATCATGGTCGGCGTTACCGGTACCGGCAAGACGTTGCTGGCCTGCGAGATTGCCCAGGCCCTCGTCCTAAAGGCGTCGCTGTCCGCGCGCTACATCACAGCGCAGGGCATGGTGAGCGAAATTCAAGCGACCTATGGCCGTGACGGCAAGAGCGAAGAGGGCGAGATCATGCGTTTTGCCCAATACGACGTGCTCATTCTCGACGAGATCGACGCGGTGCGCCCGAAGGACAACACGGCGCTGCTGCTGACCGAAATCATCAACCGCCGCTACAACGACAACAAGCCGGTCATCGTCATCAGCAACCAGCCTTTCGAGAACCTGGCCAAGTTCGTGGGCGATCGCGTCTTCAGCCGGCTGCACGAGAACGCCTTCATCTGCGCGTTCGAATGGCAGGACTACCGGCGCGCTGCCGGACTGGCGGCCTGATCATGAGCGCCAATATTTTCAAGGTCGGCAGCATCTGGCATTACCGCTTCCAGGTGGCCGGCGCGCGCGTTCAGAAAAGCACCCGGTTGCGCAACCGCAGCAAGGCGGAGACCTATGCGAACGAAGCCTTTGCCGTCGCGGTGGTGCGCGCCAACGGCGGGCTGCCGGTACCGACCCTGGCCGAGCTGGCGCAGGACTGGCTTGTCGTGCACCGCCCGACCGTCAGCGCCGCCCATTACAGCAGCGTCGAGACATGCGCGCGCTTGCACTTCTACGACCTGGCCAACAAGCCGATCGGCGACATCACGACAGAGCACGTCGAGGCGGCCCGCAATTTGCACCTGGTCGATCACCGGCCATCGTCGGCGAATCACTGGCTGCGCGTCATCAAGCTGCTGACCATGTGGGCGGTGCGCCGCGGCATCCTGGCCAACTCGCCATGGAAGGTCAAGACGATCAAGGTGCAGAAGGCGCCGCGCGTGACTCTGCCGGTCGATATCGCCCTGGCGTGGTTCGGTGCGATCGACAACGCTACCGCCCGCGAGCCCGGCGTCGGCACGGCTGTCCGATTGATGTTCGGCCTCGGGCTGCGCGCCGGCGAATCGACGAGCGCGCGCTGGGAGTGGGTGGACTGGAATCGCAAGACCTACACGCCCGGCATCACCAAGGGCCGCGAGGCCGAGCCCGTACCGATGGCTGGATGGCTGATCGACTACCTGCAGCCTATGAGCCAGGCCGCCGGACTGATCGCCTGCCAGGCTGACGGCAGCGCATTCCCGGAGGGCTTCGCCAAGCGTGCAATCAAGGCCGCCAACGCGACGTGCAAGACGAAGGGCATCACGCCTCACCGTCTGCGCGGAACGTTCGCCACGCTGCTCTCCGAGGCGGGCGTGCCAATCCAGACGATCCAGAAGGTCATGCGGCACAAGAGCTTCATCACGACCATGGGCTACCTCGAAAAGAACCTCGACACGGCAGCCCAGGCGCAAGAACGAATCGGCGGGATTATCGGTTTTAAGCGGCGTGAAAGTGGCGAAGGCCATCAAACGGCACCAATCAACAGCACGGTATGACGATTATTAACAGTCATCGGATATTTGCCCGACTTGGGCTTCGAAGCACCTCATTAAAGGAAAACAGTCATGCCAAATCACTGCCATAACGACCTCTATATCGAAGGCTCAGCGCGCCAGGTAGCAGCAATTTTGTCACTTGTTGGCGCGGACAAAGAGGCACCAGAGTTCAACTTCAACAAAATTCTCCCGTATCCAGAGAATTTCGCAGAACGCGACCGCGAATTTGCAGCCCTGGGATGGAAAGCGGCCGAAGAGAAATACGGCGCCGGAGCGAAGGATGGCTACAACTCAGGCGGATACGAATGGTGCACTGAGAACTGGGGGACAAAGTGGAATGCCTACGAAGTCGCGCGCCGTGACTATTTTGGGGTATGCATCACGTTTCAGACCGCTTGGTGCCCGCCGCTGGCCGTGATCGCGGCTTTGCACGTGATGTTTCCGGATTGCGGCTTTACGCTTGAATTCTTCGAACGCGGGGCAGAGTTTTCCGGTGGAGTTCGCTTCGACGCCAAGAGCGAATATGACGAGGACGACTCGTGGGCGCCGGGTGTTCCGGGCGACAAATGGGAAGGGCGATATAGCGGTACGCGCGGCGGCTAAAGGAGCGCCAATTTTGACGGTGGCGGTGGCCGCCAGAATTCTTGAATAGAAAGCGAGGACGGAAATGGATGTGAGCAAAGTGAGTGGGCCTGGCGAGTCGTGCGACGCTGGTGTGGTTTATGTGGATGTCGGCGGTCACGGGTACACCCCGATATCAGACCAGCTGGCGGGCCTGGGCGCTGCCTTCGAAGAAGAGGTGCATGGGATCATCGAAAATTTTGGCATCGGCGACGTCAACAGCCAGGCAAAGGGCAGCGGAGCGCGCTTCAATGCCGGCAAGCCCGATTTCTCGCTGATCCCGATGGCTACCCTCGAGGACGAGGCCCGGGTCTGGATGTATGGGCGCCAGAAATACGCGGCCTGGAACTGGACCAAGGGCATGCCCTGGTCTGTGCCCTTCGCCTGCGCAATGCGCCACATGGCGGCTTGGCAGCGCGGCGAAGAATGCGACCCCGAATCGGGCCTGCCCCACCTGGCGCACGCAATGTGCAACCTGCGCATGCTGACCCTGTACGCCACCAATTTTCCACAAGGCGACGATCGCCCAACCAAGGAGCTGCAGCCATGAACCAAACCCGTCTCGGATCGCTGATCGAAGCGTGCATCAACGTGTGCATCGGCTTCGGCATCAACTACACCGCCAACATGTTCATTTTCCCGCTGTTCGGCTTCCACATCTCGCCTGGCGCCAATTTCGTGCTGGGCCTGATCTACACCGTCATCAGCGTGATTCGCTCGTACTGCATCCGCCGCTGGTTCAACGCCAAGCTGCACACGATGGCCCAGGCGGCCGCCGCCGCGATGGCCCGGGAGTCGGCATGAATCTCGAAATCATCCGTTTCAAACCGATGGAGGCGCCGGAGTTCGGGTCGTGCAAAGGATGCATGTTCGATCTCGAGCGCTTTTCGGTCTGCGCGCGCGTGGCCGAAATCGCGAAGGAAAAAGGCCTGCCCGATTGTGAGGATTGCTCGCATGCCGGCACCAACTATATCTACGTGCTTGATGATTCCGATCCGCGCCAAATTCCATTGATCGACAACCGCGGCGAAGTGGTGTGCAAATGAGTACGCTATCAGCTCGCCAAGGCGAACGTTTAATGGCAGCCACAGTAGTCGCCCCGGCGCTGCGCTACCACGGCGCTAAATTTCGGCTGGCGCCTTGGGTGATGCAGTTCTTTCCTGAGCACAAATGCTACGTTGAGCCCTTCGGCGGCGCGGCTGGCGTGCTCCTTCAGAAAGAACGTGTTTATGCGGAGGTCTACAACGACCTAGACGGCGCTGTCGTGAATTTCTTTACCGTCCTCCGCGATGAAAAGCTGCGCGCCCAGCTGCTCGAAGCCTTGATCCTGACGCCTTACGCTCGGACCGAATTCGAACAGGCTTGGGAGCCGACTGACGACTCGATCGAACTAGCGCGGCGCCTGTGCATTCGCGCTCAGATGGGTTTCGGCTCGGCTGGGGCCACCAAGGGGCATACAGGCTTCCGGATCGACACAAAGCGGGAATACGGGACGGCGCAGCATCTGTGGTCCACATATCCCGCGGCCGTCGCAGCAGCTGGGCAGCGGATGACCGGCGTTTTGATCGAGAACCGCCCGGCGATCGATGTCATGAAAGCTCATGACGCTCCGGACACATTGCATTTCGTCGACCCGCCTTATGTCCACGGGACGAGGGTGATGACAGGCAGCCGGCGCACCTACAAGCATGAGCTAACCGATTTCGACCACGTCCAGCTGCTGGATGCGTTGCTCGAGCTAGATGGCTGCGTGGTCCTTTGTGGTTACCCGTCGGACTTGTACCAAGACAAATTGATTGGCTGGCAGATGCATACCACGGATGCGCGCATCAGTGCAGGCCGTGGGACCGCAATTCGTAAAGAGGTAATTTGGCTTAACCCTGCTTGCGCGGCTTCTCTCGCATCACGCGCGGCTCAGATGAGAATGTTCGCATGAAGGCCATCAATCGATTGGAAGCAACAGCATGGGAGGGGCTCCTAGAATGAAAAAGAACCGCAACAAAAAATACACCGGTCCGAAATACGTGGCACGAAATCCAATGTCAACATTCTTAGGAGGAATGAGCGGCGATCACATGGGCCACTTGCAGGGGCTATTCGCGCGCAATCACGGTGCCATGGTTCGCATGGTCCAGGGCGCCGGAACGCGCGACGACTGGGATTTGCTGGTCGGCGCAGTCAACATGGGCAACGTGATGTGCGAGCAGGGCATCGGCAACGAGTTCCGCCTGGCGATGACCGCCGGCCGCGATGCGTTGTGCGAAGTCGGCAAGCGGGCAGCGCAGACGGGACGCTTCGTATTCAAGGGCGGCGAAATGGCTGCGATGAACGAGGCGCTTGATTGCCACGATGCCCAGCTTGAAAACATTCGCGCGATTGACGTGGAGCGCGCCGCCGACGAGGTTATTCGGAGGGTGCGTCACGGCATCAATACGACAAGCGTACAGGCCGAAATAGCCAAGGAGGCAGCGTGAGCCGCGTGCACCTTCCGTGCGCTTTCTGCGAGAAGTTCGCCATTGCAGGCTATGAGCGGCAAGCAGCGGCTGGGCAAGGTCGCTGTACCGGCTTTGACATGCCAGGTACGCCCGAAACGTTCGTTGCTTGGGATGCCCGGCCCTGCGTGCTCTTCCACCCGGCACGAAACCGGGTCGCCCGTGAACGATTCGCAGCTCAACACACCAAGGAGGCACCTTGAAAAATACATACCAGGTCGGTACCGATGGACGAATGGCAGTTTGGGTGGGCGGTGAATTGATCAGGCGGGAATGTGAGCGCGTCGTTGTCCGTGATTGGCACATGCCTGGCGGCTCGATCGTCAAGAGCCGCCCGATTGTTCGAGATGGCGAAATCCTCTTGGAGACCATCGGAGAACACCCAACTATCTTAAGGACTGGTGTATGAGCGGGATTTTGACGAAGCGGGAATTGCATTCCTTGATGATGACGCGGGCGAACAAGGATCGAAGCTATGCGCAGCCGCGCCATGCCTATCTGGATCCCGCAGTATCGGTTCTGTTCGAACGCGAGCGGCTGGAGCGAGAGCGCGCGCGTGCAAAGCGCAACAGTCTCATGAAAAATTACGAAAATAAATGATTTCCGGTGGTCACTCTTTTGATAGCATCTGATATGGTCGGGGTGTCCTTTTTCGGGAGCTCTAAATGATCGCCTCATCCAGTCTTTTCTTCAATTCGCTGTCCAAACCAAAGCTGCGCCGGGTGCGAAGGGACGAGGTTTCGATCGCGGCTTTCGTCAAGCCGGACGGGTTGGAGACGTGCTTGGCGTGCTGGAAGAATTGGATGCTTGGCGACCCTGATAAGGACCTCGGCATCAAGACAATGCAGGGCCTTACCGGCGACGGCGATGGCCACGGCGTCGACTCCCACGAAGCGCAGCAGGCGGCCGACAACCGGATCGGCGCAGCGACCGACGCCATGATAAACAGCCTGCCTCGTCAGCAAGTCTGGGCAATCCAGGTGTCCTGCAGCATCAGCACCGTCTGGCGTTTCCCGAACGCGGACCTGCCATCGGTTGCCGCCGAGGCGAAAGATGCCCTCACCGTGAAACTCAAGAACAACATCTGCACGGCTGTTTTGTTTTAGGCGAAAAAAAGCCCCGGACACGGTGAAGTGTACGGGGCTGCGATGTCAACACAGCTTATGCCAGCGAAACCTCGAAAGTCTTGCCGAGAGCTTTAGCGGCTTGCTCGACAAACTCAAACTTCGACGAATGCTTTAGATCAAACAGGCGATCTACCTGTGGCATATGCACATTCAACCGCCGCGCCAATTCCGCTTTCTTTACATTTTGAGCGTGCATTTCGTTCCACAACAGAACCTTCGCTTCTTCTAAAGCCGACAACGCAACAGTCGCCTG
>DASWMN010000165.1:0-7172 GCA_036399735.1 Telluria sp. | reverse complement strand
GACCGGCGCGCGCGCGCCGGCCTGGCGCGCCAGCGCGTGGCGGATCGTGTCAAGCGCGTCGCTCATCCGGCGCGCCGCGATCGCGCCCAGTTCCGGGCTGGCCGCGTCCGCTGCCGCGCGCGGCTGTGCCGCCAGCAGGGTCCGGAATTCGCCATAGGCGTTGCGAAACAGCATGCCCAGCGGGTTGGCGTCCAGGGCCCAGCGCGGTGCGTTCATTGCGGCTCTCCCGCCCCCGGCGTCGGGCTGCGCAGCAGCAGCTCGATGGTGCGCGGTGGCACATAGTTGTCGGCGCTGCCGCCCGGGCCCAGAATGCGCAGCGTGGCGCCGGGATCGAAGCTTTCGTGCGCGTCGCCGCTCAGATCGAGCTGGAACAGGGTGCGCGCGCTGTCGCCGCCGATGCGCTGGGCCTGTTCCACGCTGAGCAGCACCTTGCCGATCCCGCGCGAACGGCGCCGCTGCAGATCGCTTTCCTTGCCTGCCGAGCAGATCAGCGCTTCCTTGAGCCAGTGCGCCATATCGATGTCGCTCGCGCCGGCCGGCTTTTGCAGGGCAATGACGTAAGGTTCGGCGGCGGCCACCTGGCTGATCTCGATTTCATGGTCGTGCGCGCCGCGCGCGCTGAAGCTGGCCCAGTGGTAGTCGGGCGCCAGTCGTTTGCGTACGCGCTCGAGCTCGGCCAGAAGCGGCTCCATGGCCAGGGCCATGTCACGGTAATCGAAGCTGGCCAGGCGCGGCAGTTCGAGGCCGGGCACGCCGGCTGACAGCGCGCCCAGCAGGCCGGCCAGCAGCTGGAACAGGCGCTGCGGGTGTGCCGTGCCGTCCTGATACACCGCTTCCAGTTCCAGCAGCCGGGCTGCCAGCAGCGGCAAAATGGCCTGGCGCCGCACCTGGCGCGCCAGGTCGTTGCAATGCTCGTTGGCCAGGGTCACGTAGTTGAGGCGTAAATTGCGGCGCAGCAGGTCGATGCGCTGGTACAGGGGCTGGCCGGGCGCGATTCGCAGCCATGGCGCAATGTAGCCGGTCTGCAGCGGCAGGGCACCGTTGTCCTGGAAGCGCAGCAAGGGCAGCAGTTCTTCGCTGGCGAAGCCCTGGCCGTGGCCGCACACCAGCTGCAGATTCGGGCGCAGCAGCGACACCGTCGCGGCCACGCCGCCGGGATTCTGGTCGTGCACCGGCATGCTGCCCTGGTCGAGATAGCGGCGCGGGCCGGGCCGCTCGCCCGTGCTGCGGGCCGGCACTGCCAGCGACAGGCGCCACAGGCCGTCCGGATCGGCGCTGCATTTGCTCAGGTCGATGCTCAGCGGCTGATCCGGCCGGCCAGACACGAGCAATCCATCGGGCATGACCGCTTCAATTTCCGTGACCGTGACGACCGTGCCGCTCTGGCGCGTCTGCAGGTGAAGCAGGCCCCAGTGCAGCGGCTGTACCGTGCGCAGCAGGGCAGGCGCGAGCATTTCAAGGCGTGCCGACTGCTGCTGAAAATGCTGGGGCGCCAGGCGCATTCCCTCGTACCAGCGCACGGCGTCGGGCAGGGCGGCGCCGGCCGCGTAGGCGTCAGCGCTCGCGCTCATGGCTGCTCCGCCAGCTTGATCGTTTTTTCCAGGAAGAGCACGGTGGCCACGGGCACGTTGTCGAGCCGCAGGCGGTAGGGACCCTTGCCTTTGTAGTTGGCAAACAGCAGCACCGCGCGTGTCCTGCGCTGCGCGAAGCGCGCGTCCGTCACGGGCTTGCTCAAGCCCGGCGTCAGCTCGTACGGCCAGATCGCCAGGCTGGCCGGATGGTCGCGCCTGAAGTTGGTGGCGGGGTCGAACCATTGCGCCGCGTTCATGGCGAGCAAGGCTGGCAGCAGGGTTTCGTCGGATACGACCACCAGATCCACCGAAAAAGGCATGTTGTCGTTGGCTTTCTCCAACACGGAAAAATGCACATCCTTGAGTGCGATCTTTGACTGGAACAAGGCCTTGGAGCTGGCGCAGCCGCTCAGGACCAGCACGGCCAGCGCCAGCGCGGACGCCGCGCGGGACAGCGCGAACAACGATGATGGGAAGTTCGGACTACGCAATCGAATTCCTCCTGGCGCCACACCGGGCAGCGCGAATGGACGAGCGGATGACAGCCATTGAACAGGCCGCTTTTGCGCATCGGACTGGCCGGCGCGTTAAAAATATAGCAGCAAAAAAACGCTGGTATTTTTTATTTTTTTAACACGAGGTAAACGTTGCAAAAAAATAATTTGAGCGTATTATTTTTTGGGCCAGACCAGATTGCACGATTCACCCACTTTGCATAACGCCTGCAACGGCGGGCGCTATGGATCGCGTCGATTTTTTCTAACCGGCGTGCGGTCATGCGACCGCGACGCACTTTATCCGAGGAGAAGTGATGTCCGATATCGAAAATGGCCAGCATTGGCTGGGGCGAAATCGCCCGCCGCGTGTGCAGATTACCTATGACGTTGAGATCGGCGACGCGGTCGAAAAAAAGGAGTTGCCACTGGTGGTCGGCATCCTGTCCGACCTCGATGGACGCAAGGGAAAAATCGTCGCTGAACAAACCTTCGAGAACATCGACAACGACAACTTTGACGAGATGCTCAAGACCATCAGCCCTTCCGTCAGCTTCACCTTGCCGGCCAGCGCCTTCGTGCCGGAGCACGCGGCGGCCAAGCCGTTCGAGGCTGTCTTCACGTTCCAGAAATTCGAGGATTTCAATCCGGTTTCGCTGCTCAAGATGAACCAGGAGACCGCCGCGCTGTACGAGGAGCGCCAGCGCCTGCGCGACATGCTGGCGCGGCTCGACGGCAATGTGCGCCTCGGCGACAGCCTCGACAAAGCGTTCAAGGACGCCGGCGGCGCCAAAGGCAAGCCGGACGCCCCGGCGCCCGCGCCCGCGCCGGACCCTGCTTAAGCACTGCCAAGCCAAGCCAGCCGCTGCCCGCGGCACCACCGCGCTTTTTCTGGAGTAAGTTATGCCTACCAATTCCGAATTTGTATTGAGCGAAGAACAGAAAAAAGTCGTTACCGAGGCCGAGCTCGGTGACGCTGACGAGCAATTGATCGGCATGGTCATCAAGGCCACTTACGACGAGGCGCAAAAGCGCACCGCCGCCCAGATCCTGAAAACTGCGCTGGAAACCGCCAAGGCCCAGGATTCGGCGGAAGGCGATTCGGTCAAGGCCATCAGCAAGCGCATCAAGGATATCGACGACCTGATCAGCGAACGCCTGGACCAGATCCTGCACAATGAACAGTTTCAGGCCATCGAGGCGGCCTGGCGCGGGCTGCACATGCTGGTGTTCGGGACTGAAACGAGCACCCGCCTGAAGCTGAAAGTGATGAATATCGGGCGCGACGATCTGCAGGGCGACCTGGAAAAAGCCGTTTCCTTCGATACCTCCGCACTGTTCAAGAAAGTCTACGAGGAAGAATACGGCACCTTTGGCGGCAACCCGTTCAGCGTGCTGGTCGCCGACTACAGTTTTGGCCGCAAGGCGCATGAGATCGGCCTGCTGACCAAGCTGTCGAACGTGGCCGCGGCTGCGCACGCGCCGCTGATTGCCGCCGCCGAGCCTGGCCTGTTCGGCCTGGATGCGTTCACCGACCTGGGCAATCCGCGCGATCTGGCCAAGTCGTTTGAAGGGGCTGACGCCATCAAATGGAACAAGTTCCGCGACAGCGACGATGCGCGCTACGTGACACTGGTGCTGCCGCGCATGCTGCTGCGCCTGCCGTACGGCGACAACGGCAACCCGGTCGACGGCCTGGGGTACGAGGAGAACGTGTTTGGCGAGACGCGCACCTATCTGTCGGCCGAGAGCGGCGCGCCGGCCGGAAAATTCCTGTACGGGAGCGAGGCCAGCCACAACAAGTATTTGTGGGGCAATCCGGCGTATGCCCTGGCGCAGCGCATCACTTCGGCCTTTGCCATGTATGGCTGGTGCGCCGCCATCCGCGGCGTGGAAGGGGGCGGGGCGGTCACCAACCTGCCGGTGTTTAACTTCCCCACCGAAGCGAGCGGCAAGCTCAAGACGCTGCAATGCCCGACCGAAATTACCATCACCGACCGCCGCGAAAAGGAATTGAGCGACCTTGGCTTCGTCTCGCTGTGTCACAAGAAGAATGACGACCTGGCCGTGTTCTTTGGCGGGCAGACGGCGGCCCGGCCCAAAAAATACAATAAGGACCTGGCCAACGCCAACGCCGGCATTTCGAGCATGCTGCCCTACGTGCTGGCCGCCTCGCGCTTTGCCCACTACGTCAAGGTGCTGATGCGCGACAAGATCGGCTCCTTCGCCACGCGCGAACAGGTGGAACGCTACCTGAACAACTGGGTGGCCGACTATGTGCTTGTCAACGACAACGCGCCGCAATCGATCAAGGCCCAGTACCCGCTGCGCGAGGCACGGGTCGACGTGGTGGCGATCCCGGGAAAAGTGGGGGCGTATCGCGCCACCATGTTCCTCAAGCCGCACTTCCAGCTCGAAGAACTGACCACCTCGATCCGCCTGGTGGCCGATCTGCCGCCGCCGGCCAAGGCCTAAGCTGACGCGCCCGGACCACCGGTCCGGCGCAACCCCACTCTTATTCGGAGACACGCATGGACGCAATAATGCTCGACTTTGGCGACACCATCAAAGGCGATTCCACACTCGAAGGTTATGTCGACAAGATTGAAGTGATGTCCTACAGTCATAACGTCGCCATGCAGGTGACCAATGACGTCAGTAACAAGGAACGCACGTCGGGGCGCCCGCATATTGGTGAATTCACCATCACCAAGTTTCTCGATGGTTCCACGCCGACGCTCAATGAGTACTGCTGTGCCGGCAAGGCGATCCCGACCACCATCGTCACCGTGGGCCGCAATTCCGGCGAGGACGACGGCAAGACCTTGCCGTTGATCGTGTACACCCTGACCAACGTGGTCATTTCCAACGTCAGTATCAGCGGCGGCGCCGGCGGCAAGCCGGTGGAGACGCTGTCGCTCAACTTCACCAAGATCAAGTGGGAACTGACATCCCAGAAAGACGACGGTACCAAGGAAGGCACCGCCGCCACCACCTGGGATCTGGCCGCCAACAAGCTGATCAAAGCCTGACGGGCAGCCCATGGCCAGCAAGCTTGCTGCTGCGCGTTTGCCGCTGCTCGAACGGCTCGGTCAGCGCGGGCACGGGCGCGCCCTCGACCCGGCCGCCTTGCGCGACTCGGTCGGGCGCGAGCTGCTGCGCCTGCTGAACACGCGCCGCAGCGGCCACGCGAGCGCCCTCGGCATTGTCGACTACGGCTTGCCGGATTGGTCGTCCTCCTACAGCGCCGATGTGGATGACCGCCAGCAGCTGGCGCGCGGGATCGAAGCGGCGGTGCGCGCTTTCGAGCCGCGCCTGCGCGCGCCGCGCGTGGAAGTGCTGCCCGACCCGGCCGGCATGCGGCGTCTGCAGGTGCATCTGAGCGGCAGCCTGTGGATCGATGAGGCCGCGTGGGCGGTCAGCTACGGGCTGGGTCTGGATGGCAGCGGCGCCACCTTGCTTGGCGGGGCGGCATCCGCATGACCCCGGCCCAACGCCAGCGCGACGACTACGAACGCGAACTGCTGTACTTGCGCAATGCCGGCAGCGCCTTCGCGCGCGCCCATCCGACTGTCGCCGCGCGCCTCGAACTGTCGGCCGACCAGAGTC
This sequence comes from Telluria sp., assembly GCA_036399735.1. GTDB lineage: Bacteria > Pseudomonadota > Gammaproteobacteria > Burkholderiales > Burkholderiaceae_D > Telluria_A. The sequence continues at coordinate 1,498 of DASWMN010000165.1, read as the reverse complement.
CCGATCCGCATGTCGAACGGCTGCTGGAAGGCTTCGCGTTTCTGGCGGCGCGGCTCGGGCGCCGCATCGACGACAGCGTCTCCGCGCTGGCCGCCAACCTGCTCGAACAGCTTTGTCCGCATGCCACGCGGCCCTTGCCCTCGGCCAGTGTGGCGTGCTTCGAACCCGACCCGGCCAAGGTCGATGTCGCCGGCGGCTACGCGGTGGCGCGCGGCAGTGCCCTGTTCGCCGATACGGCCGATGGCGCCAGTATCTATTTCCGCACCACCGCGCCGCTGGTCCTGTGGCCCTTGCGCGTGTGCGGCGTCGATTTGCTGACCGACGGCCTGGAGGCCTTGTCCGGGCACAGCGGCCGGCGCAGCGTGCTGTCGGTGCGGCTTGCCTGTCCGGCCAGCTTCCTGCCGCGTGCCTCCCGCCTGGGCACGCTGCGCTTCTATGTCAAGGGCGGCGGCGACAATGCCGCCCGCCTGTGCGATCTGCTGTATGCGCACACGCTGGAAGTGCGCTGGCGTACCCCGGGCGCCGAACCGGTGACCCTGGCCGGGGCGCTGCCGCGTTTTGCCGGTCTCGAGCCGGACGATGCGCTGCTGCCGGCCCAGCAGGACACCCATCCGGGCCTGCGCCTGCTGCTCGAGTATTTTGCGTTTCCGCTCAAGTTCCAGTTTTTTGACCTCGACTGCAGCGCGCTGGGCGCGCCCGATGCGCTGCCCGGTACGGCCGGCAGTACCAGCTACGAACTGCTGTTCGTGCTCGGCGCGCGCCCGGGCATGCCGCTCGAGCCTGAAGCGGACGCCCTGCAGCTGGGCTGTGCGCCGGTGGTCAATCTGTTCCCGCGCACCTCGGAACCGGTGCGCATCACGGGCACGGCCTCGCAATACAAGCTGGTGCCTGACAATTTTCGCGAGCGCTCGACGGAGATCTACAGTATCGAGCAGATCGCCAGCAGTGTGCCGGGCGAGCCGGCGCAGCCGGTGGCGCCGTACTTTGCCTGGCACGGCGTGGGCGGGGGTGCGCCCGCCACCTACTGGCATGCGCAGCGCGCGCCGGCCGCCAAGCCCGGTCTGGCCGGCAGCGACATGCTGCTCAGCTTTGTCGATCCGGCGTTCGATCCCGCGACGCCGGCCGCGCGTACGCTGGTCGCCAGGCTGCAGTGCACCAGCCGCGGTCTGGCCGAGGCGCTGGCGGCGGGCACGCCCTTGCTGATGGAGGACGCCGGTGCGATTGCCCGCATCGCGCTGCTGCACAAGCCGAGCGCGCAGTCGCAGTCGGCCCCGGACGGCAGCGCGCGCTGGAAGCTGGTGTCGCAATTGTCCCTGAATCACTTGTCGCTGGTGGAAGGTGAAAGCGCGCTGGCCACTCTCAAGGAACTGCTGGTCCTGAACAATCTCGGTGGCGCCGTAGTGGCCGACGCGCAGATCGATGCGCTGGCAAAGCTGGCATGCGAACGGGTGACGCGCTACGTGAACAACGATCCCTGGCACGGCTACCGGCACGGCTA
>DASWMN010000164.1:0-21018 GCA_036399735.1 Telluria sp. | reverse complement strand
GCCCAGCGTGCGCCCGACCTTGCCGGCGCCGACAATATTCAGGGTGGCTGCCATCAGAAGCCGGAACCCGGCTGCGCCAGATACGCGAGTTCTTCCGCCGATGAGGCGCGCCCGAGAATCGGATTGCGGTGCGGGAAACGGCCGAAGCGGGCAATTACGCCACGGTGCTGGTGGGCGTAATCGAGTGCACCTTCGAAGCCTGCGTGCTGCGCCGCCAGCGCGCCGAACAGGGCGACGGATTTTTCCTGCATGCGGGCGTCCTCAGCGTGCTCGAACGGCATGTACGCGAACCAGCGCTGCAGCGGCGTCAGCGTGCTGTCGTCGCCACGCTCGACCAGGCCTTCGGCGGCGGCCAGCGCCAGCGCGTCGCCCGAAAAAGCGGCAGGCGTACCGCGCCAGGCGTTGCGCGTGAACTGGTCCAATACCAGGATGCGCGCCAATACGCCGCTCGGGCCCTCTAGATCCCACTCGCGCAAGCCGCCCGCCACCGCTTGCGTGAGCGTGGCGCCAAAGCGGGTTTTGATGGCGGCATCAAAAGCATCGTCCTTGCGGAACCAGACCTGGCGCACTTCGCCATGGCCAGGGCTGCCAGGCGGCAGATACCAGAAATCGAGTACGTCCTGGGCAGTCATCATGCCTCTCCTTGTGATGAGCGCGTCAATTGCGCGCGTGCGAGATCTGGAAGCTGTCGATGCCGGCGAACGCCGCCAGTTCGGCTGCCAGTGCCGGCAAGGGCGCACCACTTTTTTTCGACAGCGCCAGTGCCACAAAACGCCACTCCTGCATGCCGGCGGTGCAACCGATGGTCAGCGAGCCGCCGGCGATCGCATAGCCGCGTTCCAGGGCGATCCTGCGCAGCGCATCCTCGCGCGGTATATAGTCTTTTTTGAAGCGCATCATGATGGCGACCGCGTGCCGTGACGGCAGCCAGGCCTCGATCTTGGACAGATAAATCATGATCATGGCCGACATGAAGGCCAGCCCCATCGCCGCCATGTAGAAGCCGACCCCGACCAGAATCCCGATCACGGCCGAGGACCAGATCGAGGCGGCGGTCGTCAGCCCGCTGATATTGAAGCCCTCGCGCATGATGACACCGGCGCCCAGGAAACCGATGCCGGTAACGATGCCCTGGATGATGCGGGTCGGGTCGCCGGCTGTCATCATGGCCGCGCCATTGCCGCCAAACCAGAAGCCGGGGTAGCCGCCCACGATGGTCAATGCGGCCGAGGCCATGCATACCAGCCCATAAGTACGCATGCCCGCCGCGCGCCCATGGTAGGAGCGCTCGTAGCCGACCAGCAGGCCAAGCATCAGGGCGCCCATCAGATTGAGAAGAATCACCACGTTGGTGGCGATTTCGGGTTTCGACCAATAGGCCGCGATCAGTTCACTGAAACTCATGCGGTGTTCCTCCGGTGCCAGGCCATGCTTATGGCTTCTTGCGGGTCAGCTGTTTTTCGAACGCCACATCGAGCTTGCTGACGCGGCGCGCGATCTGCGGGCCCAGTTTGTTGACGAAGGCGACAAATTCATCCAGCTCGAGCGGCGCACACAGGGGCGGCTCGCCTGGCGCCTCGGACAGGAAAAACAGGCCTTCGCCGGTGCGCGCCATCGAGTAGCCGGCGTTGCCGCTCCTGACCTTGAGACGGTCGACAGCGGCGCTGGCGCGTGTGGATCGTGCAGTGGACATCAGATAGCCTCCGTGTAGCGATTGAGCCAGTCCGCTGCCGCGCCGGTGACATGCGGCGCCAGGCGGGTGCGCACCAGCCCGTGATAGTCGTTGAGCCAGTCCCGTTCGGCCGGCTGCAGCAGATCGGGTTCGATGCAGCGAATGTCGATCGGGCACAGGGTCAGCGTCTCGAAGCGCAGGAACTCGCCAAATTCCGTCAGGCCGGCGTTCTCGTTGAGCACGAGATTTTCGATGCGAACGCCCCAGCGGCCGGGCCGGTAGATGCCCGGTTCGATCGAGGTGATCATGCCCAGCTCCATGGCGGTCTGGGGCTCCGGCATGGCGCTGGCGGAAATCGACTGCGGGCCTTCATGCACGTTCAGGAAGAAACCCACGCCGTGCCCGGTGCCATGACCGTAATCGATACCTGCAGCCCAGATCGGCGCGCGCGCCAGCGCATCGAGCATGGGCGAGCGGGTCCCGCGCGGGAACTGGGCGGCGGACAGCGCGATCAGGCCCCTGAGCACCAGCGTGCAGTCGCGCCGCTGCGCGGCCGAGACGTTGCCGACTGCGACCATACGGGTGATATCGGTGGTACCGCCCAGGTACTGGCCGCCGGAATCGATCAGCAGCAGGCCGTCACCCTCGATCACCGCGTCAGCGCCGGCCTGGGCGCGGTAGTGAATCACCGCGCCATTGGCATTGAAGCCGGCGATGGTGGCAAAACTGGGGCTGACAAAACCGGGCCGGCGCGCGCGCGCCTCGCCAATGGCGCTGTCGATCATGCTTTCGGTGAGCGGCACGCGCAGCGGGTCGGCCAGCTGCTGCTCCAGCCAGGCGAAAAATTCGCACAAGGCCGCGCCATCCTGTTCCATGGTGGTGCGCACGTGGGCAGCTTCCGTTTCGTCCTTGCGCGATTTGGCGATGGTGCTCGGATTGATCGCCTCGACCACCTTGACGCCGCCATCGAGGGCGGCGCGCATGCCGGCCGTGACGCGGCGCGGGTCGAGCAGCAGCACCGCGCCCGAGGCTAGATCGGACAGGGCTTCGGCGGCCTCGCCGTAGCGCGCCACTTCGACGCCCTGCTCCATCAGGCGCATGCGCAGCTCGGGCGCGATCTTGCCGTCACCGACAAACAGGGTCGCCCCTTGCGGCCCGATCAGCGCGTGCGCCAGGAACACCGGGTTGTAGCTGACGTCCGAGCCGCGCAGATTGAACAGCCATGCAATATCGTCCAGCGTGGAGACGAAATGGTGGCTGGCGCCGAGCCTGGCCATGGCGGCCCGGGTAGCGGCCAGCTTGCCGACCCGGTTGATGACCGCATACGGTGCCTTGTGCTCGAACACCGGCGCTGCCGGCAGGGCCGGACGATCTGTCCACACGCTGTCGAGCAGATCGATGTCTGTCAGAAGATTGATGCCGCGCGCATGCAGCGCGTCGGACAGCAGCCGTGCGCTGGCCAGGCCAAGCACCTGGGCGTCGGCGGCTACCGTCTGCCCGCGTTTGAGGTGGGCGGCGAGCCAGTCGATGTGCTGCAGGCTGGCGCCGGAGCTGATCTTCTGCAAACTGATGCCGCTGCCCGCCAGTTCGGCCTCGGCCTGGGTCCAGTAGCGTGCGTCGGTCCAGACCCCGGCCATATCGTGCATCACGATCAGGGTGCCGACCGAACCGGTAAAACCGGACAGCCATTCGCGCCCTTTCCAGCGGGCCGGCAGATACTCGGACAGGTGCGGGTCGGATGAAGGCACGACGACAGCGTCGACGCGGTGATGGCGCATGGCGGCGCGCAGGCGTTCCAGATTGGCGGTGCGCTTGTTCAACTGAGCTGATGATGTCATGGTAATTTCGCCGCCTGCGCGAGGGCGGCGCAAAGTAGTTCGTCGGTCTATGGGTGAATCATACGCCTTCAGGCCTGAAAATGACGCAAGCCATCGAGATCGAGGATGCGGATGCCGCCATAGTCAAGCCGCAGCAATCCTTCTTTTTCCAGCAGTTGCAAGGCCTGATTGGCGCGCTGGCGCGAGGCGCCGGACAGGTAGCCGATCTCCTCCTGCGAAATCTGCACCACTTTTTCCAGGCCCGGATACAAATGCGAGTTGAACATCGCGGCCAGACAGCGCGCCACCCGGGTATCGATGTCGAGAGTGCGGTCGCTTTCCATCTGGCCGATGAATTGGCCAAGCCGCTCGTTGAGCTGCATCAGCAGGAAACGGGTGAACGGCAGGCTGGCGTCCAGCAGCCAGATAAAGGTCGCACGCGGCATGCGCGCCACGCGCGTATCGCGCAGTGCCATCACGTCGTACTTACGGGCCTCGTCCTTGAGCAGCGAACCTTCGCCGAACCAGCCGCCGGGCGGCACGCCGGTGAAGGTGACGCTTTTCCCCTCCGGCGAAAAATTGTTGATCTTGACCAGGCCTTCAATGATGCCGACCCAGTTTTCGGTGACCTCACCCTTGCGGCATACATAGCCGCCTTTCGGCACGAACTGCTCGAAACAGTCGGCTTCAACGCGCATCATTTCCGCAGGCGTCAGGGCGCGGCCCCAGATGGTGGCGCGCAGGTGCTCGATTAAAGTTTGTGGCTGGCTTGTCATTGTGCGACGCAACATCGAAAAGGGCGCAATTGTCATTCAAAAGACAACACGCGATTCAAACGCAAGCTAATATCATCACACAAAAAGACCCCTGCGCGGCAGGGGCGTTGTTCAGGGGGACGCTGGGTGCAAGCAACCGAACTGCCGACTTTTCCGCGGCGCCTGCTGGCGCATGGCCAGACGCGCCCGGCGCGTCCGGCCTTTCGCGAAAAATACCTGGGCATCTGGCAGACCTGGAACTGGCTGCAGGTGAACGAGGAAGTGCGGGCCCTGGCCTGCGGCCTGGCTTCGCTCGGCTTCGAACGCGGCATGAACCTGGCCATCATCGGTGACAACCGTCCGCGCCTGTACTGGTCCATGCTGGCGGCCCAGTGCCTGGGCGGGGTCCCGGTGCCCTTGTACCAGGACGCGCCGGCGGCCGACATGGCCTACGTATTGAACGACGCCGAGATCACGTTTGCCATCGTCGAGGACCAGGAGCAGGTCGACAAGCTGCTCGAACTGCAGGCGCTGTGCCCGCAGGTTGAACATATCGCCTTTGAAGATGCGCGCGGCATGCGCCATTATCAGCAGGCTTCGCTGCTGTCGCTGGCCGCCCTGCAGGAACGCGGGCGCGCCTGGGACCGCGCCAATCCCGGCCTGTTCGAGGCCGCGCTCGAAGCAGGACAAGGCAGCGACATTGCCATCATTCTGTACACCTCCGGCACCACCGGCAAGCCGAAAGGTGTATGCCAGTCGCATGCCTCGCTGCTGGCGGCCGGCATGGGCGGGGTCAGCTTCGACCGCCTGACCGACCAGGAAGATATTCTGTCCTACCTGCCGATGGCCTGGGTCGGTGACTGCCTGTTTTCGCTGGCCCAGGCGATGGTGGCCGGCTTTACCGTCAACTGCCCCGAGTCGGGTGACACGGTCCTGACCGATCTGCGCGAGATCGGCCCTACCTATTATTTTGCACCGCCGCGCGTGTTCGAGAACATGCTCACCAGCGTAACCATCCGGATGGAGGACGCGGGCATCATCAAACGGCGCATGTTCCACTACTTTATGGGCGTGGCCAGACGCTGCGGCGCCGATATCCTGGATGGCAAGCCGGCATCAACGGGCGACCGCCGGGCTTACGCGCTCGGCAGGGTGCTGGTGTACGGGCCGCTCAAGAACGTGCTGGGGCTGTCGCGCGTGCGTGTGGCCTACACGGCCGGCGCGGCCATCGGCCCCGACCTGTTCCGTTTTTACCGCTCGATCGGCGTCAATCTCAAGCAGCTGTACGGCTCCACCGAAACCTGTGCCTACGTGTGCCTGCAACCGGACGGGAACATCAAATTCGACAGTGTCGGCCTGCCGGCGCCGGGCGTGGAAGTACGGCTGGCCGAGAACGGCGAAGTACTCGTCAAATCGGCCGCCACCATGGAGGGCTACTTCAAGCGCGCCGACGCCACCGCCGAAGTGATCGACGCCGATGGCTATTTCCACACGGGCGACGCCGGCATCTTCGACAGCGAAGGCCATCTCAAGATCATCGACCGCGCGGCCGATGTCGGCAAAATGCGCGGCGGCGCCATTTTTGCGCCGAACTATATCGAGAACAAGCTCAAGTTTTTTCCGTTTATCAAGGAGGCAGTCGCCTTCGGCAACCAGCGGGCCCAGGTCTGCGCCTTCATCAACATCGACATGGAAGCCGTCGGCAACTGGGCCGAGCGGCGCAATATCGCCTATTCCGGCTATACCGATCTGGCGGCTCATGCCAGCACCGGTGAACTGATACGCGGCTGCGTGGAAAAGGTGAATGCCGATCTGGCGGCCGAAGCGCTGATGGGCGACACCCAGATCCACCGCTTCCTGATTCTGCACAAGGAGCTTGACCCCGATGACGAAGAGCTCACCCGCACGCGCAAGGTGCGCCGTTCCTTCATCGCCGACAAATACGCGGTGCTGATCGATGCGCTCTACAGCGACAAGACCAGCCAGTTCATCACCACCAAGGTCAAGTTCGAGGACGGCCGCAGCGGCACCGTCAGCGCCGACCTGCGCATCTGGGGCGCCACCACCTACCCAAGCGTCGCGAGAGCGGCGTGAGCGCAGGGGCCGACATGAAGATGAATGAACTGAACGAGCCGAATCAATCGCAGGGGCCGGCGCGCAAGGCCGGACCGGTGATCCTGGATCTTAAAAACATCTCGCTCTCGTTTGGTGGCGTCAAGGCGCTGACCGATATCTCCTTCGACGTGCGCCAGCATGAAATCCGCGCCATCATCGGGCCGAACGGCGCGGGCAAGAGCTCGATGCTCAATGTGATCAACGGCGTATATCGCCCGCAAAAAGGCGAGATCGTGCTGCGCGGCGAGCACCGGCGCAATATGGATTGCTATGCGGCCGCCAAGGCAGGCATTGCGCGCACATTCCAGAATATCGCGCTGTTCAAGGGCATGACGGTCCTGGATAACATCATGACCGGCCGTAACCTCAAGATGCAGTCCAATTTTCTGATGCAGGCGCTGTACTGGGGCCCGGCGCGGCGCGAAGAAATCGCGCACCGCGAAAAGGCCGAACAGGTGATCGATTTTCTGGAAATCCAGGCGATACGCAAAACCCCGGTCGGGCGTTTGCCCTACGGCCTGCAAAAGCGCGTGGAACTGGGGCGGGCGCTGGCGGCCGAACCGGATATCCTGCTGCTGGACGAGCCGATGGCCGGGATGAATGTCGAAGAAAAGCAGGACATGTGCCGCTTCATCCTGGATGTGAACGACCAGTTTGGGACCACCATTGTGCTGATCGAGCACGACATGGGTGTGGTGATGGATATCTCGGACCGCGTGGTGGTCCTCGACTACGGTAAAAAAATCGGCGACGGCACGCCCGATGAAGTGCGCGCCGACCAGGCAGTCATCAATGCTTACCTGGGAGTCGCACATTAAAACCAAGCTGCCACCTGTGATCGGCGAGAACGCATGAGCTTCTTCCTCGAAGTATTAATTGGCGGTCTGCTCTCCGGCGTCATGTACGCGCTGGTGGCGATCGGCTTCGTCCTCATTTACAAGGCCTCGGGCGTATTCAACTTTGCCCAGGGTGCGATGGTGTTTTTCGCCGCCCTCACCTGCGTCGGCATGATCGACAAGTTCGGCATCTCGCTGTGGCTTGCCATCCCGCTGACCATGGCCGTCATGGTGATACTCGGCCTGGCTATCGAAAAGGTGGTGCTGCGGCCCCTGGTCAACCAGCCCGAGATCACCCTGTTCATGGCCACCATTGGCCTGGCCTTCTTCATCGAGGGCCTGGCCCAGCTGCTGTGGGGTTCGCAGGTGCACAAGCTGGACCTGCCGATCGAAGACGTGCCGATCGCCTACCTGATGGACAACTACAACATCATCGTCTCCCAGTTCGACGTGACCGCCGCCGGCATCTGCGCGCTGCTGGTCACGGCCCTTGCTTTGCTGTTCTCGCGCACCAAGGTGGGCCGCGCGCTGCGCGCCGTGGCCGATGACCACCAGGCTGCGCTGGCGGTGGGCATACCGCTGCAGCGCATCTGGGCCGTGGTCTGGTCGGTGGCTGGCCTGGTGGCACTGGTGGCAGGTTTGCTGTGGGGGGCGCGCAATGGCGTGCAGTTCGCGCTCACCTTTATCGCCCTCAAGGCGCTGCCAGTGCTGATCCTGGGCGGCTTTACCTCCGTGCCAGGCGCGATCGTCGGGGGCCTCATCATCGGCGCCTCGGAAAAACTGGCCGAGGTGTATATCGGACCGCTGGTCGGCGGCGGGATCGAGGGCTGGTTCCCTTACGTTCTGGCCCTGCTGTTCCTGCTGGTGCGGCCGGAAGGCCTGTTCGGCGAAAAAATCATCCGGAGAATCTGACCATGTTTTACCGCGAAGCCGGACAATTCAAGACGACCTACGCCGCCGACGGCCAGATCTTCCCGATCCGCCAGGACCGCATCGCCCTTGGCGCCTTGCTGCTGGTGGCGCTGGCCGCGGTGCCGCTGCTCGCCTCCCCTTATCTGCTGTCAGCGATCCTGATCCCGTTCCTGATTTTTTCGCTGGCCGCGCTCGGCCTCAATATCCTGACCGGCTACTGCGGCCAGCTGTCGCTCGGCACCGCGGCCTTCATGGCGGTGGGCGCTTTTGCCTCTTTCAACTTCGTGGCCCGCATTCCCGGTTTGCCGATGCTGCTGGCCTTTGTGCTGGGCGGCTTGTGCGCCGCCATGGTGGGCATCGCCTTCGGCCTGCCGTCCCTGCGCATCCGCGGCTTTTACCTGGCCGCCTCCACCCTGGCGACCCAGTTCTTCGTGGTCTGGTGCCTGACCAAGATCCCCTACCTGACCAACTACAGCAGCTCGGGCGTGATCACCGCCCAGAAAATCGTCATCCTCGGCTACCTGTTCGACACCCCGGTCAGCAAATACCTGCTGGTGCTGGCGATCGTGGCCACCATGGCGCTGATGGCCAAGAACATGATCCGTTCGAACGTGGGCCGCTCCTGGATGGCGGTGCGCGACATGGACGTGGCGGCCGAGGTCATCGGCTTTCGCCCGATGCGCACCAAGCTGCTGGCTTTTGCCGTGAGTTCCTTCTATTGCGGCGTGGCGGGCGCCCTGTATGCGTACGCCTACCTGGGCACGGTGGAGCCGGAAGCCTACAACCTGGATCTGTCGTTTCGCATCCTGTTCATGATTATCATCGGCGGCGTCGGTTCGGTGCTCGGCTCCTTCCTCGGTGCGGCCTTTATTGTGCTGCTGCCGGTCGGGCTGAACATCCTCGCGCACGCGCTCTCGCTGCCGACGTCGGTGGCATCGAATCTGGAATTGATGGTATTTGGCGCGCTGATCATTTTCTTCCTGATCGTCGAGCCGCACGGGCTGGCGCGCCTGTGGCAAGTTGGTAAAGAGAAGCTGCGGCTTTGGCCGTTCCCGCATTAAAAAAGTAGCCCAATCCGACCTCCAGGAGACAGACAAAATGAATCAGATCCGGAAAATCATGCTGTGCGCGGCGCTGGCAGGCGCCTTTACCCAGGTGCAGGCGGCCGACCAGTTCGTGGCCCTGCCGTCGTACCGCGTCGGGCCATATGCCGCGGGGGGCTCGGGCTTCTACGGTGGCGCAATCGACTACTTCAATCTGGTCAACGCTAACGGCGGCGTGAATGGCGTCAAAATCGCCTGGGAAGAATGCGAGACCGAATACAACCCCTCGCGCGGGATCGAATGCTACGAACGCCTCAAGACCAAGAACGGCGGCGCCACCCTGGTCGAACCACTGTCGACCGGGATCGCCTACGGCATCCTGGACCGCGTCGGCACCGACAAGATCCCGCTCACCACGCTGGGCTACGGCCGCTCGGATGCAGCCAACGGCAAGGTCTTCCCGTACGTGTTCCCGCTCATTACCAGCTACTGGAACCAGGCAGCCGCCATGGTCAAGTACCTGGCCGACAAGAGCGGCGGCTACGACAAGCTGAAAGGCAAAAAGATCGTGCACCTGTACCACGATTCGGCCTTCGGCAAGGAGCCGCTGCCGGTGCTGGAAGCGCAGGCCAAGCAGTACGGCTTTGAACTGATCAAGATCGCCGTCGCACCGCCGGGCAGCGAACAGCAGTCGCAATGGCTGCAGATCCGCCAGGCCAAACCGGATTACGTGATCCTGTGGGGCTGGGGCGTGATGAATTCAGTGGCGATCAAGACCGCCCAGCGCAACGGCTTCCCGCGCGAGAAAATGCTGGGCGTGTGGTGGGCCGGCTCCGAGGAAGACACCATCCCGTCCGGCGACGCGGCCAAGGGCTATACCGCGATGACCTTCAACACGCCGGGTAACTACCCGCTGATCGACGAGATCCGCAAGAAGGTCTACGCCGCCGGCAACGGCAATCTGGCCGACCAGGCCCGCATCGGCTCCGTGTACCACATGCGCGGCATGACCATGGGCGTGCTGTGGGTGGAAGCGATCCGCGCGGCGCAGGAGAAGTTCGGCAAGGGCAAAGTCATGACGGGCGAGCAGATGCGCTGGGGCCTGGAAAACCTGGACGTGAACGAAGCGCGCCAGAAGAGCATTGGCGTGCTTGGCATGTTCCCGCCGGTGAAAACCAGCTGCGACGACCACGAAGGTTCGGGCGCGGTCAAGGTGCAACAGTGGGATGGCAAAAAATGGAATGCCATCACGCCGAAGTGGATCGTGGGCGACAAGGCGCTGACCCGCAAGCTGCTGGAAGAGTCGTCGAACGCTTACGCCGCTGAGAAGAAGATCACCCCGGCCTGCCTGAAATAAGACCATGACGACTGCACCGTACCTGTCGGTTAATAACATCGAGGTCATTTATGACCACGTGATCCTGGTCCTGAAGGGCGTTTCGCTACAGGTCCCGAAGGGCAAGATCGTCGCCCTGCTGGGAGCGAACGGCGCCGGCAAGTCGACCACGCTCAAGACCATCTCCACGCTGCTGCGTGGCGAGCGTGGCGACGTCACCAAGGGCGAGGTGCAGTTCAACGGTGAACGGGTCGACCAGCTCACACCCAATGAGCTGGTCCGGCGCGGCCTGTCGCAAGTGATGGAGGGCCGCCACTGTTTTGGCCACCTGACCATCGAGGAAAACCTGTTGACCGGCGCGTACACCCGCACCGACTCGCGCGCCGCGATCAGGCAATCGCTGGAAGCGGTGTACCACTATTTTCCGCGCCTGAAGGAACGCCGTGCCAGCCTGGCCGGCTACACCTCTGGCGGCGAACAGCAGATGTGCGCGATTGGCCGCGCGCTGATGGCCAGGCCGTCGATGATACTGCTCGATGAACCATCGATGGGCATCGCGCCACAGATTGTGGAAGAAATCTTCGACATTGTGCGCGACCTGAATCAGAAAGAAGGCGTGTCCTTCCTGCTGGCAGAACAAAACACCACCGTCGCACTGCGCTACGCCGACTTTGGCTACATCCTGGAAAACGGCCGCGTTGTCATGGAAGGCGCCGCCAGTGAACTAGCCAGCAACGAGGACGTCAAAGAGTTCTACCTTGGCGTATCCGGCGCCGGACGCAAGAGCTTTCGCGACATGAAATTTTATCGCCGCCGCAAACGCTGGCTGGCTTGAGGAACAAGCATGAATTTCGAAGCTGCAAAGGCGCTGTGCCGCACCTTCCCCGGTTGTACCGAGGACGTGAAATGGGGTGCGGACGCCGTTTTCTCGGTCGGCACAAAAATGTTCGCCGTGACCAACCACGAGGTGCCTGCCAAAGGCATGAGCTTCAAGGTCGACGACGACCGCTTTCTGGAGCTGACCGACCGGCCAGGGATCATTCCGGCGCCCTATCTGGCGCGCGCCAAATGGGTGTACGTCGAAAAGGCATCGGCCCTGAGCGACAAGGAAGCGGCAGCTCTGCTACGCCGCTCGTATGAACTGGTGTTCGCCAAGCTGACCAAAAAGCTGCAGCGCGAGATCGAAGCGATGCGCGGAGACGGGGCATGACGGTCGATACCCTGGACGCCCTGGAACGGCGCGACCCGCAGGTCCGTGAACGCGACCTGATGACCCGCTTGCCGCAGTTGCTGGCAAGAGCGCAATCGGCGCCCGGCTGGGCCGCCATTCTCGACGGCGTGGATCCGGCGCGCGTCAATAGCCGCGCGGCGCTGGCCGAGCTGCCGATTACCCGCAAAGCCGACCTGAAGGCGCTGCAAAAACAGGCCATGCCCTTCGGCGGCCTGGCTGCCACGCCCATCGGCCAGCTGGGCCGGGTGTTTGTTTCGCCCGGGCCGATTTTCGACCCCGAGGGCCGCGGCCCGGACTGGTGGCGCTTCGCACGGCCCATGTACGCGGCCGGCATTCGTGCCGGCGGTCTGCTGCAGAACTGCTTTTCCTACCACTTCACGCCCGCCGCCTTTATGGTGGAAGGCGGCGCTGCCAGGATCGGCTGCGCGGTGATACCGGCCGGTTCCGGCCAGACCGAAATGCAGGTACAGGCGATTGTCGACCTGCGGCCCGACACCTATGTGGGCACACCGTCCTTCCTGCGCATCATCATCGAGAAGGCGCGCGAGATGGATGCCGACATCAGCTGCCTGCAGCGCGCCATGATGGGCGCCGAGGCGCTGCCCGAATCCTTGCGCGCCTGGTTCCGCGACCATGGCGTGCCGCATGTGTTCCAGACTTATGCCTCCGCCGATATCGGCAGCGTCGCCTATGAAACCGCGTCCGACGGCGTGCTCAATCCCGGCATGATGCTCGACGAAGATGTGATCCTCGAAATCGTCCGGCCAGGCAGCGGCGAACCGGTTGCACCTGGCGATGTCGGCGAAATCGTGGTCACACTGTTCAATCAGGACTACCCGCTGATCCGCTTTGCCACGGGCGACATGTCAGCCCTGCTGATCGATACGCCGCCATCGAAATGCGGCCGCACCAACGAGCGCATTCGCGGCTGGCTGGGGCGTGCCGACCAGACCACCAAGGTGCGCGCAATGTTCGTGCACCCATCCCAGGTGGACAATATCACGCGCCGCCATCCAGAAATTTTGAAAGCGCGCATGGTGGTCTCCGGCCGCATGGCCAACGATGTGATGACGCTGCGTTGTGAAGTGCGCAACACGCCATCGCCTGAAAAACAGGCACTCATCATCGCGTCGATTCGCGAGGTGACAAAGCTGCGTGGCGAGGTCGAATTCGTGGCGCGCGGCGCCTTGCCGTCGGACGGGCTGCTGATCGAGGATGTGCGCGACTATAGCTAGCGCGCGGTTGTCGCATAAAACCAACTGCTCGGCGTTTGTGCGGTGCGATATGCAGGATAATCGGGAGGTGTTCATTTCCAGCGAACGATCATGCAACAGTTCCATGTAGACCGCGCGCGCACGCTGCTCGCCAACGCCGAGGAAATCTTCGATGCCGCCGCCGTGCAGCAGGCAGTAACGGAGGTCGCCGACAAACTCAATGCGCGCTTCGACCGGCCGGAAGACGAGACTTTCCCGCTGGTGCTCGGCGTAATGGGCGGCGCGGTGGTATTTGTCGGCCAGGTCCTGCCGCAACTGCGCTTCCCTCTCGAATTCGACTACATCCACGTCAGCCGCTACGGCGACGAGGACCAGGGCGGGCGCGTGGTGTGGAAGGTGATCCCGCGTCCCAACGTGGCGGGGCGCACGATCATCGTGCTGGACGATATTCTGGACGAAGGCGAAACCCTCGCCCACGTGAAGCAGCGCCTGCTCGACATGGGCGCCGCTGAAGTCATCATCGCCGTCTTCGCCGACAAGGCCATCAAACGCGCCAAGCCGCTCAAGGCAGACATTATCGGCCTGAGCATTCCAGACAAGTTCGTGGTCGGCTTCGGCATGGACGTGTATGGGTACTGGCGCAATCTGCCCGGCTTGTGGGCCATCCGTCAGGAAGACTTGAAGGGCAAATAAACGCCCCAATATCCCTGTTTGTTATTTTTTTCAGCAATACCAGTGGCGACGGGTATTTAATTGGTCTTATCCGTCGTCCCGGCCATTCCCTTCTCTACGCCCCTCCTCCGCGCTTCAATTTTAATTGCACAGCTCCAACTGGTATGCTTTCCATGCCATTGTCATAAAACCACTTGACTACCAATTTTGCCGGTCGCATTCTCAATCCGCTTCACGCGAACGTTCAAAATAATAGGAGAGAAAAATGGAGAATAGAAAAAGCGGCGTGCTACTGGCACTGATCGCAGGGATGCTGGCAGGTTGCGGCGGCGGGGCCGATACCGGCAACGCGCCACAAACGAAGCTGCTGGCCACAAGCACGCAATGCTTCGCTGCCTGGAGTGCATCGGCCGTATACACCGGCGGACAGACCGTCAGCTACAACGGCACCAATTACACAGCCGCCTACTGGACCCAGGGCGACAACCCGGGCACTAGCAGCGGCGCTGCGGGCAGTGGCAAGCCGTGGACCACCGGCACCTCGTGCGGCGCCACCCCGACACCAACGCCGACGCCGACGCCGACACCAACACCAACACCAACACCAACCCCGACGCCAACACCGACACCGACACCAACGCCTACCCCGACGCCTTCGTGCGCCATCTGGGCCGAAGGCGTGACCTACACGGCCGGCAAAGTGGTGAGCTATCTCGGCCTGTCGTACACCGCACTGGTAACGCACACGGCTTACGTGGGCACCAACTGGAATCCGAAGGATTCGCCAACGCTGTGGGGCACGGGTGGCAACTGCAACACGCCAACGCCAACGCCAACGCCGACACCTACGCCGACGCCGACACCTACCCCAACGCCGACGCCAACGCCAACGCCTACCCCGACACCTACGCCAACGCCGACGCCAACGCCGACACCGACACCAATCGGCGGCCGTGAAATCGGTTCCTACTTCGCCCAATGGGGCGTGTATGGCCGCGCATACGAAGTGGCAGATATCCACACCGCGAAGACCAATGTCGGTGGCGTGCAGACCAGCGTGGCCGATCAGCTGACCTTCATCAACTACGCTTTCGGTAACGTCTACGCCAAAAACGGCGGCTACGAATGCGACATGGTGACCAAAGCTGAAATCGGCAACGACTCGCCAACCTCGCCGGAAGCCGGTACCGGTGGCGACGCCTACTCCGACTATCAGCGTTCGCCGGCCCGTACGGTCGATGGCAAAGCGGTGCCATGGGATGCCAAACTGTCGGGTAACTTCCTGCAGCTGAAATTGCTCAAGGCAGCCCATCCGAAACTGCGCGTGTTCATCTCGCTCGGCGGCTGGAGCTGGTCGAAGAACTTCTCGGCCGCATCCAAAACCGACGCGCTGCGCAAGCAGCTGGTACGGTCCTGCGTCAAGCAGTTCATCGCTGGCGACTTGCCAGTCCAGGATGGCCGCGGTGGTCCGGGTTCGGGCAAGGGCGTGTTTGACGGTATCGACATCGACTGGGAATACCCGGGCGGTGGCGGTCAGCCGTACAACACGGTCGACACCGTCAACGACAAGCGCAACTTCACGCTGCTGATGCAGGAATTCCGCACCCAGCTCGACGCGCAGGGCGCCATCGACGGCAAGCGTTATGCGCTGACGGCGGCAATTGGCGCGGGCACCGAGAAGATCGCCCAGACCGAACCTAACCTGTACGGCCAGTACATGGATTGGGTCAACGTCATGACCTACGACTTCCACGGTGGCTGGGAAACGACGACCAACTTCCACGCACCGCTGTATCATGATCCGGCCGATCCATCGACCGGCGTGATTGCCAAGTACAATTCGCATGATGCGATTACGGCCCTGGTGGCTGCCGGTATGCCGAAGAACAAAATCCTCCTCGGCGTGCCGTTCTACGGCCGCGGATGGAAGGGTGTTGCGGCAGGTCCGAATGCAAATGGCCTGTACCAGTCGGCCACGGGCGGTGCATCGGGAGCGTATGAAGCCGGTATCGACGACTACAAGGTGCTCAAGGCGAAAGCTGGCCAACGCTGGGTTCACCCGGTCACCAAGCAGCTGTTCCTGTACACCCCGGGCGGAGAATGGTGGAGTTATGACGATCCAACCGTGATTCGCACTAAAATGCAGTATGTACGTGACCAGGGTCTGCGCGGCGCCTTCTCGTGGGAGCTTGACGGCGACGCGAGTGGCGAGCTGACGACGGAGGTCTGGCAAGGCCGGTAAGGCTTGAAGCGTGGCGCTGGCGGTTCCCCCGCCGCTGGCGCCCTTTCAGATTTCATAAAAATATTGCGGGGACAGGAGACAGCAGTGAAGACTCAAGCGAAAGTGCAAACGATGGCGCGCGTCGGCGATGAATGGCGGCGCTGGATTGCAGAAAACCTGATGCTCGGTGTCGCGCCTCCTGCCATTGCTGCGGTACTGGTCAACGCGGGCATCAGCACCCGGGAAGCGAATGCGGAAATCGAAACAGCGATCCGCAGTCCTTACCTGCACGGCGCACGCCGGCTGGTTAACCGCATCAACAAACGTGACTGGGTGCTGTCAATCCAGTCGAAGCTGAACCGCATCGGCGCCAATGAAATCGAACGACGCGAAAAGCTGACCGGGAACGAGTTCCTGGAGCAGTACTACCGCACCAACCGCCCGGTGATCATCACCGGCATGCTGGATCACTATCCGGCGCGAACCAAGTGGAATCTCGACTATTTTGGCGCGGAGCGTTTCCGTGACCGGATGGTGGAAGTCCAGTTCGGGCGCAACGCGGATACGAACTATGAACTCAACAGCATTGCGCACAAGCGCAAGCTGCCATTCGGCGAGTATGTAGACATGGTGCGCAACAGCGGCACCAGCAACGACTTCTACATGA
This sequence comes from Telluria sp., assembly GCA_036399735.1. Classification (GTDB taxonomy): domain Bacteria; phylum Pseudomonadota; class Gammaproteobacteria; order Burkholderiales; family Burkholderiaceae_D; genus Telluria_A. The sequence goes on along the minus strand of DASWMN010000164.1, from coordinate 4,527 downwards.
CGGCGAATAACGACTCGCTCAACCGCGAGGCGATCAAGGAACTGTGGGATGACGTGGGCACGCTGCCCGAGTATCTGGACGACGATCCGGGCCGCAAAGGCTTCTTCTGGTTCGGACCGGCCGGCACGATCACGCCCTTCCATCACGACCTGACCAACAACTTCATGTCCCAGATCCTGGGACGCAAGCGCGTGCGCCTGATCGCACCGTGCGAACTGGCGAATGTCTACAACCATCGCCACTGCTTCACCGAGGTAGATGCGCGCAACATCGACCTGCAACGCTTCCCCGCCATGAATGGCGTGCCAGTACTCGAATGCGTGCTGGAACCGGGCGAGATCCTGTTCCTGCCGGTCGGATGGTGGCATTACGTTGAAGCGCTCGACATATCGGTCACGCTCGCGTCGACCAACTTCCACTGGCAGAACGACTTCTACACGAATTACCCGCCAGACCACGACTTCTGACGGGTTCACAAGGAGTAGTACATGTACAAGCATCGACTAATCATCGCTGTGCTAGGCGGAGCTTTGTCCGCCTGCGGCGGTCAGGCCCCTGCGCCCACGCAGCCGGCGACCAAACTGCTGGCCACAACGGCCAGCTGCAGCGCGTGGTCCGCCACCGCGGTCTATTTGCTGGGCGACTGTGTCTCCTATCAGAACAAGACCTACACCGCGAAGTGGTGGACGCAGAATAATATCCCGGGGGCCGAGGCATGGGGACCCTGGGCGCTGCAGACGACGCCGACACCCACCCCAACACCCACCCCAACACCCACACCAACGCCTACTCCAACACCTACTCCAACACCAACGCCTACCCCGACTCCGACGCCAACACCAACACCGACGCCAACGGCCGTTCCATGCCGCCCTGACGGCTTGCGTTCGACCGTTCCGAACGTGCCTTATTGCGGCGTGTACGATGCGAATGGCCGCGAAGTGCTGGCGCATGGTTTGAACCGCCGCATCGTCGGCTACTTCACCAGCTGGCGTACTGGCAAGGATGGCACACCGTCCTACCTCGTCAACAACATCCCCTGGGATAAAATCACCCACGTGAACTACGCGTTTGCGGCGGTCGACACGGGCAACTCGAAAGTTCTGATCGGCAGTGGCCCGACGAACCCGGATACCGGCCTGACATGGCCAGGCAATCCGGCGGCGGCAATGGATCCGACCCTGCCCTACCAGGGCCACTTCAACCTGCTGGCGCAATACAAGAAGAAGTACCCGGGCGTGAAGATCATGCTGTCGGTGGGCGGCTGGGCAGGCAGCGGCGGCTTCTACACCGCCACGACCAATATCGACGGATCCCTCAACAGCGCCGGCATCGACACGCTGGCCGACTCGATGGTTGCGTTCCTGCGCCAGTACCGCTTCTTTGATGGGATCGACATCGACTACGAGCACCCGACGACCAACAACGCCGCCGGCAATCCACTCGACTTCTCGCTCTCCAAGCCGCGTCTGGCCGGGCTGATGAAAGGCTACAACGTACTGCTGGAGCGGGTCCGCACCAAGCTCGATGCAGCCGCTGTCGCCGACAAGAAGTACTACATGCTGACTATCGCCGGATCTGCATCGGCATGGATACTGCGCGGTGAAGAGAATCTTTCGGGCCTCAAGTACCTCGACTATGCAAGTCTGATGAGCTACGACCTGCACGGCGGCTGGAACCAGTATGTCGGTCCGAATGCCGCCCTGTTCGATGACGGCAGCGACGCCGAGCTGCGTGCCGGGAACGCCTACCAGTTCGCCAACATCGGTTATCTGAACGTCGACTGGGCCTATCGCTACTATCGCGGTGCCCTGCAGGCAGGGCGTATCAATCTGGGCGTGCCTTACTACACGCGTGGCTGGAAAAACGTCAACGGCGGCACCAACGGCCTGTGGGGCACCACCGCGCTGGTCAATTCGACCGTCACCTGCGCGGGCGTTCCAAGCTGCGGCGAAGGCGCGGTCGGTATCGACAACCTGTGGCATGACCTCGACAGCAACGGCCAGGCCGTACCTGGTGGCGGCAATCCGCTGTGGCACGCACTCAATCTGGAGAAAGCGATCCTGCCTGACTACCTGGACGCTTACAAGGTGCCCGACAAAGTCCTGACCGGCACCTACGCCCCCAACTACAGCGCCACGATGGCAGCGCCATGGCTGTGGAACGCGAGCAAGCGCGTGTTCCTGTCGACCGAGACGGCGCAGTCGATCGGCGCCAAGACCAGCTACATCGTCAACAACAACGTGGGCGGCATCATGATCTGGGAACTGGCTGGCGACTACGCGTGGAATCCAGCCGCCAACGCGGGCAAGGGCCAGTACTTCATGGGCTCCACACTGACCACCAACATCTTCAACGCCTTCAAGCTGGCGGGCCCGTATGGCAATCAGCGCGCGGAGACGGCGGTGCCGGCATCGAGCGCCAACGTGACCATCGAACTCGGTGGATGGAAGCTTGGTGACAGTAATTACCCGATCAACCCGGTCATGACGGTCACTAACAAGTCTGCGCTGACAATCCCGGGTGGCAGCGTGGTCGAGTTCTCGTATCCGGTTGCAGCGCCGGCGGACATGAGCGACCAGTCAGGGTTCGGACTGAAAACGATCAGCGCCGGTTACAACGGGCCGAATAACATCGGCGGCTTCAAGGCCAACTTCAACCGGGCGCAGTTCACGATACCAGGCTGGCAGTCGCTCGCGCCAGGGGCATCGGTGTCTATCACGCTTAATTACAAGCTGCCAATCACCGGGCCGTCGGCGTATGTGATTACGGTGGGGGGCGTGCGCTACGCGCTGGCCGATGAATATCCTGAGCTGCCGGTCGGGCTGCGTTGATCAATCAATATAAGCGAGAACAAGATGATACGAAATCATTTATCAGTGCTGGCCACGGTGCTGGTGGCCGGATTCCTGAGCGGATGTGGCGGCAGCGACTCGGCGCCGCAGCCGGTGGCGACAAAGCTGTTGGCGACGACAGCGGCGTCCTGCCCCGCGTGGAGCGCCACCTCGGTCTACACGCTGGGCATGTGTGCGAGCTATCAAAACAAGGTGTACAAGGCCAAGTGGTGGACCCAGGGGAATGTGCCGGGAACCGAGCAATGGGGGCCGTGGGAACTGACGACGGACACGCCGACGCCGACGCCGACGCCGACACCAACGCCGACTCCGACACCAACGCCGACGCCGACGCCCACACCGACGCCGACGCCGACACCAACACCAACGCCCACACCGACACCAACGCCAACACCGGGTGGCATACCCACCAAGGCACAAGCGCAGGCGCGTGAAGCACAGCTGACGGACAACGCCTTCTTCCGCACGATGAAGGCATCCCTGCGCACGCTCGACAACGCCTCGCTGGAGCAGGTGACCCCGGGACGCGCGGCGAACCCGGTTAACGTGCGCCGGGTTGAGCGATTGCTGCCTTCGGCAAGCTGGGACTACTACTTCCCGGTGCGCGAATCGAGCTATACCTACCAGCGCTTCCTGCAGGCGGTCGCCAAGTTCCCCGCGCTATGTGACGACTACAGCGACGGACGCAACGCGGACACTATTTGCAAACACGCGCTGGCGACGATGTTCGCGCACTTCACGCAAGAGACGGGCGACCATAACGCCAGCAGTTCGGTGCCCGAATGGCGCCAGGGTCTGACGTATCTGCGCGAGCTGGGTTGCAACGAGACTGGCGCCGGCTGCGGCTACAACGCCGAGTGTGCCGATCCCGTCTTCAACGCGGTATGGACCTGCGGGAAAAACCCGGATGGCTCATTCAAGAAGTACTTTGGACGCGGAGCGAAGCAGCTTTCGTACAACTACAACTACGGGCCATTCTCGCAAGTGATGTTCGCGGGCGACCAGTCTGTACTGTTGCGTGACCCGGACAAGGTCGCGTCGACCTGGCTCAATCTGGCGTCGGCCACCTTCTTCTTCGTGTATCCGCAACCGCCCAAGCCATCGATGCTGCACGTGATCGACGGCACCTGGGTGCCGAATGCGGCGGACCAGGCCGCGGGCGCCGGCAACAACTTCGCCACGACCATCATGATCATCAACGCGGAATGTGGCGGCGGGACGGAGCGGCAAGCGGCGCAAAACCGGATCAACTACTACAAGCAGTTTGCGGCGGGGCTTGGGTTCGCTATCGGCAGCGAACAACTGTCGTGCGCGACGATGCAGCGCTTTGGTCCGAGCAGTTCGGCGGCGTACAGCATCTATTGGGAGAAGAACTGGAACAGCGGCGGTGAGTACCAATGCCAGCTGGTGAACTACCAGACCCCTTACAGCGCGCTCATCCCTGACAACTACGTCAAGTGCGTGCAAGACACGTGGAAAGTGACACTGCCTTGATGCACTGAACAGAGCGACGTTGCCTTGCCTGCCAACAGGGGTCAGATACTGTCTTGGATGGCAAGCCCTTTATTCAGATATTGAGGATCGAAGGGCTTGCCGTTGGTTAGCACGCCGTAAATGAGATGGGCGAGCTTGTGCATGACGGCACCTACGACGGCCTTTTTCGCCATTCCTG
>DASWMN010000163.1:0-2864 GCA_036399735.1 Telluria sp. | reverse complement strand
TGTAGATGTGGCCGCGCTCGACCAGTTCCGGCATCTGCCGGTAGAAAAACGTCAAGAGCAGCGTCCGTATATGGCTGCCGTCGACGTCCGCATCGGTCATGATGATGATCCGGTGGTAGCGCAGCTTTTCGACGTTGAATTCGTCCGGGCCGATCGAGGTGCCGAGCGTGGCGATCAGGGTAGTGATCTGTTCCGACGACAGCATTTTTTCGAAGCGCGCTTTTTCAACGTTCAGCACTTTACCGCGCAGTGGCAAAATCGCCTGGAACTTGCGGTCGCGGCCCTGCTTGGCGGAGCCGCCTGCGGAGTCACCCTCGACGATGTACAGTTCGCACAGGGAAGGATCTTTTTCCTGGCAGTCGGCCAGCTTGGCCGACAGGCCGAGGCCATCGAGCACGCCTTTGCGGCGGGTCAGGTCGCGCGCCTTGCGCGACGCTTCGCGCGCACGTGCAGCTTCGACGATTTTGCCGCAGATGATCTTGGCGTCGTTCGGCTTTTCGGCCAGGTAGTCCGTCAGGGTCTTGGCGACGATCTCCTCTACCGGGCCGCGCACTTCGCTTGACACCAGCTTGTCCTTGGTCTGCGACGAGAACTTCGGCTCAGGCACTTTGACGGACAGAACGCAGGTCAGGCCTTCGCGCATGTCGTCGCCGGTGATTTCTACCTTGGCTTTTTTTGCGTACTCGTGTTCGTCGATGTACTTGTTGATCACGCGCGTCATCGCCGCGCGCAGGCCGGTCAGGTGGGTGCCCCCGTCGCGCTGCGGGATGTTATTGGTGAAGCACAGTACCTGCTCGTTGTAGGTGTCGTTCCACTGCATTGACACGTCCACGGTGATATTGGTGTTCTGGTCCGACATGCGTTCGCCGGTGGCCTGGAATACGGTCGGGTGCAGCACGGTCTTGGCGCTGTTGATGTACTCAACAAAGCCACGGGTGCCGCCTTCAAACGCGAATACTTCTTCCTTGCCGGTGCGCTGGTCGGTCAGCTTGATGTTCACGCCGTTATTCAGGAACGACAGTTCGCGAATCCGCTTGGCCAGAATCTCGTAATGGAATTCGACGTGGGTGAAGATCTCTTCGTCGGCCCAGAAGTGGACGTCGGTGCCGCGCTTGTCGGTTTCGCCAATCACCTTGATCGGCGAGACAGCCACGCCGTCACGCATTTCGATTTCGCGGTTCTGCGGTACGCCGCGCACGAATTCCATGTAGTGGACTTTGCCGTCGCGGCGGATGGTCAGCTTGAGCAGCTTGGACAAGCCGTTCACGCACGAGACACCCACGCCGTGCAGGCCGCCCGATACCTTGTAGGAGTTCTGGTCGAACTTGCCGCCGGCGTGCAGTTCAGTCATGACGATTTCGGCCGCGCTGCGCTTTGGCTCGTGCTTGTCGTCGAACTTGAGGCCTGTTGGGACGCCGCGGCCGTTGTCGGTGATCGAGATCGAGTTATCGGAGTGGATCGTGACGTGGATCTCGGTGCAGTGGCCTGCCAGCGATTCGTCGATGGAGTTGTCCAGGACCTCGAACACCAGGTGGTGCAAGCCGGTGCCGTCCGAAGTGTCGCCAATGTACATGCCGGGGCGTTTGCGGACCGCTTCCAGACCTTCGAGGATCTGAATCGAGGCGGCGCCGTATTCTTCGATCTTGGCGGGGATTGCTGGTGTGTTCTCGGACATGGACTGCTTTCTCAAATAACTGATGTATCGGGTACTGGTGCGGGGGGCGCATGAAACCGGCGCACCCCTCTGCTGCTCTAATTAAATACGCATCGGCATCACGACATACTTGAAGTCGGCGTTATCTGGAATCGAGATCAGCGCCGACGAGTTCGAGTCGCCCAGCGAGATGTTGATCTGGTCGCACTTCAGGTTGTTCAGCACGTCGAGCAGGTAGGTCACGTTGAAGCCGATGTCCACACTGTCGCCGCCGTAGTCGATCTCGAGTTCTTCGACCGCTTCTTCCTGGTCGGCATTGGTCGAGCTGATCTTCATGCTGCCCGGGGTGATGATGCAGCGCACACCCTTGAACTTGTCGCTGGTCATGATCGCAGCGCGCTGCAGTGAACGCAGCAGTTCGTCGCGGCCGATCGTGAAGTCGTTCTTGTAACCCTTCGGAATCACGCGGGTGTAGTCAGGGAACTTGCCTTCCACCAGCTTCGAGACCAGCTCGATATCGGCGAAGGTCAGCTTGACTTGCGAAGCGGAAATATCAAGCTGCACGGTTTCGTCGCTTTCTTCCAGCAGACGCTGCAGTTCGATAATGGTCTTGCGCGGGATGATGACTTCCTGGCGCGTGAATTCCTGTTCCGTTTCCACCTGGCAGAAGGCCAGACGGTGGCCGTCGGTTGCCACGGCGATCACGTTGCGCCCGTCTAGCACCAGCAGCAGACCGTTCAGGTAATAGCGAATGTCCTGCTGCGCCATCGAGAAGTGCACCATGTTGAACAGGTGCTTCAGGGTTTTTTGCGGCAGCGTGACGGTGGCGTTGTAGGTGTCGGCGACGGCAACCGTCGGGAACTCTTCAGCAGCCAGGGTCTGCAGGGCAAAGCGCGACTTGCCGGTCTGGACCGTCAGGCGCTTGTTTTCCAGCTTCATCGTAACGTCGCCCGATTCCGGCAGCGCGCGCAGGATGTCGAGCAGCTTGCGCGCTGCGACCGTGGTGCCGGCAACTTCGGCACCCGAACCGATGTTGGCGTGCGTGGTGATCTGCACTTCGGTGTCGGTGGACAGGAACGAGACGCTTTCGCCGTCCTTGCGGATGAGGATATTGGCCAGAATCGGCATAGTGTGCCGACGCTCGACAATACCGCTCACGATCTGCAGTGGCCGGAGAAGGGTATCTCGGGTGGTTTTGACCAATTGCATA
>DASWMN010000162.1:0-4619 GCA_036399735.1 Telluria sp. | reverse complement strand
GACCTTGGTCGCCCGGACACCGGCAATGAGCTTCTCGGACGACAGCGAGAACGATTCCTTGCGTGCACCCAGCGAGAAGATGAACAGCGTCTTGAGCGGGCTGACCCAGGCCAGCTTGGCCTTGAGCAGACTGCCGTCGGTCTGGGTAAATTCAAGCCAGGCGCCGCGCTCGAGCGTTTCCACCGTCAGCACAGCCTCGTCGACTTCGATTTCCGGTTCGATGGCAGCGGCAGTTTCCTTTTCCAGGCGACGCTTGGCGTCTTCCTGGGCCACTTCCACCGCGATTTCGAGCTGACGCTCAGGCGTGATGTCGAGCGGCGCGCGCACGATCGACGCATGGCATTCGGCCAGTTCGGCGAAGAACTGCAGGCGTTCGGCTTCCTGCCACTTGATCACATCGAGCCATTTGTTCAGCGTGGCCAGCAGACCCGGCAGCTTGGCGATGAGCTGCTTGCGCTCGTCGTGGGTGATCTTCGGCTTGACGCTCCAGATCAGGTCGTCCATGGTCTTGGTGGCGCTGCTGACCGCGCCCGGCTTGTCTTCTTCGACGCTGTAGGCAACCGTCAGCACCGAGGTCCATTTGTTTTCCAGGAAGGTCTCGAGCACGGCCACCACTTCGCCGCTGCTGACGCGCGCGGCCACGGCCGTTTTGGCCGAGCGGGTTGCTGCGTAGACTTTTTCCTGCTTGAGCGCGACCGCGATCGGCTCGGCAATCGCTTCGACCGCCTGGCTTTCGTCGGCCTTGATCGACGCTTCCAGCTCTTCCACGGCGCTGCTGAAGACGGCACCGTCGTCGGCTTCTCGCCCGACCCGGTCCACGCTGCGCTGCATGGCCTGGAACAGAGGATCGTCCTGGCTGCGCTGCTCCAGACCCATGCGCGAGAGCAGGTCGATCATGCGCCGCGCCGGATGTGCTTCTTCGAAGAAGAAGTTCTTGTCCGACAGCGCTGCCTTGAGTACCGGAATCTGCAGGAACTTGATCAGTTCGCGCGTTTCCTGTGGGATGTTTGGATCCAGGAAGACCGTCTCGAACACTTTCGACAACAGGTCAATCGTGCTTTCGTCACCGCGGCTCAGCGAGCCCTTCGGCAAGCCTTCTTTCAGGCGTGGCAGATAGAACACATCGAGTGCCTGGCCCGCGTTCGGCGCCAGCGGTGTGGCGGCGAACTGTTCCGGCATGCGTGCCTGCAAGGCCTTGAGCATGTCGAGCAGCGGTGCCTGCGCGGCGCCATAGCCGGCCTGACCGAGCGCGGCGCCAATCGCACCGTGATCGGGATAATGGTTGCCGTGGTGCGGCGAAGGCTGGCCGTTGCCGCCCTGCTGCTGCCCCATCGGCGCGCCGCTGTACTGGCCGCCATGCTGGCCCATCTGGCCTGCGCCGGCAAACTGCGGCTGCATGCCGGCGTGCACGGCCTGGCTTGGCTCGAGCGGCGCTTCCACGCCAAAACCTTCGGCGCCGCTCGGCCGCCAGCCGCCACCCGAGCTGCTTATGGCGGGCAAATCGGGAATCAGTGGAATGTCGTCGCCGAATTCACTCTCGGCGCCGCCGGCCAGGAACTGGCGCAGCTGCTTGGCCAGCGCATCTTGCTTCTTGGCACGCTGGGCCTTGGCCGCGTTGGCGCTTTCGGTTTTTTTAATGTTGAACGAGTCAATCGAGCCGGGCTGGCCACGGCTGATGAGCGCCTCGCACAGCGCGTCGTACATCGGTCCGAAGTCCCACATCACGGCCGGCTGCAGCAGCGGGACGATCAGGGCGTGGGCTTCTTCGTTCGGTTCAAATTCTTTCCACGCGTCATTAATGACCGAGAGGAACATCTCAGGCCGGAAGGGATTTTGCGAAATACGCAGAATGTCACGGTTGAGGAGGAAGCCGATGCGCACATTGAGCGTGGCGATCTGGCTCGCATACTTCATTTCGAAGGGACGGCTGACGGCATCGAACGCGACGCGCTGGTCCATGACTTCGAACGGCACCAGCGACAGGCTGGCCTCGCTGATGGACGCCACTTTGCGTGGACGTGGCAATAGCTCGTCTACCGCACTGTGCAAGGCCTTGTCCAGGCCACCTGAAGCGAGATGAAAGAACGCGTAACTGTTCTCCTTCAGCAAATTGCCCGACTTGACCCGCTGGAACACCTGGCGCGCATCGAGACGCGGATCGTCAATGTCGAGCAGGCTGGCAACCAGGCGGGTACACATGCCCTTCAACTGCTCGTTGGCGTGTTTCAGCACGATTGCGATCAGCGAATCCAATAGCTCATGCTGCGACACCGCTGCCGCTTTCTTTGCACTTACTGTTGATGTTGCCGCTGATGCCATGATCTGGTCTTCTCCGGGGAAATACTACTTTGACTACGCTACCACCAATTGTGCCACAGCCTTTCCACAAGGCAATAGCCAAAAGGAAAGGAATCGCAAATAAATCGAAAAACTTGCAAAAACTCACAAAATTCGAAGAAACAATCGAAATTTCTTGCCTTCGGGACTTTTTGATCCCCCGCAAAGTTGGGCCGACCCCTTTCCTTAACATAACAAAGGTGACCCGCCGCTTCACTTGCCAAGGATGCCCGCCATGCCTGCCCTGCGCCCGCTCGACACCCGTCTGAAATTGTACTTCTGCTTTGCTTTGCTCTGCAGTATGAACACGGCAATCGTGCTCTGGATCCTGACGCAGTGTAGCGCGCCTGACTGGTTAACGGTTGCTGTAAGGCAAAAGTTTAGCGGTGCGGCGGAACATATTTTTACGGTGCGCCTCAGCGCCCTGCTTGCCCTCGGCGCCGGCCTGGTGGTGAGTGCCGGGCTGGCCCTGTGGCTGCAGCGCACCGTGGCCGGTCCCGCCATGCTGGCCATGGAAATCGCACGCCAGGCTAGTACCGGCAATCTTGACATCAGTGACCACAGCCTCAAGAATAATGAACTTATTTCCATAATGCAAGAAATGAATGCTTTCCTTTCGGACATTGTTGCGCAAACACGAGCCGCCAACCTCGGCGTCGCGGACGGCGCGCTGGAAATCCTGCGCGCCGGACTCGACCTGTCCGCGTGCGCCGATGCGCAGGCTGCGGCCTTGGCGGCAGGCCGCACTGCAAGCGCGTCACTGTGCGCCGCAGCCGCTGCCCAGACCAGTTCGGTGCAGCAGTCGCGCGCCACCCTGCGCGCAGGCTGCGCCGCGCTCCATGAAAGCGCAGCATCGCTGGCGGCACTGCGTATGGAAATGGGGGCGATTGATAGCGCGACGCGCCGCATCAAGGATGTGCATGCCAGCATCCATGCACATGCCCTGCAAGCGAATGTACTGGCGCTCAGCGCGGCGCTGGAAGCTGGCCGGACGGGCGCAGCAAGCCATGGCTTCGCTGCCATCGCCGACCAAATGCGCGCTCTGGCGCAGCAGTCGGCATGCACCGCCCGCGAGCTCAAGGTGCTCATCGATGCCACCCTGGGCAGGACAGCCGCGGCCAGCGATCTGCTGGCGCGGATCAGCCGCGCCCATGACGACGCCAACCTGGGGGCCCAACGCACACTCGACTGCATCGATCAGCTCAATAGCAGCGCGCAACAGCAGGCCGCAGCGATCATGCAGCTGCATGAAACGATCGAAACGCAGGAACAGGCCGCCATGCGCGACGGTGCGCGCACGCGGCGCGCGGCGCAAGTGGCCGCCCGCCTGCGCGATCACGCTGCCGCGCTGACCCGCACCCTGAGCGTCTTGAAACTGGGGCCGGATTATCCTTCCGCGCCCCTGCTGCACCTGGCCCACAGCAACCCGCGCCATCCCCCGTGCGCCGGGCACGGCGCGCACCGCCCGGCAATGGCAGTGGTCCCGTCCGTAGCACCGGGACCGAAGACAGCGCCCGTCCGGGCCCAGGCCCAGGTCGCAGGGCGCGACCTGGACTGGGAGGACCAGTAAATTGAAAATACAGCAGAGAATTGTTTCAAACTTGTAGGAATGGCTCCTACACGGGTTCAAGCGCTCATCCGATAGCGATTGAAAGGTGCGGCTCCCATCATTGTGTCTCCGGAAACGCTGATCAGAAACAATTTTTTAGCGGAACGGCGAGCACGACATTTTCAAACTTTACAAAGGAATGAACATGAACTCGAATCAAAAAGGTGGTCAGAACAAGCAGAGCGACAGCGGCGGTTCGAACAAGCAGTCGGGCAACCAGGGTTCCGGTTCGGGCTCGCGCTCGGGCAGCGGCACCCAGGGCGGCACCCATGAGCAGCACGTGGAAGCCGGGCGTCAAAGCCACAAGAATGACGACAAGGGCGGTTCGCGTCAATCCGGTTCGGATTCGGGCAGCCGCCAGTCGGGCAACAAGAGCAGCGACAACCGCTGATCCGCGCCGCTGCGGCGGCGCGCTCGGTGAGGCCGGGTTTCCGGGCTAAGCCGTAACAGCGATCGAACAGGAAGCAATCGAAAGAGTCTGCAGCGGTTCCGCCGTTGTCAGGCTCTTTTCTATTGGGCGCGCTGCGCTTTATATATTGCGGATATGGGCACCGCGCGGCGGCTTGAAGTCGGCCACGTCGTTGATCATGCGCGCCGTTTTGGCGTCGCGCGCGGTCAGATGGAGGTCGGAATACTGGTGAATGGCCCACTGCTCCGGCGCCAGCTCGATATG
>DASWMN010000161.1:0-27479 GCA_036399735.1 Telluria sp. | reverse complement strand
ATTGATCTGCTCGATGCCCATGGTCTGTTCCAAGCTCGCCGAAGCGATTTCCGACATGATGTCGGTCACGCGCGTGATCGATTGCACAATGTCCGCCATCGTCGCGCCAGCCTGGTCAACCAGCTTGCCACCGGCATCGACGGTTTCCACCGAATCGCTGATCAGGGTCTTGATTTCCTTGGCCGCGGCGGCCGAGCGTTGCGCCAGATTGCGGACTTCAGATGCGACGACAGCAAAGCCGCGGCCCTGTTCGCCCGCACGCGCTGCTTCCACTGCGGCATTCAGGGCCAGAATGTTGGTCTGGAATGCGATGCCGTCGATGACGCCAATAATGTCGACAATCTTCTTCGACGACGCGTTAATCGAAGCCATCGTATCGACCACCTGCGCCACGACGTTGCCCCCTTTGACTGCGACTTCGGAGGCCGAAACCGCCAGCTGGTTTGCCTGGCGCGCATTGTCGGCATTCTGCTTGACGGTACTGGTCAGCTCTTCCATCGACGAGGCGGTTTCTTCAAGCGAGCTGGCTTGTTGTTCCGTACGCGAGGACAAGTCCAGGTTGCCTGCCGACACCTGGGCCGCGGCCGTGGAAATCGTTTCGGTGCCAATGCGAACGCTGCCCACGGTGCGTGCCAGGCTGTCGTTCATCGCTTTCAACGCGGCCATCAGCTGGCCGACTTCGTCCTTGCCTTCCGCATCGATTTGGCTGCTCAGGTCGCCAGCGGCAACAGTCGTGGCCACCGTGACCGCGCGCGACAGACGGCGCGTGATCGACACCGTAATCCGCAATGCCAGCACGGCTGATACGATCAGGATCGCCACGGCGATGCCCGCGATGAGCAGACGCGTGCTCGAATAAGTCTCCGCCGCCGCTTCACCGGACTTGGTTGCCTGCTCGTTCTGGTATTTGAGCTGCTCGGCGATCAGCTTCTTGTACGCGCCGAGGACAGGGCGCAGGCTGCCGCTGAGATAGGCTTTTGCCTCGTCCGGCGTCCCGTTGTTGATCAGCTTGATGAGCTCGTCCTGGCCCTTCTCGTAACTGGCATTCGCGCCGTTCATCTCGGTGAGCAGTTCGCGGCCTCGTCCGACCTTCAGGCTGGCATTGAGAATAGCCAGGTTGCTGCCGGCATCGCTGCGCTGCGCCATGATCGCGTCCATCTGCTTCTTACGGTCATCAGCATTCTCTGTCAGCATCATGTTGCGCAGAGCAATCGCGATGTCGTTGATGTCCGTGAGCAGTGCATTGGTGGCCGCGATTTTTGGCATTCTGTCGTTGACGATCACGTCCGTGCTGTCATTGACCTTGGACAGCATCGCGATACTGAAGCCCGTGATGAGAACCAGCATGGTGCAGATGGCGCCAAACGCCAGACCAAGGCGAACGCCGATCTTTAAATTCGTAATTTGCATCTTCTACTTCCGTTTCAGTGATTGTGGTGCTGCCGAAAATGCGCGATCAGGCAGCAAGCTTTTGTGCCAGGCCGATGTCATCGCCTGCCATCAGTTTCTCGATGTCGACCAGGATCAGCATTCGTTCACCAAGCGTGCCCAAACCGATCAGATAATCGATATCAATGGCACTGCCGAAAGCGGGTGCCGGGCGGATCTGGTCGGCCGTGAGCGTGGTCACGTCGGACACGCTGTCAACCACCATGCCCATCACGGTACCTTTGATATTGAGCACGATGACGATGGTGAACTGGTCGTACGTCGGGGTGCCCAGTTCGAGCTTGATGCGCATGTCGATGACTGGCACGATCACGCCGCGCAGATTGATGACGCCCATAAAATAATCAGGCGCGTTGGCCAGGCGCGTCACGGCCTCGTAGCCACGGATTTCCTGCACTTTAATGATGTCCAGGCCGTACTCTTCCTGACCCATGGTAAACGCCAGAAATTCAGCGGCGGTGTTGTCTTGGCTTGCTTGCATGATGAGACCTTGTTCGAAGGAACGCGACGAAACGGACTAAGTGGTCTATAGCGGGGAGGGGCGATAGGTCGATAACTGCTGACCATCAGGGGCGGGGATGGCAAGACGAGAAGGTACGTTATCGGGAGAGGAATGTGAACCAAATAAGTGCGCACATTAACATTTCCGCACGGAAACGGTGCGTAACGATGCGCCAAAACAACGAATATTTTCCGAAAGTAATTTCCCTCCAGAAACTTAAGGTTACGCGGCGCCCAGTGCCAAAGGCGCGCGATGGTAGCACTACCATGCCGGCACGGAAGATCGTCTATACAGATCTTTTTGCAAGTTTGTGTTATTCACCACGGAATTTGTCTAATTTTGTGACTAAATCGATTTGGGAAAATTTTCAAATACACTCGTTTTCACTTGCCGATCTATCCGATTTGCAAGGCGATGCCAGCAGGCCCACAGAGCTTGCGGCAACTTGAAAATCACAAATTGACGGAGGACGACATGATGCAAAGTACTTCGATCGCGCGCGCGGTCAAGCTGTTGGTGGCACTGGTGGCAGTGGGCGGATACATTGGCGGGGCCTCGGCCGCGGAAGGCACAACCCGGGTGATCGTCAAATTCAAGGAAGGCCGCGTCACGACGACGAGCATGAAGTCAGCTGTGACCTTTGCCAAGGGCACCGTCAAGCATGAAATCTTCGGCACCACGGCCATGGCCATTGAAGTGCCGGTGAGCGCGCTGCAGGGCCTGAAGAACAATCCGAACGTCGAATACGTCGAGGAAGACCTGATCCGCTACCCGGTTGCGCTGACCACGCCGTCCACGGGTACGCCTTACTTTACCGGCCAGGCGGTCCCGTACGGGATCAAACTGGTGCAGGCTGACCTGCTGCCCGACACCAACGCCGGCAACCGCAAGGTTTGCATCATCGATTCCGGCGTCGACCGTGCGCACGAAGACTTGGTCGGCAACAGCGCCAACATGAGCGGCCAATACGATTCGGGCACCGGCAACTGGTATCAGGATCAGAACTCGCACGGCACCCACGTGGCAGGCACGATTGCCGCCGTCAATAACAGTGGCCTGGGTGTGGTCGGCGTGAACAGCAACAAGCGCCTGAAACTGCACTTCGTCAAGGTGTTCGGCGCGGGCGGCTGGGCCTATTCGTCCACCCTGGCCTCGGCGGCCAATCAGTGCGCCTCGGCCGGCGCCAATGTAATTTCGATGTCGCTTGGCGGCAGCGGATCAAACACCACCGAATCGAACGCGTTTGCCAACCTGGCGTCGCGCGGCATTCTGAGTGTGGCGGCTGCTGGCAATGCGGGCAACTCGTCGATCTCTTATCCTGCCGGCTATGCCAGCGTGATGATGGTCGGCGCGGTCAACGAGTACAAGCAGTGGGCCTCCTTCTCGCAGTACAACAGCAAGGTGGAAATTACCGGGCCAGGCGTGAGCGTGTATTCCACGGTGCCGCTGGCGGTCAAGGGCACCAAGTACGCTTACTTCAACGGCACCTCGATGGCGACGCCGCACGTGGCTGCCGTGGCGGCCCTGGTGTGGAGCTACTTCCCAAGCTGCACGGGTGCGCAGATTCGCACCACGCTGGGCAGAAGCGCGCTTGATTTAGGGACGGCAGGGCGCGATACCAAGTACGGTTATGGCCTGGTTCAGGCCAAGGCGGCTTACGATCGTATCCGTACCTACGGCTGCGGCGCGTAAGCAGCGCAGTATGATGACCCGGTCGCGACAGCGGCCGGGTCAGCGGAAGGTCGTACCAGGCCAGCCGCACGCATCCTCCAGCCGGTCGTTCCCCCAAAACATTTCCCTGCCCACAAAGAACATGGGGGCACCAAAAATGCCGCGCGCCTGCGCGTCGGCCGTGCGTGCACGCAGCATGTTTTTGCATGCCTCCGTTCGGGCGGCAGCGATCATTGCCTCGCTATCGGCCCCCAGCGCCGAGAGAATGCCGGCGATAACCTGCTCATCGCCAATTTCGCGATCTTCGGCAAAATTGGCCAGCATCACACGCTCGCAAAATGCATCTACCCAATCCGTGCCTTCGCCATGCAGGGCCACACGCGCGGCAAGCAGCGCGTTGCGTGGAAAAACAGAAGGGCGCTGCCAGCGCAAGCCGTACTTGTCGCATTGCCGCTGCATATCGCGCCATACGTAGTTGCCCTTCATCGTTTGCAGCACGAAGGGTGAGGTTTCCCATCCCAGCGATTTGAAGATTGGACCGAGCATGAACGGTTTTAGTTGCACCCTCAGGTCCGCAGCGGCCGCCAGGCGCCCGATGCGCATCATGCTCAGGTAGCTGTAGTTGCTGCCAAAGTCGAACCAGAATTCGATGTCTTTCATTGCCGTCCCTTTTCAGTCGAAGATGACCAGGCAGCGGATCTCGATGCTCTCGCGCGGCGGTGTGCCAGCTGGCGTGGCGGGATGGGCGAAAGCGGCATGCGGTGTAAAGCACGCCACGCCGCTGGCAGAGTCGAATTGCTTGAAGACCAGGACCTCTTCGAATTGCATTGCATCGAAATAGGTCCAGGCGTGGTCGGCGTTGTAGCGCACTTGATAGATCTCGCCGGTGCGGTCCGGATAGACGATATCGGCCGCCACCAGATCGTCAGGGCGGACCGTGCGCGAATCGCATACGGCAAGCGGCGCATCCAATACGGGCAAGCCGGTTGAACGCCACAGGTTGATGATGGCGAAACGCGCAGCAGGGCCGATGCCCAGCGCTTCGCGCTCCAGCGCGAACCTGCGCTGCGCCGATGCCGGGGTAAAGTCACAGTGCACCCGCACCGCCGCGCTGGGCCGGTGACCATCACGCGCCCCAAAGGGCGTCAGCGTTCCCGGCGCACGGCGGCGCAGCACATGATCGAATACGACGGCGTGCCGCGCCCCCGTTACAGCGAGGGCGAGTGCCTGCATCTCGGCATAGTAGATGCGCTTGATCGCCTCACGGTCGTCAAACGAGCGCAGGGCAGTGGGCGCGCTGCGGAGCATGAAGCCTTCGCGGTCCAGTGCCGGCATGTGCACGGCGCCACGGCCGTTTCGAATCGTGACCGGCACATGGGCATAGTGGCTGTTGTCCCATGAATGCCCGCCCGGTGGGGCCAGCATATGTGTGACCGGTTTGCGCGTGGCGCTTTGCAAAAATTCGAGCGTCGCGCTAACGGGCTCGATGTTGACAGGTATGACGTGCATGCTGAACCTCGCAATAAGGGACGCTTTGGAACCTTCATTAGAATGCGTCGGCGGCTTGCGTTCAAACGTTCAAAACGCTCGCTACGCATGCCGGCGCAGCATGCGAGTTCTGTGTTTTAATTGGCATGGGAGAGTTAACGTATGCCAAACCGCTTGATCGACCTGCCGCCGCTGGATCTGCTGCGTACCTTTGTCGCGGTCGGGCGCCGCATGAGTATTTCGCTCGCCGCGCAGGACCTGTGCATCGTGCAGTCCGCAGTCAGCCGTCAGGTGCAGGCGCTGGAACAGCGGCTGGGCTGCCGCCTGTTTGTGCGCGGCTATCGCAGTATCGAGTTCACGCCGGAAGGCCGGCACCTGTTCCGCTCGGCGGACCCGATGCTCGAGCAGTTCGGCGCCGTGATTGCCGCCCTGCGCCCTGCCGGTGAGCGGCCGTGCATCACCATTACCGCCACCATCGGCGTTACGTCCTTGTGGCTGCTGCCACGGCTGGGCGCCTTCCAGCGCGCTGCGCCGGACATCGATGTGCGCGTGGCCGCGACCAATCGCATCATGGATCTGGAGCGCGATGGCATGGACCTGGCGCTGCGTTACTGTCCGGACGTGCAGGCGCCGTATGGCGCGATCCGCCTGTTCGGCGAGGTACTGGCGCCGGTCGCGCATCCTGCGCTGGGAATCAGTGCAATCGAAGAGGAAGCCACGCTGCGCCGCCAGGTCCTGATCGACTACGACGACAGCTCGCGGCCCTGGCTGCAATGGAAGCACTGGCTGCGCGGCGCGGGGCGCAAGGGTGCGGCGTCCGGGCAGGCGCGCCTCATTTTCAACCAGTATGATCAGGTGGTGCAGGCGGCGCTGGCAGGGCAGGGCGTAGCGCTCGGGCGGCTGGCCTTGCTCGGCCGCTTGCTAGGCGAAGGCAAGCTCGCCCTGGCCAGTGCCCGGACGCCGGTTGAGACGGACTACGGGTATTGGCTGGTGTCGCGCCAGAATGCGACAAGCCCCGCATTGCGGGCAGTGCAGGATTGGATTGTGGCGGAAGCGGCCGTGCCTTGAGGAGGGTGTGTCATGAAGATCGGTTTCATTGGACTGGGTAACATGGGTTTCGCGATGGCGCTGAACCTGGCGCGTGCGGGTACGGATCTGGTGGTCTGGAACCGCAGCGCGGACAAAATCGACGCACTGGCTGGCGCTGGTGTGCAGGTCACTGCCGCTGCTGCTTCGGCCGATGTGTTCGCGGCTGCGCCGGTGGTTATTCTGATGCTGGCCAATGGCGTCGCGATCGACCAGGTACTTGCACGTGGTACGCCGGGATTCACGCAACTGATCGCGGGCCGCACGATCGTCCATATGGGGACGACAGCGCCGGCGTATTCGCAAGCGCTGGAGCGCGATATTGTGTCTGCCGGCGGGGCGTACGTGGAAGCGCCGGTGTCCGGCTCGCGGGTGCCGGCCGAACAGGGCAAACTGGTCGGCATGCTGGCCGGGGAAGCGGAGGCGATTGCACGGGTGCGCCCGCTGCTGCAACCGATGTGCGCGCAAACCTTCGTCTGCGGCGCCGTGCCCCAGGCGCTGCGGATGAAATTGTCGGTCAACCTGTTCCTGATTACGATGGTGGCCGGCCTGGCCGAAGCCACGCATTTCGCCGAACAGAGCGGGGTCGATCTGGCGGTATTTCGCGAGATTGTCGATGCCGGTCCGATGGCGAGCAAAGTGTCGACCATCAAGCTGGCCAAACTGGTGGACAAGGACTATACGGTGCAGGCTGCCGTGTCCGACGTTCTGATGAATACGCGGCTCATTGCCGACGCGTCGCGCCAGGGCGCTATCGCGTCACCACTGCTTGACCGCTGCGTTGCGCTGTTTGCCCGTGCCGAAGCACTCGGCCACGGAAAAGCCGACATGGTCGCGGTCATTTTCGCCCTTTCACATCCGGGAGCTGATCATGCATAAACCTGTCGCGATTGCCGCTGCCGAGGCGGCGCCTGTCAGCATCCCGTCCTCATATCCAGCACCATTCGCTCCATTGATGGTGGGGCGTGTCAAACGCCGCTTGGGCGAGGTGTTCGGCTTGACAAATTTCGGCGTCAACCTGACCACGCTCCAGCCGGGTGCAAGTTCCTCACTACGGCACGGGCACTCAAGGCAGGACGAATTCGTGTATATCGTTTCCGGCCACCCGACCTTGCACACCAACGCGGGAAAGGAACAACTCGCCCCCGGCATGTGCGCCGGATTCAAGGCGGGCACCGGCGACGCGCACCGGCTGCTGAACGAGACGGATGCCGAGGTGACGTATCTGGAAATAGGGGACCGCAGTCCGGGCGATGAGGCAAGCTATCCGGATGACGATGTAAAAGCTGTTCTGGTGGACGGCGTTTGGCGCTACTCGCGAAAAGATGGAACGCCGTATTGAGGGGCCGGAGTTGCCCCGACACCTGCGGTATGATCGCGGGCGATCCGCACGAGAAAGAAGAACCCCCTGCGTGCGGCATCAGCTGGCTTGCCGCCATCGTTGGGGGATCGGTCGCCATCGCCGCCAGCGCCGTCTCTGGCACGCCGTGATGTTCGTCGGTCCTTCGTATTCGATACCGGGCTGGTACTTGAAGTATCCCTTGTTGCTATCGTCATTCGAGAGCGCGTACTTTTTTCCGGGTTCAAATTGAACATAGGCGTACATCCAGCAGTTGCAGCATGAGCGGCTTGTCGGTTTGCATGGCCGTGGTCTTTGGCACAGCATCCCGGTCAGACAGAGTCCTTCTGAACAGGGGGAGGCGTGTCGCATACCCCATCGCATAGCTGCTCGGGTCCAGCACTTCCACGGTTGTCGATTGATGGCGCGAGACGGGGTAGAGCTGATCGGTCAGGTACGCCAGTGCGGTCCCGCCCGCTGGTGCCGCGTACGGCGTCGGCACATAGTCCGACTTGCTGGCGCACCCGGACAGTACGATGAAACAGCAAATTGACAGCGAACGTTTCAGTATGACGATCTACGGGGCGGCGAGGAACAGGGCCCCGCGGCACCACTATCGGTGAATTGGAATTGAATGTCAAAGATCACGATTGCGATCAGAAAACAGCAAGGTGTTGGTCGCGCTGTGTTTTTTTCGTTTTTATTTTGAGCGCAAGGGTGCACGCATTTTTCCGCATCGCCACACATACCAGTTGGCCCAATCCCTGGGTATGTTGTCCACGGACCATCGATGTCTGGTCCAAGTGGTATTGCAGCCTGCCTTCATCAGGCGCTTCACCCACCCCGGTGGAACCGAAATCCTGTCCGGCGATTCGCCAAACTGGTACTGCCACTGCACGAACGCATCACAAAAACCGGTCCGCTGAGGCCTGATACCAGAACACCAACCGCCAATACTCCTCCTCCATTTTTTCTTCCAAATCCCAATCAATATTGCCTTTTCTGCCGGTTGACCTGTGCAAGATTGACAGGAATACTACAGATGTGGAATCGCTTCCATAGCCGCCGGGCAGTCGGTTTAACCTTCGCTATTCATGGAGTCAAAATGAGAAAAATACGGAATTATCTGGGCATGGCAGTTGTAAGCGCTTTACTGGTCGCGTGCGGGGGATCGCAGGATGATCCCAAATCCGCCAGCCCGGCGCCGTTGAACGGACCGGT
Source organism: Telluria sp. (assembly GCA_036399735.1). GTDB lineage: Bacteria > Pseudomonadota > Gammaproteobacteria > Burkholderiales > Burkholderiaceae_D > Telluria_A. The sequence goes on along the minus strand of DASWMN010000161.1, from coordinate 18,723 downwards.
TCTCAAGGCATCGGTGCAATCGAACATTCCGTCAGCCGGCCCAGGCGCCACGATTGAATCGGCCGCTGCGGCTGCCGCCGCCTGCAATGCCGTCATCTGGGGACCGGGCATCAACTATCCGCTGGGCACAGTGGTGCTGTATCAACCGAACGGCCTGTATTACAAAGTAGTCCAGGTGGCAGGCAATGGCAGCGACGGTACCACGCCAACCATCAGCACCTGGTACTGGCAGCCGACCACTTGCGGCGTGCCGAGCGCCAAGAAAATCGTTGCTGGCTACTACCCCAACTGGACGCCATCGCCGCTGCGCATTCGCGATATCAACACACGCTACAACCTGATTTATCTGTTTGCCGCCACCCCGGTCGGCGGTGCGCCTGGCACCACCGGCGCTGTCACGTGGACGGCGCCTGGCAATGGCCGCGGCGCAGCAAGCAATTTGAATGCGGACATCCAGTACGCCCGCACCACTCAGGGCCGCAAGATTATTCTGTCGGTGGGTGGGGCAGGTAATGGCATGAGCTTCCCGAACCGCGCCAAATCGCAAACCTTCGTCAACAGCATTGTCGCCATCCACCGCCAGCTTGGTGGTTTCGACGGCATGGACTGGAATACCTTTGAAGGCAGCCAGGCGCCGGATACCGGTGAAATGATCTGGATCAGCCTGGAGCTCAAGCGACTGTTCCCGGGCTTTATCATCTCCGCGCCGCCTGCACCGTGGAATAACGTCGACAAGGAATTCTGCCGTGCGATGGTCGCCGCCGGTGCGCTCGATTATGCCGCCCCGCAGTATTACGACGGTCCTGGTCTGAATCAGCCAGCCTACGTGGTCGATAACGTGCGGCAGTGGGTCACGCTGCTGGGCGCCAATCATGTGGTGGTCGGCTTTGGCATCAACAACGCCACCAATTACATGACCCGCGATCAGGCGATCACCACCTGGAAACAGGTCAAGGCTAACCATCCGGATATTCGCGGTGGCTTCGACTGGCAGATCAATACCGATGAACAGCAGGGCTGGCCATTCGCCAACGGCGTAGGTCCCCTGATCAATCCGTAACAGCAAGCGCAGCGGCCTTGGCAATGCCAGCGCCGCTGTGCGATTTGCTCAGAATTTCTGCACCTTGCCTAGACTGGTTCTTTGCGCGCGAACGGTCCACAATTCGTCTTCCCACTGACGAACAGCAGAGCGCAATATGACCATCGAGATCACATCGGACGCCAGCAACCAGGCCATCGCGTCCATTCAACGCTATTTTTCCGAGAACATGGACGAGCCGATCGGCAGCCTGGAAGCGGGATCCTTGCTGTCATTCTTCTTGAAGGAAATTGGTCCGCTGGTCTACAACAAAGCAGTGTCGGACGTGCAGGAGCGCCTGCAGGAACGCATCGCGGAAATCGATGTGGAAGTTTATGAAGAAGCGTTTTCCTACTGGTCAAAGGGGCGCCAAGGCAGCCGCTGATTGACAAGAATCGCTGGCTATCGGCTATATTTTGCTTTATTGTAAAGTTGTTTTTTGTTTATTTGGAACGAGAACAATCGAACGGGAGAGTGCAGCGATGCGAGTTCTTACCGAGCAGCCCAAGCTGCCGCAGTCCACGCCGGCGTCATCTGGCCGCAAGGCGCCCATGCCCGGGCACATGGCTGGTGCCAGCCACCTCGCGCAACCGTCTCCCATTTTCGATTTCAGCCGTACACCCCTAGGTCGCCACAACACCCTGTACCGTCAGGCAAGCGGGGCGGGCCCGGCCCTTGCGCCCGCGCTTGTTCACGAGGTGCTGCGCGGACAGGGAAAACCGCTGCCGGCCGATGTGCTGCGCGACGCCGAGACCAGGCTGGGTCACAACTTTGCCGATGTGCGCGTCCACACCGATGCGCGTTCCGGCGAATCGGCCAGGGCCGTGTCGGCCAACGCTTATACGGTCGGGCGCCAGATCGTATTCGCCCCCGGTCATTTCAACCCCGCATCGGGCGAGGGCCGGCGCCTGCTCACCCACGAGCTGAGCCACGCCGCGGCGCACCCCTCAGGCGCCCCCACGCCAAGCGGTTCATTGCGTATCAGCACGCCTGGCGAGCCGTCCGAGCGCCACGCGCTTGCTGTGTCCGAGGGCGCTGCTTCGTCCGTGGCCGCCGGACCCGCGGCATCGTCGAGCTTGTTCCGCCAGACCGCGACACCGGTACCGATGATGGGCGTCGCGGTCAACCATGCCCGGGTGACAGTGCCGCCGCCGGCAGGCTTGTCATTTACCGCCGCCATCGAGCCTGCCGACGCAACCGGCGTCACGCTCGCCGTCGGCGGTCCCGCGGCCATCGCCCCGGGCACCCGGGTCAGCAGTGCGGGCGTGATCACGCTGGCGCGCGCGCAGCAGGGCGGGAATGCCGAGATTCAGGCAACGCAAACCCTTCCCGTGCCGAATGCACCTCCGCGCACAACGACCAGGTATGCACTGTTCAACCTGTGCGCCATCCCGGGCAGCATCGCCAGCACCACGGCAACGAACGCCAATCTGGCGGGATCCTACGGCGGCGACTTCGTACACACGTTTACTTCACCTGCCGGGGGGGCGAGCGCCCTGACCGGCTCGCACCTCAATGAACAGTTCCCCGCTGCGAGCAACGGCTTACTGCCTTTGTCGGGCACGATCGGCGCCATGGATATCACCATCCTCGATCCCGACTCGCCTGGGGACGGCTGGGATCTCGATGCGAACGGAAGAATGACCGGGTTCGACCGCGTGAGCTGGACCCAGGCAATCCCGGATGCCCGGCCCTTCGTTCGCAATGCGTCCCATCCGGCGCCATCACCCGCTTTGCCCCAAGCCATCACCGCGACCCAGAATTTCCGCAATCTGACGCTGCCCGACCAGACCTATCGGGCCACGCGGGTGGCATCGACCACGCACCGCCGCGCCTTCGAAGAACAGAACGGCCTGATCAAAGCGGTCACCAGCGCCAATGGGGTCCAGGTCATCGATCCTTACGCAGGGCCGACAATTTTCCGCCGTTGTCGCGCTACCCCGGCGTCCATTCCGGCCACAGCGCCAGCTGCACCGGGCGCGACAGCGGTGGCCGCAAGCACGTCGACCATCGTCGTCGATGCCGAGGGGCAGACCGCGACGCCGGTGTTCTCGGTGAAGTCGCCCGACCTTGGCTGCACCATCACGACCGGCGGCGTACTCACACCGGGCGCGACGGCAGGAACGGTCACAGTTCGCGCGGGAGATGCTGCCAATTTTGATGAAACCACGGTCACGGTGACCGCGCCTGTAGCGGCGCCGACGCCGTCAGCACCACCAGCGCCCTAGCATCGAACACGCGCAAGGATATGAGACACTGCTGATCCGTGATGCCACGCTTTGTTGATGGTTGATTCCGTCGTTCAACTCTACAGGAGACCCGAAATGATCAGCAAAAACACAGTTTGCCTCTGGTTCGACGGCGACGCCGTTGATGCCGCCAGATTTTACGCAGAAACTTTTCCCGACAGCGCAGTCGGCACGATCACGCACGCGCCCGGCGATTATCCGGACGGCAAACAGGGTGACGTGCTGGTAGTGGAATTCACCGTGGCCGGCATTCCCTGTGTCGGGCTGAACGGCGGGCCGCACTTCAAGCACAGCGAAGCGTTTTCATTTCAGATATCAACGGAAGACCAGGCCGAGACTGACCGTCTGTGGAACGCCATCGTCAGCAACGGTGGCCAGGAGAGCGAGTGCAGCTGGTGCAAGGACCGCTGGGGAATTTCCTGGCAGATCGCGCCGCGGGTATTGATGGAAGCGATCTCGGGGCCGGACCGGGCCGCAGCCACGCGCGTGTTCACTGCCATGATGGGCATGAAAAAGATCGATATCGCGGCCATCGAAAAGGCGCGCGCCGGCTAGCGCGCAGGGCGGTTGAAACCGCCCGTTTCTCTTATTGGCGCTCGGCTCTTTCCTGCGCAGACAGGGTGAAGATCTCAACGCCGTCTTCCGTCACGCCCACGGTATGTTCAAACTGGGCCGACAGCGAATGGTCCTTGGTCACGGTGGTCCATTTGTCGCCCAGTACTTTCACCTCGTAACCGCCGGCGTTGACCATCGGTTCGATGGTGAAGAACATGCCCGGCTCGAGCACGATCCCGGTGCCGCGTTTGCCCTGGTGTACCACCTGCGGTGTGTCATGGAAAATCTGGCCCACGCCATGGCCGCAGAAATCCCGCACCGAGGAAAAGCGTGCCGCGCGCACGACGCCGTCGATCTCCGCGCCGATATCGCCCAGCGTGGTGCCTGGCTTGACCAGTGCCACGCCCGCCATCATCGCCTTGTAAGCAACGTCGACCAGGCGGCCCGCGAGAATCGATACCTCGCCCACCGTGAAGGTGCGGCTGGTGTCGCCGTGCCAGTTGCCTTCGATCCTGGGCGTGACGTCGATGTTGACGATGTCGCCGGTTTTCAGGATCTTGGTGTCCGATGGCACGCCGTGGGTCACCACGTGGTTGACCGAAATGCAGCTGGCGTGCTTGTAGCCGTGGTAATCGATGGTACCCGGCACGCTGCCTGCAGCACGCATGAATGCTTCGCAGATGCGGTCGAGCTCGGCTGTGGAAACGCCGGGACGCACGTACGGCGCAATGTGATCGAGCGTGTCGGCGGCAATGCGCCCGGCGACGCGCATGTGCGCAAAATGCTCGGCGTCGTGCAGGCGGATTGGTTTTCCGTAGTCTTTCTGGGTGGAGATGCGCATCGGTTTTCTATTTCAAAGTAAGCACAGCATCGTGCGAGGCGCGCAACACGGCGTCGATGCGCGCGGGAATCGGGAGGTCTTGCAGCAGATACGGCTTGATCATGGCGATCGGCGAGGCGAACAGCGTGAAACGCAACACCGCTTCGGCGTCACTGTCGGCTTGCGCCCGGCCTTTCTGCAGATGGGCCAGGCAGTGCTGGAAGCACAGGTCCAGCGCATCCTGTTCAGCTTCCAGTGCGGCACTCAGCTCGGCCGACAGCGGTTCGTTAAACACAGGGCAGTCCTCGCATTGCAGCAGGAACTTGGCATACACGGGTTTGTCGCGGCACCACTGCAGGAAGCCGGCAACGGCAGCCCAGGTATTGCCGTCCGTCCAGTGGCAGGCCACGGCCTCGCGGAAATCCGCCTTCACCCGCAGCCATGCGCGCGCCAGAATCGCCCCGCGCGACTCGAAGCGGTGGTACACCGAGCCGGTCGGTGCACCGGCCTTGCTGGCAATGGCAGAAATGGAGACGGCGGCCACGCCGCAATGCGCCACCACGTCGATGGAGGCGTTGATAATGCTGTCTTCAGTAAATTTAGCGAGTCGAACCATTCAAATAGAATACAGATTCTATTTGAGTCTGTCAAATGACCTTTGGAAAGACAGTGTCCGTTCTTCGGCTAAAATTGCAGTATCGAATTGAACAGCGCCAGCCGCAAGGGCCCTATGAGCGATAAGCAAACCGAACAGCCAACACCGCGCGGATGGGTGGCCAATGAGGTGACGATGACGGTGTTGATGACACCGGACATGGCGAACTTTTCCGGCAATGTGCACGGCGGTACGATTCTCAAGTATCTCGACAGTGTGGCCTACGCCTGCGCCAGCCGCTATTCAGGCAGCTACGTGGTGACGCTGTCAGTCGACCAGGTCATGTTCCTGCAACCGATCCATGTGGGCGAACTGGTGACCTTCCTTGCTTCCATCAATTACACAGGTAACAGTTCGATGGAAGTGGGCATTCGGGTTGTGACCGAAAACATCCAGCAGCGCACCGTGCGCCATGCCAACAGCTGCTATTTCACGATGGTGGCGGTGGACTCCGAGCGCCGGCCGGTCAGGGTGCCGACCTTCGAGCCTGCCAACGACGAGCAGCAGGCGCGCTGGATCAAGGCCGAGCAGCGCAAATTGTCGCGCCAGGCCTTGCACCGCAAATAACTGCGCTCACTTTTTTGGCGCGTCGTCGCTGCGCCTGTCCAGCAGTGCCGCCTGCGCGCGCGCCGCGCGCCAGCGTTGCAGCGGAGACGGGTGGGTGGCGCTACCGATATAGCTCATGGCGCTGGCCTGCTCCAGCTTTCTGAAGTAGCCCGCCAAATGGGCGGCACGCCAGCCGGCACGCCAGGCCATTGCCATGCCGGCCGTGTCGGCCTCCACCTCTTGCGCCTTGTTCAGGGGCGCCAGTTTCTGCATGAGGCTACTGTCGTTATCGACCGCATCTTCCAGCTCGGCAAAAGGCTTGCCGTGCCAGTCCGGTGCCAGCCGGAGCGCTTCTTCGTATTCCTTCAGATTGTGCAGCAGAAGTGCGTGCTGCATTTCGTGACTGAGAATCATGGCAAGCTCGGCGTCGTTCAGCCCCAGCCGCTCGATATACGGCTGACTGAGTAAAAGCTTTCCACCTGCCATGCAGGAGGCGTTGTCGTCCGCGTCGCTACTGGCGTGGATTTCCCACGCCATGGTGGTGCGGCCCGGATCGTCGCGCGTGGCCTGTTCGTCCAGGCGCTGGACGATGCGGTGCATGCGCGCCAGAAAGGCGGGGTCGCGATCGAGCATGCCCACATCTGCAAGTTCGACAATCCGCTCGCGATATAGTTTGGCAGCGCCCGCCACCACTTCATCCTGCGTGACGGCCCGCGCGCCGTGGCATGCCAATACCAGGCACAGCGCAGAGAGCAGGAAGCGGCGGGGCAGGGCCATGGCGAGCAGACCAGTCAGGGCGAATCGACAGGACGTGCAGCAAGAATGGTCTGCCATTCTTCGGACCATCGCAGCAGCGGCATCATTGATACGAGCAGGTTTTTGCCCGTCTGGCTGAGCGTGTAGCCGCCGGTCTCTGCTGTTTCGATAATCATCGTCTCGCGCAGTTCCTGCAGGCGCTGGTTCAATACCGTGGGCGACATCGCATCGCATTGCTCGCGCAATTGGCGGAAGGTGAGCGGTGCATCACGCAGCTCCCAGATAATCCGCATGACCCAGCGCCGGCCCAGCAGGTCCAGCACGGCCATGATCGGGCGGCCGCTGTCGGAACCGCGCACTGGCCGGCCTGGTGTTGGAGTACCCATATGATCCCTTTGCTTGCTACATTTTACGTAGCGATGCTACACTATCCGTAGCGAACTCCATTGTAGCATCCCACTTTCAGGAAAAGGACCACCATGTTGACCGTCTCCGCCATGCTCATCGCCGCCAGCGCCCTGGTGCTTCTTGTTCTTGGCACGCTGCATCTGGTGCTGACTTTTTCCGGGGTGGCTTTCCACCCGCGCGATCCGGCGCTGATGGATGCCATGAAGGCTGACTCGCCCCGCATCTCGCGCGCAACCACCATGTGGCGGGCGGGCACGGGTTTTCATGCCAGCCACAGTCTGGGCGCCATGCTGTTTGGCCTGATTTACACTTACCTGGCAGTGGAAAACACGGGCTTCCTGTTTCACACGGTCTTTCTGCTGGCGCTGGGAATGGTGGTGCTGCTGTCGTATTTGACGCTGGCAAAACTGTTCTGGTTCAAAACGCCTTTGCGCGGCATTGCGCTGGCAAGCCTGCTGTACGCGGCGGGACTGGCCATGCACCTGATGGCGTAGGGCGATTCGTCCGGCATCTGGCGCCCGCCGGCTGCATTTCGCGCCGCTGTTCGTCCATTCGTCGCACACTGTCCATCTGCGGCTTGGTCTTGGGCAAAGTGGCATCACTTGACCACTTTCGGAGCCGACCATGCTGAACCAGATCCTGACCAAAACCCCCGTCTACGTATGGGTCATTCTCGCCTTCCTGGTGTATCGCGGCGTTGTCGCCTTGCGTGACCGTGAAATCGCCATCAGCAAGCTGTTTATCATTCCCGTGATTATGCTGGTGCTGGCGCTGCAGGACATCGTCGCCAAATTTGGCGTTAATCCCTTAGCCTTGGCCGCTTGGACCGCTGCCGCGCTTTGCACCACAGCTCTGGTGCTGAAATTCGGCGGTACGCGGATTGCTGCAGGCGCCACCCCGGGCAGTGTGCTGGTGCGCGGCAGCTGGTTGCCGTTCGCGCTGATGATGGCGATCTTCTTTACAAAATACGTGACGGCTGTATCGCTCTCGATCCACCCGCACGCGAGCCAGAACCCGATGTTTGCATTCGTCGTCTGCGGCCTGCTCGGCATCTCTAACGGCTGCTTCCTCGGCCGCCTGGCAAGCGATCTGGCTTATGTGAGGACCATGTCACCGCCAGCGCCGGCCGCGGCATAAGGTTCACTTCTGTTTCGCGCTTCGTCGCTATTTTTGAAGCTGGAATCGAACTGAAAATGGTCGCAGTCGCCGTGCGCCTTGATCAGTGCCCCGGAAAGGTAGGTGCGCTTTACCAGGGGGAAGTCGGGGCGCTTTTCTCGGGCGGCAAGCGATCCACCATCTGCCGTGCGGCTGACTGTAAATCCAGTTTGCCTTGCATGTGCGGCACCCAGGCCGCTTCAATCACCGGCATGAATGGCGCCCAGTAACCGGAATACAGGCCGCGTTTGTCGGCATAGGGTTGGTATTCCAGCTTGCCAGGGCGGGCCAGAACGTCACGCGTGACCGCGCCGACGGTATAAAACTGGGTAAGGTGCCAGAGGTCGGAGTCGGTGTTGCGGCCAGTTGCCTTCAGCCGGGCCTCGAGCGCCGCCTCGAGCGCTGCTGTGACGGTGGTATGCGACGCCTCGTGATACAGCATTTCCAGCGATGCCAGTCCCTGATAGCTGGGGCGACTGCTTGGCATCACCATTTGTTCATCGGTGTACGCACCTTGACGTGTGCCGGTATCAAACACGACATCGTCGCGAATCGGCGTGGCAGGAAATGCGGCGCCGAGGTGACGTTCGATGCCGGCCTGGATCTGGGCGCCATAAGCCGCATCGAGCTTGCTGGCCTGCGCGATCCAATCACGGTTGCTGCGCTCGTGCAGGGGCCACAATCGGCGCGCATAGGCGGGCGCCACGCTGCTGAGCACAGCTTCCAGATTCGCGGGCAAACCCAGACCATGCACGTCGCTTCGCGCATCGTCGACGCTCAAGGCGCGCTTGATTGCGACCAGCGCGGGATCGTCCCGCAATCCCAGGCTGGCATAGTGAGTACGGTAAAACGTGATGGCGTCGCGCACGGCAGCCATGTCCTGTTCGTCGGGGGCGGAATGCCAGACGACCTTGGCCAGCTTGTCCTTGTTGACCGCCATGTCATACAGGAAGTGGTGCAGGTTCATCAGGAACGCGCTGTGATAGGCGTAGGTGACGCGCTGCTTCGGGGTGGCTTGCGAGGGGGGCGTGTCGCGCGCGGTGGCAGCGACGGCGACAGCACTGAGAAGTAGCAGGGCAGGCAGTTTGCGCATTGATTGACTGGTGATGAAAAATTAGCGTAATGCTAACACTAGAACTGCCCGCGAAGCGCTGAAAAAATGAAAAGGCCGCGCCATATTACTGGCGCGGCCCATGCTGCTTGCGATCTTACAGCGACTTCAGGAAGGCCAGCAGTGCCTCACGGTCGGTCTTCGACAAAGCTTCAAAGCGCTGGCGCGAACGGCTTGCTTCTCCGCCGTGCCACATGACCGCTTCGGTCAGCGTGCGCGCGCGGCCGTCATGCAGGTAGCCGACCTTGCCGCCATTGCCCATCACCTTGTCGGAGTAGCCGATGCCCCACAGCGGCGCGGTACGCCACAGACTGCCCGTTGCCTGGCCTTCGACCAGTTTGTCCGCCAGGTCGGCGCCCATATCGTGCAGCAGCAGGTCGCTGTAAGGCTTGATCGACTGGTCGCGCAATTCGGCGAACAGGTGGCCCGAGCCGGTTTTCATATCGGCTGTGTGGCAGGCGGCGCAGCGCAGCGTCTGGAAGGTGCGTGCGCCAGCGACGACTTGCTGTGGATCGACGCGGTGTTCATCCAGCGGCGCTACGCCTTTCGGGAAGCCGCTGGAGATGCTGCGCTGGGCCGGCACCGCAACCAGTGCCAGGTAGTTGGTGATCGATTGCAGGTCGGCGTCCGAGATGCCTTTTTGTTGCGCGAACGTGGTGCATTTGGCCGGATCGAGGTCGCATGCACGATTCGGATATACGCGCGAGGTCACGCCCATGTCCTGCAGCAGGGCGGCAGCGGTCTGCTGGCGCAGCGTCGCTTTGGATGCCTTCCAGCCGAAGCGGCCCAGACGCACTGCACCGCTCTCGGGATCGAACACGAAGTTGGCGACACCCTTGACGCCATCGGCGTCCGGCGTGGCGCGTACCCGCGACAGAATGTCGGCTTCGGGGATTGCTTCAAGCAGGCCGGCGCCGATCATCGGCTGCGCCGCGCGCAGCGAGTACGCGTCCGGTACCGGCCCGTCGAAGGTGAGCGACGGTTTGCGCAGTTCCACCACGGTGCCATCGGCAAGCTTAACCGAGCGGGTTTCAAATCCGCCCACGCGGACGTTGTTGCCCCAGTTTTCCGGCGAGCCGCTGGCCGATGCGGCGTTCATCTGCACCGCGCTGCCATAGCGTGGATGCGGCAGCTGCATGCCACCAGCGCCGTTGGCGGCAACCCGCACCGACATGGTATCGAGCAGCTGATTCTGCGCGATCGGCGCGGCGCTGCGGCCGTTGTTCACGTGGCAGGCGATACACGCGTGCTGATTGAAGCGCGGACCCTGCAGGCCGATTGCACCGGTATAGCGGTCGTTGCCGTTCTCGTTGTGATCGCCCGTCGTGAAGTTGGTGTGCACCAGGCGGCGGCCCTCGACGAAGCGCTGCACGTTCTGCATGCCGACGTGGTTGTGCGGCTGCTGGAACATGAACAGGCCGTTATCGGTGTAGTTGTACGAAACCGAGCCCTGGCCGCCGGACAGCGTATCGCCAGGCAGTGGTACCGAATTCAAACGCGGCTGCACGCCATACCATGGCTTGAGGCCGGAACCGACCACGTAGATCCACTCGGCCGAGTAGTAACGGATCCCGCCGCTGTCGCCCTTGGCCAGCATGGCCTCCTTGGTCGAGAAAAAGGAAGGCGAGACTTCAATGATATCGCCCGCGACCAGTGGCCGCGCCGCTACGTTTTTACCGTTCGGGAACCCGTTGGCATCCAGGTCGCCGTGACCCGGGTAGTTCTTGATCAGCAGGGTGCAGGCGCCATTGATGCCACTGGCATTGTTCAGCTTGCCGTTGACAGGGTAGGGCACTGGTTTGCAGATGGTGACGCTGCGGTCCACCAGTTCGCCCGGATTCATCCAGCCATAACCGGTCACGCCCGGGCGGTCGAAGGCGCGGAAGAAGGCCACGCCGCCCGGCAGGAAGTCGACCAGCGGGTACTGGTTGACGGTCAGCGTCGGCTTGGTGACCCCGGCTACACGGCTGTTGTCGATGATCTCGAAGCCCCAGGTGCGGTTCTTGAAGTACTGCGGGACGAAGGTCAGGTAATTGCCCGGCCCTTTGTCGACCGGCTGCCCGGTTGCCGGGTCCACGGTTTCGTTCGGGCCGTAGCCGATCTCGTTCCAGTCCTCGCCGCGTTCGCGACCGTGGCGTGCCAGGGCGCGTGCGCCAAAGCGGGTGACGAGGGTGCCGTCGGCCAGAGTGAACTGCAGTGTTTCGAGCGGCTGCGCGGCGGCCGGCAAAGGCGTCAGACCACTGCCGTCGGCCGGGAACCTGTGCGCCGAGGTCGCGCCATTGGGCATTGTGTTGTCGCTGCCCGGGGACTTGAATTCCACTTCCACCAGCGAGTAGCCGTACTGGGTAGCGCGGCTCAGACCCTGCAGGCGCACAAAGCGGCTGTTGATCCCCAGGTTGAAGAACTCTTCGGTGCCGCCCTGGCCGTTGGTCACATAGCGTACCTGCGACCAGTTCTGCCCATCGTTCGACACTTGCAGCACGTACTGCTTGCCGTAAGCGTTTTCCCATTGCAGCTTGATGTAGCCGATCGGCGTTGCCGCGCCAAAGTCGTACTGGATCCAGGCCGCATCTTCAAAGGTACTGGCCCAGCGCGTGGTGGTTTTGCCGTCAATGCTCATGGCGGCCGACATGCCGTCGTTTTCCACCTTGGACGAACTTGCCGCCACAGGTTTGAGGGCCACGCCTGGCTTCGTCGGGTCCGGTGTCGGCGTGGGCGTCGGCGTCGGCGTCGGGGTAGGCGTCGGCGTTGGCGTTGGGGTCGGCGTCGGCGTCGGCGTTGGCGTTGGTGTCGCCGTGCCGGAGTAGGCCTGGATCTCGAAGATGGAGTAGCCGTATTGGGTCGAGCGTTTCACGCCCTGCATGCGCAGATAGCGTCCCTGGCCGCTCAGGCCGCTCCAGTCTTCGGTGCCGCCCTTGCTGTCATTGACCGTCTTGATGGTGGTCCAGGTACTGCCGTCTTCGGAAGTCTGAAGCAGGTATTGGAGCGCGTGCGCGTTTTCCCATTTGATCCGGACCCGGTTGATGCTTTGCGATTTGCCCAGGTCGATGGTCAGCGCCTGGTCGTCGGAAAAGCCGCTGCCCCAGCGCGTATTGTCGTTGTTGTCCACGGCGGCAGCGCCTGACAGGTCGCCGCGCTCGCTGGAAGTGGCGCTCGCACTCACCGGCACCAGCAAGGTCTCCACCGCGGCGGCGCTGCTGGCCAGTACGGCCTGCGCGCCCGGCGCCGTTTCGTTGCGGTCGCCGCCGCAGGCCGCCAGCAGCATGGTCACGAGAATCGGGGCGATCAAGCGGGCGCGCTGTGGGCGCTTGTTTGCCGTCGACGTTGGGGAATAGGTGGCCTTTGCCATGGTCATTTGCCTTCGCGGGTGGTTTGGTCAATACAGCGCTCGCACGTCACTCCCTCTGCATGGGAGCGGTTCCACTCTAGCAGAAATATTGCAATATTGCACGATTATCTATGTTGACGTGGGTTAACAAACACACGCGAGACCAGCAAGGCTAGCGATTGCGCCGCAGAAAGCACAGACCAGTCGCATAAAAAAATTGCCAACCGGCAGCTGATCGATCGGCTTGATCTCGCCCATGCTGCCCGTTCGCTGGGCACGTGATCATGGTGGTCTGCCTGCCAGCGCCAACCGTGTTGCCGGGCCTACCTCTCACTTTAATTGGAGCAAAAAATGGTGAAGAAACATGGATCGATCCTGCGTGCCTGGCTGTTTTGCCTGGGCGGTCTGTCGCTGGCGGGCGTCGTACAGTCGGCGCCGGACGTCGCCGCAGCCAGCGGCGGGATCACCTATCGGGTGATCAATCTTGGCAATGGCGACCCGATTGGCGCTTATATCAATGCGAGCGGACAAGTTGCTTTCTCGGTGACGCCGGATCGCGATTCGCCGGCGCGGGCCGTGTTTTACGACGGCGCGCGTTTCCATGATGTTGGCACGCTGGGCGGTGCGTTCGCCTATCCGACGGGGCTCAACAATTCCGGCGTGGTGGTCGGCCAGTCCGCCAACAGCGATAACTACGTGCGCAGTTTTATCTGGAGCCGTGCGCGCGGCATTCTCGATATCGGTACCCTGGCGGGCAACAACGAATCGTGGCTGCCATCGGTCAATAACAAAGGGGTGATGGCGGGATATTCGACTGGTCCGGCGTTTCCGTATGCCCATGCTTACCGGTGGTCGTACGCGAGCGGGATCGAAGATCTGGGGGCGTTCACAAGCGGGGTCGACAGTGTTTCTCAGGGCAACGCGATCAACGATGCCGGCCTGATTGCGGGAACCTCTTCCACGGCCGCGTTCGACTACCACGCGTTTGCCTGGACGCGCGCTGGCGGCATGGTCGATATCGATACCCTCGGCTCGCATTATTCCGCGCCGGTTGCGGTCGGCGCCAAAGGTCAGGTGGCAGGCAACTATTTTGCAGTTGGAGGCGAAGGCCACGTGTTTATCTGGACGCGCGCGGGCGGCATGCGCGATATCGGCACGGCCGGCTTCGACGGCGCCTGGATGACCGCCATGAGTGCGAACGGGCAGATCACCGGTGTGCTGACCAGCGTCACCGATTACGCCAAGGCCATGACGTGGACGCGCGAGGGCGGCCTGATCAATCTGGGTACCTTCGGCGGCGATGTCTCGACCGCGATTGCGGCCAACAACAAAGGGCAGGTCGTGGGCGGCGCATCCACCCTTGACGACTTCCATGCCTTTGTCTGGACGGCGCGGACCGGCAAGATCGATCTCAACCGCCGCCTGCGCAACGCGCCCGCCGGGCTGATTCTGAACGCGGGGATTGCCATCTCCGATAATGGCGCCATCGTTGCCAGTTCGAACGCGGGGCTGATGCTGCTGGTACCGGTCTGCGGTTGCGCCGGCACCCACACGGTGGGCCCGATCAACGGTGCCGCCCTGGTGCACGCAGGCACGCCTTTTGACGCCGCCGTCAGTTTTACTGCGGACCAAGCCGGGACCGGTCACCATGTGATCTGGTCATGGGGCGACGGCAGCGGCGATCAGGCCGGGGCAACGCGGGCGCACAACGGTGGTGGCAGCGCATCGGGCAACCACACGTTTACGGTGCCTGGTATCTACACCGTCACGGCCAGGGTCACTGACGTGGCCGGACGCAGTGTGGCAGTGAGCCGCGACATCGCGGTGCATGACGCGGCCAGCGGCGCCACCATCGGCTCGGGCGCGTTCATGTCACCGCACCTGCCCGGCAAACAGGGGCGCTTCCAGGCCGGCAAGGCGCATTTCGTTTTCCTGGCGCCGTCGGCAAAAGCGAACGTGCGCGGGCAGCTGCGTTTTCATGTCGGTACCTTTAACTTCCGCAGCAGTTCGCTGCAGCCTGCGGGCGAGGGCGGGCAGTACGGCGGCGTAGGCACCGTCAACGGCAAATCGGGCTATCAGTTCCGGATGGGCGCCGCGACAGGCCGCTTCAGCCTGAAGGTCTGGCATATCGATGCGCTGTCGAAAGCGCAGGTCGTCGATTACGATAATTCGGGCAGCAACGTAGGGGCGGCAGGCAGCCGCATCATCGAGGGCAAGATCACGACCTTGTAGCGGCACGGTGGCGCCAGGAGCTGTGCCTGGCGCCAATCCGCGCTTTCCTACGGTTTTAGTAGCGTCGTGCTGGAACAGCGTTGCCTGAACGCTTGTTCATCCGGGTCTGGATTTGCCGCCATACCAGACCTGCCAGCGCCATCATGATCATCTTTTTCATTTCTCACTCCTCCTGTCGTCATCAGAAACTTCACAATGCGCCTGTTGTCGCGATCTCTCCGTGCGGCCACGCACGGTCCGCAGATTTAACATTGTTACATTTGGTCGAGCAAAAATCACTGTGGATTTGATACGACCACGCACTGTCACTTTGCCAACTATTTTTAATTTCCCTCTGTAATTACATCAAGCAGATCGACTGTTGATTTGCCGTCGGTTTCACTATGATGGATGTCTTTTTTGGTGTCGAAAAACGATGCTAATTAGAACTGTTTTTTTCTAGAAGTCACTCACATAAATCCACTCCCCTAAATTTAGGGGTGATAGCATTTTTATAAGTGTGTAAAACTTCGTTCTGTCGTTACTTCATCGGTTTGACTTCAAGTTTCGCGGCTGAGACGTTACGAAAAAACATTCAGGCAATAAAACAATGCCTCTAACCAATTACTCTGAAAGAGACTCTTATCATGGCTTTTGTATCCAACTCGCTTCGCTCCGTGGTCCTCGCAAGCATCGCCTTGCTCTCCGTTTCGGCTGGTGCTGCCGAATTCCCTTTGCGCAGTGACGATCTGAACCTGAACTACCGCTATCAGACCGGCAATCACGGCGGCGGCTATCTGCAAAGCCTGGGTCGTGACATCGGCGCCGTGCGTCCAACCGGTGGCAACAGCTGGGATAACCTGGTGTCCGACGGCGCCGATCCAACCGTCAATTCGAATCACCTGATCTACGGCCGCAAGGTGTATGCCATGGTCACCGGCACCGTTGTCGGTTGCTGGCGCAACGCACCGGACAACGCCAAGGCAGGCACCAAGGATGCCGATGTGCTGAACTTCTACGTCGGTGTTGGCGGCAACCACGTGTGGATCCGTTCGGATGACGGCGTCTACGCCCTGCATGCCCACATGATCCCAGGCAGCATTTCGTCGAGCATCTGCCCGAAAAACGCCACCAAGTTCACCACGCCAAGTTCGAGCGGCTGGATCGCACCGGAAGCGGCAGTGACCAACGGCGTGCGCATTACGGCAGGCCAGTACCTGGGCCTGGCTGGCAACAGTGGCAACTCGACCGGACCACACTTGCACGTTCACATGGCCAAAGATGGCGCGGCGTACGACATGCCGTTCGCCCATGGTTCGACCACCCCGTTCGTGAATGCCTCGGCCTCGCCAGTCGGTCCGTGGAAGATGAACGCCGGAAAACCATTGCCAACCGGCCCGGTCCTGGTATGGGCACCGCACTCGACTGCTTACTGGACCGTCAACAACATTGCTGACGAGCGCTATCAGGGCTGGTTCAACCACTTCGTCGATTCCGGCGAAATGCCTGAAAACATTCCGTGCACCGACAACGGCCAGAACTACAACACCAGCTGGGTGCCGAGCAAGGGCGCATGGGTTGCCAACCACGGCATGACGGCAGCCGAAATGGCACTGAAAACGGCGACCTACGGCGCGCAAGGTTTCTCGGTCTATAAATGGTGGTATTGCGGTTCTTACCGTTCGGCCATCTGGCGCAAATAAGCCGCCGCGCGCGGTTTCACCCGAAAGCCCCACAAGTTGGGGCTTTTTTTCGTCCTTGCCATCGCAGGAATGCGCAGTTTTGTGTAAGCTGATAATGTCCCGCAAGCAAGTATCAGCAGGCAATTGGAAAAGACATAACGTATATGGATGAAGTAGTAACAGAGTGGGGCGACATTGCCACGGCCGCTAAAGCCGAGGGCTCGATGGGGCCTGCCTGGAAGATGTTCATCAAGACCAAGTTTTTTGTGGCGTTCCTGCGTTCGCCCGATGATGATCCAAAGAACTTCTGGCTGAATATGGACCGCGCTGCGAACGGTGCGGCCACGCTCGTCATTTCAGAAGTGCGCGAACGGCTCGATCCTGACTTGGGCGACGGCATCATTACCTTGTCGGGCACCGACATCGTGTGCCGGATCGAAGACAATGGCGCCATTGCCGTGCTGCTCAGTGACGGCGCGTTTGCCATCTCCAAAAAACGCGTCGAGTGGCTGCGCAGCGGCATCAAGATGACCAAGGAGCGGATCGACATCCGCAAGCGGCTGGCAGCCGCCGCGCCCGCCGCGCCGATGCCGGTGCTGCGCGCGGCAGTTGAAGTGCCGCTTGGTTCGGCGCCTGTCTCCGGGCCGGCGCCGGCGCGTGGATCCGCACCTGCGCCAGTGACCGTGCCGGACCAGGGCGCCCCAACGGGGCTGGCCGGACTGACCGAATCGCCGTACTTCAAACCGGCCGCCGGCGGGCTGGGTATCCTGGCAGTGGTGGCGGCCGTGGTGATTCTGGTCAATCTGGGCCCGGGCGCGGGCGGGGTACCTGCGCCGCTCAAGGAAGCGATGCCGGCAATGGCCGCCGTCACTCCCATGCAGAGTGCGCCTGCCGCCGCGGTCTACTCGGCCACGGCGCCCACCGGCGCCGCCGTACCGTTCACGCCCATGGACAATAGTTTTACCGTGAATGTGCCCGGCATGGCCGAGGAGATCGAATTGACGCCCGATCAGGTCAGCCGCCTGGGCGACACCCGCACGCACCAGTACAAGCTGGACGTGAACGGCATGTTGTACACCATGGAGTCCACCGATTTTCTGGCCACGCCGCCGCAGGACCGCAGCGCCGAGATGGACGCCGTGCAAACCCTTATCATCGGCAACGACGGCTCGCTGATCCGCGCCACCCCGATCGGCTTGCGCGGGGCCACGGGCCGCGATGTGCGCGTACGCCTGACCAATGGCGGCGAACGCGCGGCGCGCTTCGTTTTCCTGGGTAGCAAACTGTGCATGGTCGCCGTGACGGTGCCCGATGGCGAGGCGGCGGCAGCGCAGATCGACGCTTTCATCAATTCCTTCCAGCTCAATTAACTGATTTATCTGAAAGTGCACCAATGAATAAATTTAATCTCCGTGCAGCGCCGCCGCCCGGCCTGTTCGATTCCGACGGCCCGTCGCGCGAGGCGCACATCATGGGCTTGCCGGTGTCGGCTGCATGGAAAGCGAAATTTCTGCTGATCGAACGGGCCGGGGGCGCCTATCTGCCCAGCGTGCAGGATCTCCCGTCCTCGGATCAGCGCAAGGTCAAATGGAATATCCTCGCGTTCGTGTTCTGGCCGTTCTATTACGCTTACCTGAAAATGTGGCAAAAAGGGGGGCTGATGGTGGCCCTGTCGCTGCTGCTGATCCTGATCGGCTCGGTTCTTCTGAAGGGTTTCGGACTCGGTATCCTGAGCAATGGCCTGTACCTGCTGCCGGGGATTTACTTCGCGTACCAGGCCAATACGGACTATTACCGCAAAATGGTGTTGCGCGAGCCCGAGGGGGAATGGCTCAAGGAACTCCTCAAATAGCACCAGGCCCCACCAGTTGGGGCTTTTTTTCGTCCGCTTGACCCCGTTTTCGCGCCTCGTCCGTTTCAGTTTGCAACCGGCGCTGCTTGTCCAGCCCGGCACCCATTCACCGCCAACAAACGGACCCGATATGAATACCGACCGCGCCAACGTCATTGCCCTGCACCGTATCTCGATCGCCTCGCCTTGCACTGCATCCTGGGACCTGATGCAAGGCGACGAGCGCGTGCGCCACTGCGGCGACTGCAACAAGAATGTCTTCAATCTGTCTGCCATGCCGGAAGCGGAAGCCGCCACGCTGCTGGCCAGCCACGCCA
>DASWMN010000160.1:0-7288 GCA_036399735.1 Telluria sp. | reverse complement strand
AAATGCAGTTGACGTTGCGTGGAATGACGCCCCGCACCAACTCAAGCAGTTGGGCCTTGCCGGCCCGTTCGAGTTCGGCTTCAAGCTCGTAGGCCTTGTCGAAATGGTCTTCAATGGCACGCTTGCTACGACCCGTGATGAAGATCATTTCGGTCACGCCGGCGGCCACTGCTTCTTCCACCGCGTACTGGATCAGCGGCTTGTCGACAATCGGCAGCATTTCTTTCGGCTGCGCCTTGGTCGCAGGCAGAAAACGGCTGCCAAGACCGGCAACCGGGAATACAGCTTTTCTAACTGGTTTCATCGGGTGTGCCCTCCTGGGCCTTCACGCTCTCCAATAGCGCGAGCAGGCCCGCTTCGTCGAGAATGGTGATGCCGAGCTCCTGCGCCTTGGCCAGCTTGCTGCCGGCGTCGGCGCCCGCCACCACGTACGAGGTTTTTTTCGAGACCGAACCGGAGACCTTGCCGCCCAGCGCTTCGATCAGCGCGCCGGCGTCGTCCCGGCCCATGGTCGGCAAGGTCCCGGTCAGCACAAAGGTCTTGCCGCTCAAGCCGCCGCCGGCCGCCGTCATCACGTGCACGCCATCCTTCCATCGAAGCTGGGTGGCCAGTTCGTTGACGAGCGCCAGATTGTCGGCATCGGCGAGAAATTCATTGATCGAACGCGCCACCACCGGCCCGATATCGGGGACCTCCAGCAGCTGAATGCCGCCTTCCCAGGTGGCCGCGTGCAGCAGCGCCGGCAAATTGCCGAAGTGCGCGGCCAGCCCCTTGCTGGTGCCTTCGCCGGCATTGCGGATGCCAAGCGAATAGATGAAGCGGGTCAGCGTGGTGTCACGCGATTTTTCCAGCGCGTCGAGGACGTTCTGTGCAGATTTTTCGGCCATGCGATCGAGCGAGAGGAGTTTGGCCTTGTCCAGCTTGTACAGATCGGCGGCGGTGTGGATCATGCCCTTGTCGACCAGCTGTTCAATCAACTGGTCGCCCAGGCCTTCGACATCGATCGCACGGCGCGACACGAAGTGCATCAGACCGCCCTTCTTCTGGGCGTCGCAATGGGTCCAGCCGCCGGAGCAGCGGGCTACCGCTTCGTCCTCGGGGCGCACAATAGGCGAGCCGCACACCGGGCAAGTAGCCGGCATGACAAACTCGCGTGCATCGGCCGGACGGCGCTCGAGCACGGGGCCGACAACTTCGGGGATCACGTCGCCAGCACGGCGCACGACGACGGTGTCGCCAATGCGCACGTCCTTGCGCCGCACTTCGTTTTCGTTATGCAGGGTCGCGTTATTGACGTTGACGCCGCCGACAAACACCGTTTCAAGGCGCGCCACCGGTGTAATGGCGCCGGTGCGGCCCACCTGGACCTCGATGTCGAGCACTGTGGTCAGCGCTTCTTCGGCGGGGAATTTATGGGCAATGGCAAAACGCGGCGCGCGCGAGACGAAGCCAAGCTGCTGCTGGTCTTCCAGGCGGTCGACCTTGTAGACCACGCCGTCGATGTCATACGGCAGGCTGCTGCGACGCTTGCCGATGTCGCGGTAAAAATCGAGCAGCTGCTGCGCGCCCTTGAACACGCCGCGCTCCTTGCAGACCGGCAGGCCAAGCGCCTGGTACCAGTCCAGCAGGCCGGAATGCGAGAGCGGCATCGGCACGCCTTCGAGCGCGCCCACGCCATAGGCGAAGAAGCTCAGTTTGCGCGAGGACGTCACGCGCGAATCGAGCTGGCGCAGGCTTCCGGCCGCGGCATTGCGCGGATTGGCGTACTCCTTCTGCCCTGCTTCGCGCTGGCGCTCATTGAGGCGGTTGAAATCAGCCTTGAACATGAGGACTTCACCGCGCACTTCCAGCACGGCCGGAACGGCCTGGCCGGGCGCGCTATGCAGCCGCAGCGGAATGGCGCGGATGGTGCGGATGTTGGCGGTTACGTCTTCGCCGGTGGCGCCATCGCCGCGGGTACCGGCCTGGACGAACACGCCGTTTTCATAGCGCAGGCTGATGGCCAGCCCGTCGAATTTGAGTTCGGCGCAGTACAGCGCTTCCTGCGCGCCCAGGCCTTCGCGCACGCGGCGGTCGAAGTGCTCGATGTCTTCGTCGGCGAAGGCATTGTTCAGCGACAGCATCGGCACGCTGTGGGTCACCTGCTTGAATTCGGGCAGCGGCGCCGCGCCTACGCGGAAGGTGGGCGAATCGACCGATACCGCGTCGGGGTGGGCCGCCTCGAGCTGCTGCAGCTCGCCGAACATGCGGTCGTATTCCGCGTCCGGAATGGTGGGCGCATCCTGCACGTGATAAGCGTAGATGTGGCGGTTGAGCTCCTGCGTCAGCCACGCCATCCGTTTCAGGGCATCACTGCCTGCGACTTCAGTACTCACGAAACAGTCTTCCTCAGCTGAACAGGCGCATGGCGCGGGTCGAACCGGCTGCAATATCGGCCGCTTCCATCTCGTGGTAGAAGTCGAGCACCTGCTTGTTGATTTCGGCAAGCGCTTCGTCCATCAGCGGCTGATCGCTGTCGTCGACAATGATCGCGTCCAGCCGGCCAACCAGGGCCTTGGCGCAGGCCACCATCTGGCCGAAACCGTCACGGCCCGGCGCCACGCATGGCACGTCCAGCAGCAGCGTCAGGCGGCTGGTGGTGTCGGCGCCCAGGGTGACGTTGGTCGAGAGCGTAAACAGCTGGCCGCCATCGCCGTCAGGCATGATGTAGCGCCCGTCGGGACGCACGTCGAAGCCCTGCTTTTCGAGCGCGCCGATCAGGGTCGCGATCGACCATGGGGCGCCGTTCGACAACAGGTTCACGCCCAGCTGGGCATCGTGGCCCGAAACGAAGCGGTGCAAGGTGCGTGCCTCGCCCATCACTTCGATCATGTCAGGGATTTCCGGCTCGGCGCCAATGTCGTCCGACACCGCGCGCAGGCGCGTGATCAGCTCCGAGTATTCGAGTTCGTTGAGCGCTGTGGTGCGGCTGGCCAGCTGCACCCCGGCCTGCAGCTTGGTGTACACGCCGCCGTGGGTGATCGGTTCCCAGTCGCCGTTCACGTGCAGGCCGATGAAGTGCACCGGCTTGTTGCCCACGTGGCGCAGCGTTTGCAGGATCGGCAGGATCTTGTCGCCGCGAACAGCCACTTCGAGCGCCAGCGGAATCAGGCAATCGATCAGCGGGTCCACCAGGCTGATGGCCAGTTCGGCGGCCGGCGTGGTGGGATCGGTGCCGTGCAGGATAGGCACGTTGTCGTGCATGTCCTGTTCGTCCTGGTAGCCCTTGTCGGCGCTGCCGCTGTGCAGCTCGAAGCTCGGTTCCTGGCGCGGATCGTCGCTGCGCATGAGCACATCGTCATGATCGGACGAAAAGGCCCGTGCGACGCTCTTGCGGGCCTTATGCTCCTGCCACTTGTTATACACAATCACACCGACGACGATAACCGCGCCGATGCTGATGCTCATTTCGATATTCGTCATGCTGCTTGTGCCTCGGTAGCGAAATTCGCGGCGGACTCCATGTCCACCGCCACAATGCGCGATACACCCTGTTCCTGCATCGTCACACCGATAAGTTGATTGGCCATTTCCATCGCGATTTTATTGTGCGAGATGAAAAGGAATTGTGTGTGGTCGCTCATGCGCTTGACCATCCGGCAGAAGCGTTCCGTGTTGGCGTCATCGAGCGGGGCGTCGACCTCGTCGAGCAGGCAGAATGGCGCCGGATTGAGGCGGAACATCGAGAACACCAGCGCCGTTGCGGTCAGCGCTTTTTCGCCGCCCGACAGCAGGTGAATGGTCGCGTTCTTCTTGCCCGGCGGCTGGGCCATGACCTGCACGCCCGAATCGAGGATCTCGTCGCCCGTCATGACCAGTTTGGCGTTGCCGCCGCCGAACAGGATCGGGAACAGTTCGCTGAAGTGATGGTTGACGCGGTCGAAGGTATCCTGCAGCAGCTCGCGCGTTTCCTTGTCGATGCGGCTGATCGCGTCTTCCAGCGTGGTGATCGCCTCGACCAGATCCTTGTTCTGCGCATCGAGGAAGTTCTTGCGCTCGGAGGCCTGGGCCAGTTCGTCCAGCGCGGCCAGGTTGACCGCGCCCAGCGCCGCGATGGCATTGGTCAGGCGCGTCACTTCGCCCTGCAGGTACGACGGCTTCAGGTCCGCATGCAGTTTTTCGGACAGCGCCGCTTCGTCGGCTTCCACCGCCTTGAGCGCTTCGGCGAACTGCTCCTGGTTCAGGCGCGCGGCCTGCTCCTTGAGCTGCATTTCGGTGATCTTGTCGCGTTGCGGCTGCAGGCTGCGTTCAGCGGCCATGCGCGATTCTTCGGCCGTGCGCAGCTGCTGCGTGATCTGGTCGAGTTCATGGCGCGCATCCGACAGCGCACGCTCCTGGGTGGTACGGCGGTCCAGCAGCTCTTGCAAGCCATCGTTGGCGGCGCCCGTTTCCAGCGTTTCCAGTTCCTGCTGGCCGGCTTCGATGCTTTCGCCGACCTGGGCCGCCTGCTGGGTGGCCGTGGCGATATTGCGGCGCAGTTCTTCGATCTTGCTGCGCTGGGTTTTTTCCGCGAACTGGGTTTCCTGCGCGGCGCGTTCGAGCTCGCGCAGTTTTTCGCGCGCGTCGGCCAGCGCCTGTTCGCGGTTGAGGAATTCGGTCTGTCCGTCTTCGTGCGCGCCCTGCAGTTCGCCCAGGGCGATGTCGAGCTGTTCGAACTTTTCTTCGGATTCGGCCTGGATCTGCTTCTGTTCCGCTTCCTGCGCCGCGATCTCGGCCAGATCGGCCTGAATCTGCGAACTGCGCTGGTTGAAGCGCGCTTCCACTTCGGACTGCTTGACCACTTCGATCTGCAGCGCGTGCACCGACTGGGTGAGCGTGGCCACGCGCTGGCGCGTATCCTGCAGGCGGCGCGTCAGTTCCGACGCGGCAGCATCGGCGCGCACCGCGCGCGCGCGCGCCTCGTCGGCCAGCATGGTCTGGGCGCGCAGCTGGCGCGTGATGTTTTCGATTTCCTGCTGGCGACCCAGCACGCCATCCTGCTCGGCGTCGGCGGCGTAGAAGCGCACGCTCGACTGCGTGACCACGTGGCCCTGGCGCGTAATGAAGGAGCCGCCCTGCGGCAGGCGTGCACGCTCGGCCAGCGCCGATGGCGCGTCTTCGGCAGCAAATACATTGTGCAGCCAGTCGTGCAGCAGACCACGCAGACCGGATTCATTGAGCTTGAGCAGACTGACGAAGGGCTTCAGGCCGGCCACGTCGGCCGGCGCGGCGACGTTCGCCAGCGATGGCGAATACAGCGCCAGCTTGGCCGGCGGCGCATCATTAAAGAAAGCCTTGGCCCAGTCGATGTTCGACATTTCCAGCGCGGTGGTGCGTTCGCGCAGGATCGATTCGAGCGCGGTTTCCCAGCCCTGTTCAATGTGCAGTTTTTGCCAGAGGCGCGGCAGCGAATCGAGTTCGTGCTTTTGCAGCCATGGCGTGACCTTGCCCTGGGTCTGGGTGCGTTCCTGCAGCTGCTTGAGGGCCGACAGGCGCGCTTCGAGCTGCGCATTGGCGGTGGTTTCGGCGTTGACCTGGGTCTGCGCGGCGCCGCGTTCTTCTTCCACGCGCTGCTGCTGCTCGGTCGCCTCTTCCAGGAACATGCCCTGCTCTTCCAGCGCCTGCTGCTTTTCTTCGAGCTGCATGCGCAGATTGGCCAGGTGGCTGCTGTCCGGGAGATTGAGGCCGCTCTTTTCCTGCTGCAGGCGCTCGCGCCGCGTCAGCAGACCGTTGAGGATGTTGGAGGCATTGCGCTGGTGCGCCGATTCAAGTTCGATCTGCTGCTGCGCCTGCATGATTTTGGCGCGCGACTCGGTCGTCTTGTGCTGGGCTTCGCGCCAGGCCGCGTCGAGTGCCGGCAGGCGTTCGCCCTGCGCTTCGGCCGCCATCTGCGATTGTTCGACGCGCCCGCCCAGTTCTTCGAGCAGGAACTCGGCTTCCTCGATCTGCTGCTGGTAATCCTGACCCTGGCTCTGCCACTGGTTGCGCTGCGCGCTCAGTGCAACCAACTGATTTTGCAGGCGGCTGCGCGACTCGATCACGAACTTGATCTGCGCTTCCAGACTGCCAATTTCGGCATTGGTCTGGTACAGATGGCCCTGCGCCTGATGCAGGCGGTCGCCCACGGCAAAATGCGCCTGGCGCATGTGTTCGAGTTCGAGCTCGACGTGGCGCAGCTTGGCGGTCTGTTCTTCCAGGTCGGTTTGCGCCTGCGCCATGTCGCGCAGGTACTTGCCCTGTTCGGCCTGGGCTTCGTTCTTGCGCAGCAGCCACAGCAGCTTCTGCTTTTCTTCCTGGTCGGCCTGCAGCGCATGGAATTTGTTGGCCACCACCGCCTGCGCCTCGAGCTTTTCGAGGTTGGCGTTCAGTTCGCGCAGAATATCCTCGACCCGCAGCAAGTTCTCGCGCGTGTCGTTCAGGCGGTTTTCAGTTTCGCGCCGGCGTTCCTTGTACTTGGACACGCCCGCCGCTTCTTCTAGGAACACGCGCAGCTCTTCCGGGCGCGACTCGATGATGCGCGAGATCATGCCCTGGCCAATGATGGCGTAGGCCCGTGGTCCGAGACCGGTGCCGAGGAAGATGTCCTGGATGTCGCGCCGGCGTACCGGCTGACTGTTGATGTAATAGGTGGAAGTGCCGTCGCGCGTGAGGGTGCGCTTGACCGCGATTTCCGCGTACTGGCCCCACTGGCCGGCAGCCTTGCCGTCGTTATTGTCGAACACCAGTTCAACCGAGGCGCGCCCGGCCGGTTTGCGATGGGTGGAACCGTTGAAGATCACGTCCTGCATGGACTCGCCGCGCAGCTCGGAGGCCTTCGATTCACCCAGCACCCAGCGCACGGCATCGATGATATTGGACTTGCCGCACCCGTTAGGACCGACCACGCCAACGAGCTGACCCGGCACCTGGAAATTGGTGGGATCAACGAAAGACTTAAATCCCGACAATTTAATAGAGGATAGACGCACGTTGCAGGGCCGGCTCGCGGTGATAAAAGAGCCTCATCATACCATTTGTTGCTTTCATTCCGAAAGCGTGAAAGGAGTTATGGCAAGAAGCAATAAAAAAGCGGGCGGGAGAGGGAAAGCGGGCCGCAAAGCAGATCGCCCCCGCTTGCGCGAGGGCGACGTTTTTAAGCGGGAAAATGCGTCAGGCCGGGAACTCAGGCGGCGACGTCCAGCGCGGCCGGGTCGTTGACCGCACCGCCGGACATGGCGTCCGACAGGGCGCGCTCCACCAGACCGTCAGTGCGTACCACGCTGACCTTGGT
>DASWMN010000159.1:0-3166 GCA_036399735.1 Telluria sp. | reverse complement strand
GATCGACTCGAACATCCCGACCGTGCCGTGCCCGCCCGGTTTGTCATCCATCCACTTGTGGCCGCCCAACTGGAAATAGCCCACATCGTGAATCGCCTGGTTCGGGGTGCGCTTGCCTATTTCCAGCGCGGCTAGCGCCATGAACGGTTTGAATGTCGATCCGGGCGGATAGGTGCCTTGCAAGGGACGGTTCATCAGCGGCCGGTCGAGCGAGGTATTGAGTTCGTTCCAGCTCTGGCTGTCGATCCCATCGACGAACAGGTTCGGATCGTAGCCGGGCCGCGAGACGTAGGCCAGAATGTCGCCGGTAGAAGGATCGATCGCGACCAGCGCGCCACGGAAATCGCCGAACGCTTCTTCCACGATTTTCTGCAGCTCGATATCGATCGACAGAATCAGATTGCTGCCGGGCGTCGCCTCCGTGCGCGACATGGTACTGACCGCGCGTCCGCCAGCGGTCTTGATGACTTTTTCATAGCCGGTCTGGCCATGCAGATAGCGCTCGTAGGACTTTTCCAGGCCTTCCTTGCCGATATGGTCAGTCCCGCTGTAGTTGGCGGCATCCGGGCTGTCTTCCAGCAGCCTGGCTTCATTCTGATTGATGCGGCCGATGTAGCCGATTACGTGGGCCGCGCTCTCGCCCATCGGATACTGGCGGAACAGGCGCGCCTGAACGTCAACCCCGGGGAAGCGGAAACGCTGCGCGGTAAAGCGGGCCACTTCATCGTCCGTCAGACGGGTGCGCAGGGGCACGCTCTCGAAATTCTTCGATTCGGCCATCAGCGTCTTGAAGCGCTTGCGGTCCTTGGGGGCGATCTCGATCAGGGTCGCCAGTTCGTCAATCACCGAATCGAGCGTGGCGCGCAGTTTGGAGGGCGTGATTTCGAGCGTGTAGGCCGAGTAGTTGCGGGCCAGGACCACGCCGTTGCGGTCGACGATCAGGCCGCGGTTGGGCACGATCGGCACGATCGCGATGCGGTTGCCTTCGGCCAGCGCGGCATAGTCATTGTGCTTGATGACCTGCAGCCAGACCACCCGTGCCACCAGCAGGCTGAAACACAGGAACACCAGCGCGAACAGCGCGCCAACGCGCATACGGAAGAGATGAATCTCCCGGTCGTTATTCTTAAATTCGGTCATTGTGCTTTACCGGCGGTCAGATCGGGCGCGTATGGTCGCGGTCAACAGCGCGCCGCTGCGGCGCCAGCAGCAGCCACGTGATCAGCGGCCACAGGGCGATCGCAATCACGCTCTCGATGAAATGCAGCCAGCCGGGGAATTTGCCCGACACGATAAAGCGCACCACCACCTGGACGGTCTGGGTCATCAGCAGCAGCGGGAACACGTGCAGGGCCTGGGTCAAGATCGGGAACCACAGCACCCGGCGATGGATCATGATCGCAAAATAGGACAGCAAGGTGTAGGCCAGCGCATTTTCACCGAGCAGCGTGGCCTCGTGCACGTCCATCAGCAGGCCCATGAAAAAGGCGATGCCGATGCCGACCTTGCGCGGCTGGTGGATACCCCAGAACACCAGCACCAGCGCGACGAAATCGGGCGCGCCAATGAAGTGCCCCCATGGCAGCAGGTTCAGCAAGAACGCGCCGCCCAGGCTAATCCCGATAAACACGGGACTGACGGGCAGCAGGATATAGTGCGGGCGATTCATCGGGCGCCTTCCTTGTTCGGGGCCTGGGCCGGCGTTGCGGCCGGCGTCGTTGTCGGTGCGGTGGTCGGTGCGGTGGTCGGGGCGGTGGTTGGTGCCGTGACTGGTGCGGTGGCCGGTGCCTTCACCGGTGCCGGCGACGCGGCGCGTGGCGCCGTGCGCGGTGCTGCGGCAGGTGCCGGCGGCGGCGCACCCGGCATAATCGAGGCTGGCGCCGCGCCGGCGGCAGTGGCCGACAATGGCGCCGCTGGCGCGCCTTCACGGATCGGCACCATCTTCGGCAACTGGGACTTCTTGACCGGTTTGACGTCTTCTTCGGGCGGACGCGGTGGCAGGTCGGGCGTTGCCATCAGCATCAGCAGCTGACGATGACGGTCGATCCCGGCCAGTGGCTGGCACACCACACTGCCGAACGGGCCGCTGGCGCTGTTCTCGACCCGGATCACCTTGGCCACTGCCAGGCCGGCCGGATACACGCCGTCCAGGCCGGAGGTGATCAGCACGTCGCCGACCAGAATGTCGGCGTTCGGCGCGACAAAGCGCAAATCGAGCAGGCCGGACTGACCGCGGCCGTAGGCCACGCTGCGCAAGCCGTTGCGCAGGACCTGCACCGGAATGGCCTGCTCCTTGTCGGTCAGCAGGGTCACTTCGGAGGTGAACGGGAACACGCGCGTGACCTGGCCGACCACACCGGCGCTGTCGATCACGGGCAGGCCGAGCTTGACGCCCTCGCGCAGCCCACGGTCGAGCACAATCTTGCGGGTCGAGGAATCACGGGCGTCGTACAGGATCTCGCTCATCAGCGTCGGCACCGGCACCGCCAGGCGGGCGCCCAGCAGTTTGCGCAGCTGGACGTTTTCGGCCATCTGCATGCGCGCCTGCTGCAAGGTCTGGGCCGATGCCACCTGGGCCACCTGCAAATCGTGGACCTCGCGCTGGAGCGCCGTGATCGAAGAAAAATAGCTGCTCACGCTGCCCAGCGCGTCGCGCGGCATCAGGGCAGCCATTTGCAGGGGATAGAGAATGGTACCGGTCACCTGGCGCACCGTCGCCAGCGTATGAAAGCGCGCGTCGACCATCAACAGCAGGATCGAAATGAATGCGAAAACCGTCACCTTCACCCGAGCGGGTGCACCTTGTTTGAAGAGCGGCGGTGGACTGTATTCCATGACTTCCAATTATGACGGCGCTCGCGCGCCACGGTCACCACGCGGCAGCCACGCCACCGCGCCGGTACTGTACTGGGATGCTTACTCGTAGGAGAAGATCGAGCCCAGTTTGTCCATGCGTTCCAGCGCCATGCCCGAACCGCGTACCACGCAGGTGAGCGGATCTTCGGCCACCAGCACCGGCAGGCCGGTTTCTTCCATCAGCAGGCGGTCCAGATCGCGCAGCAGTGCGCCGCCGCCGGTGAGCATCATGCCCTTTTCGGCGATGTCGGCGCCCAGTTCCGGCGGGGTCTGTTCGAGCGCGTTCTTGACGGCAGAAACGATGTTGTTG
>DASWMN010000158.1:0-4067 GCA_036399735.1 Telluria sp. | reverse complement strand
TGGCGCACCGTGTGCGGAATGCTGGCGAACTGGCCGGCCCCGGTTTCGTGCGCGACCACCGTATTAATTGCCATCATCACGCCCATCACGGTGACCAGGATGATCGACCATACCGATGCGCCCAGCGAGACGGCAGCCAGTTCGGCCGCGCTGACATGCCCGGTCATAGCGACGTCGGCCACACCCATGCCGACCGTGGCCAGCTGGCCCACCAGCATCGGCCACGACAGACGCCACAGGGCGCCCATTTCGGCGCGAATGGGGCGGGCAGGCGGAGCGAGGGCAGGGGACATGGGCGCTTGTTTGACGGGCAAACAGCGATTTTACTGGCTATTGCCAGCCTGCGCAGTCCTTCTTCGCGTGTAGGAAATTGTTACAAGGGCGGCTGTTAAATATTTGCCGAAGGCATCACAATAGCAACTTCAACTACAAAGGATTCCTGCCATGTTCAAGCGTCATCTTCAACTCGCCCTGTTCCTGTCCCTGAGCTGGGTCGCCCACGCCGGCGCCAGTGCCGGCGAACTGACCCTGTTTGCGCGCGAAGACATGGATGGCCGCCAGGTCACGCTGCGCGAAGCGGTGCGCAACTTTAATGACATCGGGTTCAACGACCGCGCCTCCAGCATGGTGGTGCGCTCGGGCCGCTGGGAAGTGTGCCAGCACGCCGATTTCCGCGGTGACTGCCGCATCGTCGAACCGGGCGAATACCCGAACCTGGCCAGCCTGGGCAACAATATTTCGTCGGTGCGCGAAGTGCAGGGCCGCCGCGACGAGCGCCGTGATGACCGCCGCGATGATCGCCGCGGCGATGCTGGCGCGCCGGTGCTGCTGTTCGACGGACTGAACATGCGCGGCCGCGAACTGCCGCTGCGCAGCGATGTCACCTCGCTGGTCGACATGGGCTTTAACGATGCGACCCAGTCGATCGTGATCAACCAGGGCAGCTGGGAATTCTGCGAACACCGCGATTTCGGTGGCGCCTGCCGTGTCTTCGGCCCGGGCCAGTATGCCAATCTGGAACGCACCTTCCACCGTTCGATCACCTCGGTGCGCCGGGTACGCGACGGTGGCGGCCGTGACGACGGCGGCCGCGGCCGCCGCGACGATGATCGCGCTCGCCGTGACGGCGTCGAACTGTTTGCCACCCCGGGTTTCGGTGGCGACCGGATCCAGGTGCGCGACGAAGTACGCTCCCTGGTCGATGCCAACTTCAATGACCGTGCCGGTTCCGTGATCGTCTACAGCGGCCAGTGGGAATTCTGCCAGCACGTCGAGTTCCGCGGCCAGTGCACGGTGTTCGGCCCCGGCCGCTATGACCGGCTGGGGGCGCTGAACAACCAGATCTCGTCGGTGCGCCGGGTACGCTAAGCATTCAGTGTCCGCCGGCCTTGCGCGGCGGCAAAGATTGCAGGTAGGCGTGCAGGGCGAACACGTCGACCTCGTTCATCTGGCGCAGTGATCCGAACGGCATCACGCGGCTGATTTCGCTGCCGTCGGGCCGCACGCCGCTGCGCAGCATCGCCATGAAGCTTTGCGGATTCGGGTAGCGCACCATGGCGCTGCCTTCCCCCGGTGTCAGATTGGCCGGCGCTGGCCATTCCGGCGGCGCGCCGGGAATTCTTCCGCCACTCATGCGCTCGCCGTGACAACCCATGCAGCTGCGCGCGACATAGCTGCCGTGGGCCAGGCTGACCGCTGCCGTTACCGGACGCTGCGGCGGCAGCGCATGGTCGATCAATTCGGCCGCATCCTTGACCACGCCGGCGGCATAGAGCAGTTTGACTTTGCGCGGCAGTTGTACCTGGGCCGTTGCGCCAGCGACCGGTGGCAACTGGCGCACGTACGCGATTATCGAGGCCACGTCGTCGTCGGTGAGGCGGTTGTAATCCTCGCTGGGCATGATCATCACCGGGGTGCCGCCGGGCTTGATGCCGTGGCGCAGGGTACGCACCCAGTCGCGTTCCTGATAGGCAGCGGTGACGCTGTTGACGCCGGCAGTGATATTTGGCGACGCCACCAGCATGGCGCCGCTGCGGATCACTTCCTGCCCGGCCCCGTTGGCGCCGTGACAGTCGGCACAGCCGCGCGTGGCAAACAGATAGTGGCCTTGTTGCACAGACACGCCGCCCGGCGTGGTGCGCAGCGCCGCCGGTTGAATCGCCAGCACACGGCGCATTTTGCGTTCCCCCAGTTCCTGGCCCGCCC
Source organism: Telluria sp. (assembly GCA_036399735.1). GTDB lineage: Bacteria > Pseudomonadota > Gammaproteobacteria > Burkholderiales > Burkholderiaceae_D > Telluria_A. Next base: position 1,862 of record DASWMN010000158.1, on the reverse strand, counting down.
AGAGCGCAAGGGCGAGTGCCAGCGCGAGCGTGAGCAATGCCCACATGGTGCGCCGCAGCCAGCGTGTCATCACCGCTCCCCGCCGGCCAGCGGGCCGCAAGCGTGCGCTGTAGGCCGCGCCCGCACGGTACGATGGCCGCTACCGCTTGCGGAGGACCGTTCGTGGAATACAAGGACTACTACCAGACGCTGGGCCTCAAAAAAGACGCTTCTGCCGAGGACATCAAGAAAGCGTATCGCAAACTGGTGCGCAAGTACCATCCGGACCTGAGCAAGGAACGCGATGCCGAGCACAAAACCAAGGACATCAACGAAGCGTATGCCGTGCTGGGCGACCCTGAAAAGCGCGCCGCCTACGACGCGCCCGGCAGCAACATGCACCCCGGCCGGCCGTTCCGGCCGCCGCCTGAGCGGGGTCAGTCCCGCGAATTCAGCGGCGCTTCGGCCGAAGACATGTTTGCCGATCTGTTTGCGCACGTCGGCCGGCGCGGCCGCGCGCGTGGCAATCTTCCCATGCGCGGCGAAGACATCCACGCCACCATGGCGATCGATCTGCAAGACAGTTACCAGGGCGCCAGGCATGCGGTGAGCCTGCGCGTGCCGGGCGGCGAGCGTACGATCGAAGTGCATATTCCCAAAGGGGTCTTGCCGGGCCAGCAGATCCGCCTGCCTGGTCAGGGGCAGGACGGGATCAATGGCGGGTCGCCTGGCGACCTCCTGCTTGAACTGCGTTTCCGCCCTGATCCGCATTACCGGGTCGAGGGACCGGATGTGTTGTGCGACCTGGCCGTCGCACCCTGGGAGGCAGCCCTGGGCGCCCGCATCGATGTGCCGACGCCGGCCGGCCAGGTCGAGGTGGCGGTGCCGGCCGGATCGCAGCAAGGCCGCAAGTTGCGCCTGAAGGGGCGCGGTATTCCGGGCCAGCCGCCAGGCGACCTGTACCTGATACTGGAGGTCGTGCTGCCGCCCGCCAGCAGTGCGCGGGCGCGTGAACTGTACCAGGCAATGGCACGCGATCTGGCCTTCAACCCGAGGGCAGGCGCAAGGCTGTAAAGGGATGATAGGCATCGGAATCTCCTGACACGGGCGATACAGTGACTATGCTACTGGCTTGCTGGACAGGGTTGAGGCAACGCAATCCTTGCTGTCGATACCTGTATTTACACACAGTGATTTCCAGCATTCAACACCGCGCTCCCTTCGCCCCATCCCTTCTAGAATCTGAACGACAACCCGTCCCCGAACCCGCAAGGAGAAGCTATGGAACAGAGCAATGGAGCAGCACTGCAGGGCAAGCGCATCGCCGTGCTGATGACCGATGGTGTGGAGCAGATCGAGTACACCTCGCCGCGCAGTTTTCTGGAGCAGCAGGGCGCGCGCGTCACGCTGCTCTCGCCCAAGGCCAAAGGCGAGCAGGTGCAAGGGTTCAACCATGCCGACAAGGCCGACCAGTTCGAGGTCGAGCTGAACGTGCAAGAGGCCGATCCGAAGGCCTACGATGCCCTGGTGCTACCCGGCGGTGTGGCGAATCCCGACCAGTTGCGCATGAGCCCGGAATCAATCGAGTTCATCCGCAGTTTTGCCAGCCAGGACAAGCCGATTGCCGCCATCTGCCATGGTCCCTGGACGCTGATCGATGCCGGCGTCGCCAACGCGCGTCACCTGACCAGCTGGCCGAGCCTGCAAACCGATCTGCGCAATGCAGGGGCCGAGTGGAGCGACGATGAAGTCGTCATCGACGGCAAGCTGATCACCAGCCGCAAGCCGGACGACCTGCCGGCCTTCAACAATGCGCTGCTCAAGACCATCCTCATCGACCCGGTCGCCGCAGACATGGGTCCCAGTTCCTGAGGCCGGTGGGC
>DASWMN010000157.1:0-27145 GCA_036399735.1 Telluria sp. | reverse complement strand
CATGAACGAGGCGGCGCGGATGTGGTCCGCGATCACGCGCAGCGATTTGTTTTCCAGGTCGGTGGCGCCGGTTTCGCGCGCGGCAGCCTTGATCAGGGCCTGGAACAGGTCGATCTCGTAGTTCGAGTGCACGTGCTGCAGCACGGCAGCCAGACGCTCCATGCCCATGCCGGTATCGACGCATGGCTTTGGCAGCTTGTGCATCACGCCCGCGTCGTCGCGGTTGAACTGCATGAACACCAGGTTCCAGATTTCGATGAAGCGGTCGCCGTCTTCATCGGGCGAGCCTGGCGGGCCGCCGGCGATTTCGGCGCCGTGGTCGTAGAAGATCTCGGTGCACGGGCCGCATGGGCCGGTGTCGGCCATCTGCCAGAAATTATCGGACGCGTAGCGCGCGCCCTTGTTGTCGCCGATGCGGATGATGCGCTCGGTCGGCACACCCACTTCATTGGCCCAGATGTCGTAGGCTTCGTCGTCTTCCATGTAGACGGTAACGGTCAGCTTGTCGACCGGCAGACCGTACACCTTGGTCAGCAGTTCCCAGGCGTAGTTGATGGCGTCGCGCTTGAAGTAGTCGCCAAAGCTGAAGTTACCCAGCATTTCGAAGAAGGTATGGTGACGCGCCGTGTAGCCGACGTTTTCCAGGTCATTGTGCTTGCCGCCGGCGCGCACGCAGCGCTGCACGGAGGTGGCGCGCGAATACGGGCGGCTGTCGGTCCCGGTAAATACGTCCTTGAACTGCACCATGCCGCTGTTCGTCAACAACAGGGTCGGATCGTTTCCCGGTACCAGCGAGCTGGAACGGACAATCGTATGGCCTTTGGATTCAAAGAATTTAAGGAATTTGTCGCGAATTTCGGATGATTTCATGTCGTTTGGGCGAGAAAGAGCAGCATGCTATAAAAAAACGATTATAGCGTAGTCGCCGGGCGGGATAGATGGGGCGACATCGCCCTCGCCCCGGCAGCTCAGGCTGGCCCGTTCGGCCCGATCAGGTCGATCCGGTCGGTACACATGCCATCCACGCCCCAGCCCATGATCTCGGTCGCCCGTGCGGCATCGTTGACGGTGTAGCAAAAAAGCCCGAAACCGGCATCCTTGATCTGTTTTGCCAGCGAAGGCGTCAGATGCTTGTGATTGGTATGAATGGCAACGGCTTCCAGCGCGCGCGCCTGCGCCAGCCAGTCGGACGGCACGTCATCGATCAGGAAAGCGCGCGGCAGATCCGGCGCCGCTGCCCTGGCTGCCGCCAGCGCGACTGCACTGAATGAGGACAGCAAGGGCAGCATCGGACTTTCCTGCGCGATCTCGAGACCGAAAATGGCACGGGTCAGTGCGGCCACCACCCTGCCCGTTTCTTCTTCGAAGCCGTCGGCCGGCTTGATCTCGATATTCATCCAGATCCCGTGCCCGCGGCAGAAGGCGACGAATTCGGTAAAAAGCGGGACGGCTTCGCCCTGGAAACGCGCACTGAACCAGCTGCCCGCATCCATGGCCACCAGCTCGGCGGCATCGTAGTCGTACACATTGCCGGCACCGGCCACGGTGCGCCCGAGGTAGGGATCGTGCATCACGACCGGCACGCCGTCGCGCGCCAGCATGACGTCGAATTCGACGGCGCGAAAGCCGTGATCGAGACCGCACTGCAGGGCGGCGATCGTGTTTTCCGGGGCCAGCTTGCCACCGCCGCGGTGGGCGAGAAATCGAGGGTAATTCCACATGGGCGCCATGCTAGCACTATCGGGCCGGGCCTGTCCTGAAGCGACGCCGGTAGTCGGCCGGGGAGTGGCCGACATGGCGCTTGAACAGCGCGCCGAAGGTGGCCACGTCGCCATAGCCGACCGCCTCGGTCACCTGCGCCACGCTGCGGCTGCCCGATTCGAGCAGCAGCTTGGCCTTGCCGATGCGCGCCTGCTGCAGGTGCGCCAGTGGCGAGTGCCCGGTTTCGGCCTTGAAACGGCGCAGCAGTGTGCGCTCGCTCACATGGAATGCGCTGGCCAGCGCCGCAAGGTCGTAGGGCTCGCCCAGCCGCAGCTCCAGCCAGCGCGCCACGCTGCCGCCAAAGCTGGCTGGGGGGGCCGGCAGCAAGCGTGCGTCGATGAAGGCGGCCTGGCTGCTGCGTTCGTCGAGCAGGGCCATGCGCGCCACGGCACGGCGCACGCGCGCGCTGGCGCTGGAACGAATCAGGTGCAGCGCCAGGTCGAAGGCGGCGCTGAACGAGCCGGTGGTGGTGACGCCGCCGTCGTCCTCAAGCAAGGCGGCGGGATCGACGCTGGCGCCGGGAAAACGCTGCGCCAGTTCGGCCGCAAACACCCACGAGGTGGTGGCGCGGCGGCCATCGAGCAAACCGGCCTCGCCCAGCAGAAACGCGGCAACGCACACGCCGGCCACGCGGGTACCACCGGCGAATGCGCGCGCGATATAAGCCACTTCGGCGGCCAGATGGCGCTGCGGTGCCAGGCAGGCGGCGCGGTTTCCCAGGTCCATGCCAGGCACCACCAGCAAGCCACGCGGCTGGCGTGGCGCGCGCCGGGAGCCGAGCAGCAGGCCGCCCGCCGCAGCGACCTCGCCACCGGCCAGGCTGATCACGCTGACCGTAAACAGGGGCGCATTGCCCGGCTCGATGGCCTGCGCCACGCGATTGGCGAGCAGCAGCGTGTCGCACAGGCCGAACACCTCCATGCCCATGCAGCCCGGATAGGCGAGCAGTGAAATATGCTGAGTTGTCATGCTGGCGATAATGCCACAAAACATGGCGGATCCGCCACTATCCCCACGCTGCGGCAGAACTCACAATGCAGTCATCAACCACAGGAGACCCCGATGCGACTTTCCATTTTGCTGTTTGACGGTTTTACCGCGCTGGACGTGGTGGGCGGCTACGAAGTGCTGGCCAATATTCCCGGCATGACGCTTGAATTCGTGGCGGCGGCGCCTGGCCCGGTGGCGGCCGACAGCGGCGCGCTGGGCCTGATGGCCAGCATGGCCTACGACCAGCTGAACGCAAGCGACATCCTGTACGTGCCGGGCGGACCGGGCGTGGCCAGCGCGCTGCACGACCAGGCCCTGCGCGACTGCATTGGCCGCGTGGACGCCACCAGCAGCTGGACCGTCGGCATTTGCAACGGCGTGCTGCTGCTGGGCGCTGCCGGCCTGCTGGACGGGCGGCGCGTGACCACCAACTACTTCGCCCGCGGCCAGGCAAGCGCCTATGGCGCCGAGGTGCTGCCCCGGCGTCACGTGCAGGACGGGCGTTTGCTGACCGGTGCCGGCGTCTCGAGCAGCATCGACACTGCGCTGTATCTGGCCGCTCAGCTGGGCGGCGAAACCATGGCACGCGCCATCCAGCTTGGCATCGAGTACTACCCCGAGCCGCCCTTTGGCAATGGCACGCCGGACGCGCAGCCGCAGGCCTTGAAAGATTTGGTGGCACACGCCGAACAGACCGGTGCCGAGCGTTTGCGCGCACGCCGCATCCCTTTTTAACCCGAGTTCACGACCATGCACATCACCCAACTGCGCAACGCCACCATCATCATCCACAGCGGGTCGCACCGGATTCTGGTTGACCCCATGCTGGCAGCGAAAGGCACGCTGCCGCCGCTGCGCCTGTTCGACGGCCAGCGCCTGCGCAATCCTCTGGTCGATCTGCCCGACGGCGCGCAAGCGGCGCTTGAAGGCGTGACCCACTGCCTGATCACGCACTGCCAGAAAGGCCATTTCGACCATCTCGACCGGGCCGGCAAGCGCTTTCTGCGCGGGCGCGGCATTCCGGTTTTCTGCACTGAAGAAGATGCACCTTATCTGCGTCAGCGCGGCCTGAATGTGCAGCCGCTCGCCCCGGCCGAGGCGCACGCCGTAGCGTTTTTGGAAGGCAGTATTCAGACCGTGCGCTGCATGCACGGACGCGGCCTGGTGGGACGCCTGATGGCGCATGGCGTCGGCTATCTGATCCGCCTGCCGGGCGAGCCGACCCTGTACCTGAGCGGCGACACGATTTTGTCGGACACGGTGCGCGACGCGGTGCTGACCCATCAGCCGCAGGTATGCGTGATTCCGGCGGGTGGCGCGCGCATGGATCTCGGGGGCGAAATCATCATGGGAACGCAAGAGGCGATCGCGTTCGCGCAGCTGGCAAGCGGCGTGGTGGTGGCCAACCACCTTGAAGCGCTGAGCCACTGTCCGCCCAGCCGCGCCGAACTGGCGGCGGCAGCGCTGCAGGCCGGGCTGGGCGAGCGCCTGCGCATCGTGCGCGACGGCGAAACGCTGGAATTTACCCGTGACGCAGCGGCGACAGCGGCGACACCAGATAAGCGAACACGCCAATATTGAGTACCACCGTGCCCCAGAAGCGCGTCTGGAATGACTGTTTGCTTGATTTGTGGCGCAACAGCGACTGGGCCAGCACCGCACCCGGCCAGCCGCAGCCCAGGCCAGCGAGCAGCAACAGGTTTTCCGAGGTGCGCCAGCGCCCCGCGCGGGCGGCGGCCTTGTCCATCATGTACATGGCGAAGCACACCAGGCTGGCCAGTGCATACGGGGCGGCCACCCATGGTGTCAGCCCCCACCATTCGACGGCGCCGGCCACGGCTGCGGCGAAAGCAATCAGGACGAGAAAAAGCATCTTGGATTATTGATTTACGGAAACTTAGAGTGTATGCGGCGCTGCTTGACCTGTCCAAACATTCCGCACATCGGCCAAGCGTGTTGCCGCTGCACCGGCTTTATGCGATACTTGTCTTTTAAATAATATTGAACCGATCACCATGACGCCACTTTCCCGTACTGCCCTGCTGCTCGCGCCCCTGTTGCTCGTTGCCTGCGCAAAAAAAGAACCGGATACCAGCGCCCCGGCCACCCTGCCTACCCCGGCCCCCGTCGCGGCGCCGAGCGCACCCGAGCCGGCCGAGCAAAGCGCCGAGCAGCGCGCGCAGGAAGAAAAGAAGCGGGCGCTGGAATACGCGACCATGGAAGACCAGTACATCAACGACCCGCGCGCCCAGTGGGCCAGCTCGGCCACGGCCAGCAGTACCTTTGGCGAACCGGACCCGGCCGACAGCAATCTGCCGAAAAATGCCATCGGCAAAGTCGACGACAAGGACTGGAATAATAATAATCAGAGCATCGGCTTCGACTGGATCGAACTGGGCTATGAAAAACCTGTTTCAGCCACGGAAGTGCGGCTGGTGGTGCCGGACGGCGAAGGGGTCGACACCATCAGCAAAGTCGAACTGCAGGATACCGAAGGCAAATGGAACGTGATCTGGAGCGGCGTGCCGGAGATGAAGCGCGATGAGCGCGGCCCGCGCACCTGGTATGTGCGCAGCTTCGAAAAAACCCCGTACAAGGTCAAGGCGGTCAAGTACACGATCGCAAACAATCTGCGTCACGGCTACAAGAAAGTTGACGCCGCCCAATTGATCGGGGACTGAGCACGGCGAACCGCGGCGGGGGTGTGATGCCGAACAGATCGATGGGAGATTGTGCTTTAGTCTCCCCTGTTGAGCGCGACGTGCTTGCCACGTCGACGTTTCCTTACTACACAAGTGGAGGCACTCAATGGCATTCGATATCGGCAATTTACTTCAGCAATATCTCGGCGGCACGCCCAATGCCAACGCCGGCCGCGCCCTGGACGACTTCGACCAGGTTGCGCAAAACGCGCCGCGCACCAGCGTCGCACAAGGTGTGAGCGAGGCTCTGCGCTCGGATCAGACGCCGCCCTTCTCGCACATGGTCAGCCAGCTGTTCGACAAGAGCGACGCGACCCAGCGCGCCGGCATGCTCAATCAAATGCTGCGCGGCATAGGACCCGGTGTCATCAGTTCAATCGCAGGTGGCGCACTCGGCCACCTGTTCCGCGGCAGCGAAAGCCCGGCCGCCGTCACGCCGGAAGAAGCAGCGAAGATGACGCCCGAACAAGTGCGCCAGATTGCGGCAGACGCCGAACAGCAGGACCCGAGCATCGTCGACCGCATGGGCGATTTCTATGCAGAACATCCGACCCTGGTGAAAACCATCGGCGGCGCAGCACTGGCGATTGTCCTGGGGCGCGTTGCCGAAGGCATGCGCCATTAACTTCACACTAAAGAGGCCACAGCATGGGTATTCTCAGCAATATTTTTCATAAAATCTTTCCGACTTCGCATCCGGCCGTGCAAAACGCGCCTGTGACGCCGACCGGTTCGATGCAGTCCGGCGCACCCCAGGCAGCGCCCGTGCCGCAGCAGAGCGCGCCGCCGCCCAGCGCGCCGATGGAGCAGATCGACGTGGAATCCGTCCTCAGCGGCATGCCGCAGGCCCAGTCGCTCAACTGGCGCACCTCGATTGTCGACCTGCTCAAGCTGCTCAATCTGGACAGCAGCCTGGCATCCCGCAAGGAACTGGCCGCCGAACTGGCGTACAAGGGCGACACCAGCGATTCGGCGTCCATGAATATCTGGCTGCACCGCCAGGTCATGAACAAGCTGGCCGCCAACGGCGGCAAGGTGCCGGCCGACCTGCGCGACTGAGTTTTAATCCGGCAAGGCAGTCTGGCCGGGTGTGCCGCACGCAAAGCAGAAGCGCGCAAAGGCGCTTTTGCGCGTGTGGCATTTGACGCAGCCGTCGAACAGACCGATGCCGCAATGCGGACAAAAGTCGAGCGCGCTGTTTTTCAGCTCAAGCGGGCGTTCGCAGCCAGGACAGACTGATTTGCTCAGGCGCGCATACACCAGGTCGTAGCGCAGCGTCTGCCGGCGCTTTACTTCGGGCATTGCTTCGGCGGCCTTCTGGCGCTCCAGGTAGCGCTGCAGCGCCGCAATGGCATATCTGCCTGCCACGACCGTCACCACGATCCCCACGATATAGCGCACATAGCCGCCGTAGCTCGGCAGGTAGGGCACCAGCTCGACAAAAAAGGCGAACCCGGCGAAGAAAATAAAGCCCCAGACAAATGGCCAGGACGGCGTATGGCGTTTTTTCGCAAACAACCAGCCCGCCAGGCCCAGCAGCGGCAAGGTCAGCGCCAGGCGGTACAGGAATACGCGCAGCTCGCGCGCACGGGCCGCCTTGTCCAGCGCCACATAGGCAGGCCGTTCCAGCGCCTTTTGGGCTTGCGCCGCACGCTCGCGCGCCTGACGCGCGTCGAGCAGGGCCTGTTCCTGGGTTTGGACCTCGGCCAGCGCGCTCCGTTCCGCCATTTTCAGGCGATCCAGCGCGCGTGTGCGTTCGATCAGTTCCGCATCCTGCTCGGGACGCGCGGTAGCGCGGCGGGTGGCCAGCCAGTTGGCAAACGTCGCTTGCGCCGCATTGACATTGGCCGCGGCCACCTTGTGCTTTTCGTGCGCCTGGTCGCGTGCGTCATCGGCGCCCTGGTAGGCCTTGTCAGCGTGTTCGGCATCGGCGCGCACCAGTGGCCCCTGCACCGGATCAATGAACTGTTCCACGCTCAGCGCCGGCTCCAGCGCCCACAGATTGTCGACCAGCTTGCCACCCAGTCCGATCAGAAAACCGGCAAATACAAACGCCACCAGCCACAGCGCGCGCTGCATCCAGCGTTGCGTCAGGCGCAATCCCTTGCTCATGATGTCTCCTTGAATCATAGAAAGGGGCGCAGGATCGCATGCGCGCGATCACCGGGCCAGCGTGCCCGCGATAGCAGCACCAGGGGCCACTGCAGGCATCGAAATCCGCTACCGCGTCCGTTCGGGCCGGATAATTGCAGGTAGAATACTTGCGTCCCCTAATTACCAGCGAGAACCATGAAACCACTGCTGCTTGTATTGATGCTGGCGTCGAGCCCGGCTTTTGCAGATGATGCCGCCATTGCGACCTGTCGCAATCTAAAGGATAACGCCCTGCGTCTGGCCTGTTACGACGGCATCAGGGTCGCCGACAAACCGGTCGCCAGCGCCACCGCTGCGGCGCCCTCGCCGGCCGCGCTCAAAGCCGCGGAACAATCGTTCGGGCAACAGCAAAAGGCCGTCATCAATGCCATTGAAAGCACGATTCCCGGCAAGTTCGAAGGCTGGGAACCGAACCAGCAATTCACGCTGGCCAACGGCCAGGTGTGGAAAGTTGTCGATGGCAGTTCCGCTTATTTCGTCGGCAACGACCTGAAAGTGCGCATCGAAAAAGGCAGTTTCAGCGCCATGTTCATGAAGATCGAAGGCAGCACGCAGTACCCGACGGTACGCCGCGTCAAATAAGAAACGAAGGTGGCGCCAGGGTCCTGTTGCCACCTGCCTCGATTGCCAGTCCGGCCCCGGCGCCCGAATAAACACTGCATCGGCTGTCCAGGGCAAGGCTTTCCCGCCCATTGACTGCGCTGTGTCAGCGTGCTGCTTGTAAAACGAACTTTCCCGTTTTGGCGGCCATCTAATTTTGCAGATGACCTTCACAACTCCGGGCAAGTTTCATGAATCAACAACCGTTCGACCTCAGCGCCGGCAGCCTGCAACTCTGGGGCGGCCTTGAATGCACCGTCAACCGGATCGAGGGTGACTATTTCAACCAGATCGAACGCAATGGCCACGCCCACCGCGACGACGATATTGCCCGCTTCGCCTCGCTTGGCATTGCGGCCATCCGCTATCCGGTGCTATGGGAAAGCACCGCGCCCGCGGGCCTGGCCACGGCCGACTGGTCCTGGCCGGACCGCCGCCTGCAGGCCCTGCGCGACGCCGCCATCAATCCCATCGTCGGCCTGGTGCACCACGGCAGCGGCCCGTCGCACACCAGCCTGGTCGATCCCCGCTTCGCCGGCGGTCTGGCCGAGTTTGCCGGGGCGGTGGCGCGGCGCTACCCCTGGGTCAACGACTATACCCCCGTCAACGAACCGCTGACCACGGCGCGCTTCAGCGGGCTGTACGGCCTTTGGTATCCGCATGGCCGCAGCAACGCGCTGTTCCTGCGCGCGCTGCTCAACCAGTGCAAGGCGGTGGTACTGTCCATGCAAGCGATTCGGGCGGTCAATCCCCATGCGCGGCTGGTCCAGACTGACGATCTTGGCAAAACCTACAGCACGCCCCAGATGCGCGCCGTGGCCGAGTTCTACAACGAGCGCCGCTGGCTGGGGTGGGACTTGCTGTGCGGCCGCGTCGAACCCGGCCATGCCCTGTGGCGCTACCTGACACGGCACGGTGTGACCCCCGCCGAGCTGCTCTGGTTCCGCGAGCACCCCTGCCCGCCCGACATCATCGGCGTCAATTACTACATCACCAGCGAACGCTGGCTCGATCACCGGGCCGAGCGCTATCCGGCCCAGTACCGCGGCCACGCCGGCAGGCGCCCATGCGCCGACATCGAAACCTCGCGCGTGCTGGCCACGCCCACGCCGGGCATCGGCCCCCTGCTGCACGAAGTCTGGCAACGCTACGGCATTCCCATCGCCGTCACCGAAGCGCATATCGACGCCAATCGCGAAGACCAGCTGCGCTGGCTTCTGGAAATCTGGAATGCGGCCAAGCGCGCGCGCGCGGACGGCATCGATCTGCGCGCCGTCACGGTCTGGGCCCTGCTCGGCTCCTACGACTGGAACAGCCTGGTCACCCAGAGCAAGGGCTATTACGAACCCGGCCCGTTCGACGTGCGCGGGCCGCAGCCGCGCCCCACCGCGCTGGCCGGCATGATGCGCGAACTGGCGGCCGGGGCCCCGCTCTCGCATCCGGTGCTGCATGGACAGGGCTGGTGGCGCAGGCTGGGCCGCTTCCTGTGCCCGCCGATCGCCACCCGGGCCGTGCTCTCGCTGCCGACCGACCATCCTGGCCAGCCGGCGGCGCCCATCCTCATCACCGGTGCCACCGGCACGCTGGGGCGCGCATTTGCGCGCATCTGCAACCGCCGCAACCTGGCCTACCGCCTGCTCACCCGCAAGGAGATGGACATCGCCGACCCGGCCTCGGTCGAGCGGGTCATGCAGCAGTACGCGCCCTGGGCGGTCATCAACGCCAGCGGCTATGTGCGGGTCGACGATGCCGAACACGATGTCGAACGCTGCTACCGCGAAAACGTCCAGGGGCCGGCCACCCTGGCGGCCATCTGCGCGCGCCACCAGGTGCACCTGACCACCTTCTCGAGCGATCTGGTATTCGACGGCATGCAGGAGTCGCCCTATGACGAAGACGCCGAAGTAGCGCCGCTCAATATTTACGGCCACAGCAAGGCGGCGGCCGAACAGATCGTGCAGGCCCAGCACGCGGGGGCGCTGATCGTGCGCACCAGTTCCTTCTTCGGCCCCTGGGACAGCGCCAATTTTGTCAGCACCGTGCTCGACACCCTGGGCGGCGGCGCGCCATTTACCGCGGTCAGCGACATCACCGTCTCGCCCACCTATGTACCCGATCTGGTGCACGCCTGCCTCGACCTGATCATCGACCGCGAGTGCGGTGTCTGGCACCTGACCAATGCCACGGCGCTGACCTGGGGTGAACTGGCGCACGCGGCGGCGCGCCATGCGGGCATCGATCCCAGCCGGCTCGAGCTGCGCCGCGCGGCCGACTTCCATTACCGCGCGCGCCGGCCGTATTACAGTGCGCTCGGCAGCCGGCGCGCGCTGCTGCTGCCGCCGCTGGACGATGCGCTGGAGCGCTACATCGACATGCGCGCCGAGCCGCACGAACTGGAAGAGCGCTTGTTCATGGCCGAGTCGCGCCACCTGCCGGGCGAAGCGCAGCGCCAGGCGAGCTGACGGGCCAGTGCCTGGGATAGAATGGCGCCAGACCATTTCCCAAGGACTGCCCAGTGCAAGAGCAACATGCTTTCCCCTATCTGCGTGAAATTCTCCTGTTCCTCGCGCTGGCCGGCATCCTCATTCCCACGCTGGCGCGTCTGCGCATCAACCAGGTGCTGGGCTTTCTGGCCGTCGGCGTGGTGCTCGGCCCCTTCGGTCTGGGCCTGTTTGCCGCCGGCACACCGTGGCTCGCTTACCTGACCTTCCCGCGCATTGACGGCGTGCTCGCGCTGGCCGAGCTGGGCGTCATGTTCCTGATGTTCATGATCGGACTGGAACTGTCGGCAGCGCGCCTGTGGGCCATGCGGCGCTGGGTGTTCGGGGCCGGCAGTGCCCAGGTCTGCGCCAGCGCGCTGCTGATTGGCGGCGCCAGCTGGCTGGCGTTCGGACGGGTCGATACCGCCATCATTCTCGGCTTCGTGCTGTCGCTGTCGTCGACGGCGGTGGTGATGCAGCTGCTCACGGCCCAGCAGAGCAGTACCAGCCCGCTCGGCCAGGCGGCGTTCGCGGTCCTGATGCTGCAGGATCTGGCCGTGGTGCCGCTGCTGATCCTGGTGGGCGCAATGCGCCAGGATGCGCCGGGCAGCCTGGGGATGCTGGTGGCGCTGGCCATGCTCAAGGCAGCCGTGGCGATCGCCCTGATTTACCTGGTGGGCGGGCGCGTGGTGCATCCGCTGTTCCGCGCCTTTGCCCGGCACCGCCAGCCGGACGTATTCATGGCGCTGATTTTGCTCACCACGCTCGGCATCGCCGGCCTGTCGGCGGCGGCCGGCCTGTCGATGGCGCTCGGGGCGCTGATTGCCGGCGTGCTGCTGGCCGAAACCGAATTCAAGCACGAAGTCGAGCTGATGATCGAGCCCTTCAAGGGCCTGCTCATGGGCCTGTTCTTCATGACGGTCGGGATGAACATGGATGTGCGCCTGATTCTGGCCAATCCGCTCTGGCTGGCCGCCGGCGTAACCAGCCTGATCGCCCTCAAGGCCCTGGTGGTCGCGCTGCTGTTTCGCGCCGGCGGGCTGTCGTGGGGGCGCGCGCTGGAAGGCGGCCTGCTGCTCGGCCAGGGCGGGGAATTCGCCTTCATCGTGATTGGCTATGCCGTGGCCGGCAAACTGGTCGAGCCTGGCCTGGGCCAGCTGGTCATGCTGGCCGTCGGTCTGTCACTGTTCGTCACACCGCCGCTGGCGCGGCTGGGCCGCGCGATCGGCGACAAATGGGAAACCGAGGCCGACCAGCTGGCCGCCGCGCGCGCGCACGAATCGCTCGAGTCGGTGCGCGGCCGGATCATCATCGCCGGCTTTGGCCGGGTGGGACGCCAGTTGGCCCGCCTGCTGACAGCCCAGGGCATTGCGTACGTGGCGTTTGAAAACGATGCACGTCTGGTGGCCAGGCTGCGCGCCGAAGGCTTGCCCGTATATTTTGGCGACGCCTCGCGCGCCGAGCTGCTGCGCCGGGTCGACGCTGGCGCCGCGCCGGCCATCGTGCTGACCATGGACCATGCCGCGTCAGCCCTGAACGCGGTACGCGGCATCCGCCGCGAGTTTCCCAAGGTCGCTCTGTATGCCCGTTCGCGCGACGAGAAGCACGCGCTCGCGCTGAAACAGGCCGGGGCCACCATCGTGGTGCCGGAAACGCTGGAAGCGAGCCTGCAGCTGTCGGCCTCCGTGCTCGAAGCGATGGGCATGGATGCCGCCCACGTCGACCGCGTGGTCGACGCCGAGCGCGACCTGTTCCTGGCCGCGCTGGCGGACAAAGCCGGCGCGCCGCAGTGATATGATGGACCGATGAAAAAAATCGTCGCATGGCTGGTGCTGCTGTCGGCATGGATGCTGACGGCCGGGGCGCGTGCCGAAGTGGTGCGCGTCTATACATCGGCCAATTTCGCGCCCTTGATGCTGGCCGATGGCCGCGGCGTGTACCCGGATCTGGTGGCCTGGCTGAACCGCCAGAATCTGGGCCAGCTGACGTTCGAGCTGCATTACATTCCACGCAAGCGGCTGCAGGTCAAGCTCGAAGACGGCACGCTTGACGGCATCGTGATCGGCATGATGCCCGAATGGCTGGACGACCGCGCCCGTAAAAAATACCACTGGACGGCCCCCTTCGACGTCGACCAGTTCGCGCTGGTGTCGCTTGCATCCCGCCCCGTGCTGCCGAACACACCGGCCACGCTCAGGGGCGCCTCGGTCGGGGTCACCATGGGGTATGTGTACCCCGGTCTCGAACACTGGTTCGAGCACACCGGCCTGCAGCGCAGCGGCGGCATCAGCGACGAGAAAAATATCGAGAAGCTGTTGCGCGGGCGGGTCGACTGCGTGATTGTGTCCGAGTCGATGGCGCGCTACTTCGCGCGCACGCACAAGCTCGAACACAAGCTGCGGATCGCACCACTGGCGGGCCAGCCGACCGAGCGCCGCTTTCTGGTCCAGCACCGCAATGCCGCCGTGTTCGAGCAGCTTGCGCCCGCCGTGCGCAGGCTGCACGACGATCCGGCCTGGCAGCAGGCCTTGCACGCTTACCAGTAAGGCAGACGTGATCTAGGCGAGAATCTTGCGCGCCGCCTCGTAGCCCCACCACGCGGCCTCCTCGAACACCGAGAAGCCGGACAGGTCGCCATGCGCGAACAGGATCGGGCCGTCCGCTTCGCGCAGCGCACGCAAACCCGCATTGCTGCGAAAACCCGGCACGGGCGCGGCCATGGCGTGCCCGCGCAACGTGATGTCGACCCGCTCCACATTGGCGGCAAATTTCCAGCCGTAGGCGGTTTTCAGGTCGACACTGGCCAGCGCCACCAGCTCGCTGCCGCTGGCGGCCAGCATCCACTTGCGCGCCGCATCGGGCGTGCGGTCCGACAGTGCCACGTAGGCGCTGAACACGGTCTTTGGCGGGGGCGTCACGCGAATATCCTGATGGGTCGAGACAACGTAGCCCAGCCCCGGCTCCTGGTACACCACGTTGTCCCACGACAGGGGCGCATCGGGCAGCTCGGGCGGGAAACCCTTCATCAGGAAGTTGGCCACCATCCAGGGCGCGTACACGGGCGTATGCTGCTTCGGATCGAAGCCCAGTTTGCCGATATCGCGCACCACGCGCGCCGCCACGTACACCGGCATGGCGCAAATGGCGCGGCGGGCCCTGACCAGATAGGTGCTCGCCTTCCCGTGCGTAAGCGTAAAGCACAGCGCTTCGACCCCGCTCGCGGTCGCACGCACCGACACCACGGTGCCGGCCATGCGCGGGATGGCCGCGAAGGCCGCCATCTGCTGCGCCACCGGCTGCAGGCCGCCCGGCCAGGTCAGCCAGGCGCCATTGCCGGCGTTGGCGGCTTTCCCCCAGCGGCTGCAGTAGTAATGCAAGCCCGCCCACGCCGACACCTTGTCGTAGCGGGTGCCGTAATCGTCGCGGCAGCAGTAATTGAGATACCAGTGCAGCGTGGGCGAGGTATAACCGTTTTGCTCGAGCCAGGTCTTGAGCGTGATCTTGTCCAGCGCATCATAGGCAGGGTCGCGCGATGAGCGCACGGTGGGGAACACGAACACGCGCTGGCCGTCGCTGCCGCGCAGCTGGCGCAGGCGTTCAACTTCAGCGAAAAAGCGCTTGTGCTCGGCCAGCTCGGCCGCCGCTACACCATGGGTCGGCAGGAAGCCTTCCTGCCAGGCGCCCTGGTACAGCAGGCGCTCTTCCGGTCCGTGCAGGATGAAGCGCTCGTCGTAGGTAGGCTTTTCGGCATACGGGTCGCGCTGTATGATCCCCAGATCGAACAGGATTTCGCGCACGTGCACCGATTCCGGCGACGGCAATGGCAAATAATGGCCACCGGTCGGATAGGCCAGGTCACCGAACTGGCCGCCGGCCGCGTTGCCGTAAGGCTGGGGGCCATCGATCATCAGCGCGCCGCTGTGGCCGCCCTTTTTCAGCTTCATGGCCGCCGCCAGGCCGGCAATCCCGGAACCCAGGATGACAACGTCGGTGTCGATCACACGCGCAGGCGCCGGCAGCGCCCTGCCGCGCAAGTCGCGCAGGAAGTGGCCTTCGTCGCGGCCGGGATAGTGCACGCGCGGGGTGATCTCCTGCCAGCGCTGGAAGGCCAGGCCGCTGACGGCGGCAGCGCCGATCCCCCCGGCCGCAGCGATGAATGAACGGCGGTCCATCAGCGGATCACCTTGCCCCAGTCACGCTCGAATTCATTGACCAGCGACTGCGTGTTGAGCTGATTGGGTGCCATCGCGCGGCGCGGCATATCGGGCGGGAAGATGAACATTTCGCGTGTGGTCGCTTCATTCAGGAAGCGCATGGGCAGGCGGTAGGTCAGGGGCGGGTTGAATTGCGCTTCCGGCGAGGCCATTACAAAACCCCACTCGCCGAACGACGGCACGTAGGCGTGGAAAGGCCAGGTACGCATGCCCACTTCGCGCAGCGTGGCGTCGATGGTCCAGAAGGCATTCGGCGCAAAGAACGGCGAGGTCGACTGCACCACCACCAGGCCCTTGGCGGCCACGTGTTTTTTCACCATGCCGTAGAACGGCACCGAATACAGTTTGCCGAGCGCGAAACTGGACGGATCGGGGAAGTCGATGATGACGGCGTCAAACATCTCGGTGCTGTTTTGCAGCCAGATCGCGGCGTCGGTATTGATCACCCGCGCGCGCTTGTCGGAGAACGATCCCGCATTGAGCTTTGCCAGTTCCGCACGGCTGGTGAACGCACCCGTCATGGCAGGATCCAGATCGACCACGGTGGCGTGGGTGATATTCGGGTAGCGCAGCACCTCGCGCAGGGCCAGCCCGTCGCCGCCCCCAAGGATCAGGACCCGCTTCGCCCAGGGCAGCGATTCCAGGGCCGGATGCACCAGCGCCTCGTGATAACGGTATTCGTCGCGCGATGAGAATTGCAGATTGCCGTTGATGTAGAGGCGGGTGTCATCCTTCCACTGCGTGATCACCAGGCGCTGGTAAGGCGTGGTGGTGGCATACACGATCTGGTCGCCGAACAAGCCATGCTCGCCCCACTGCACCATGCGGTCCGACAGGGAAAATCCGCACACCAGCACCAGCATCACGCCACTGGCGCGCAGGGCCCGTCCGCCCGTGTTCCTGAGCTCATTGCGAAACACATACAAGGTCCAGATGCCGACTGCCACATTGAGCATCCCGAACAGGAAGCCGGTGCGCACCAGGCCAAGGTAAGGCGCCAGCACCAGCGGGAACAGCAGCGACACCGCCAGGGCACCCAGATAGTCGAAGGTGAGCACCCGGCTGACCAGTTCATTGAAGGCCGTGTCGCGCGCGTTCAGGGCGCGCATCACGAGCGGCACTTCCATGCCGACCAGCGCGCCGATCATGAACACCAGTACATACAGGAGCGTGCGAAACGGCGCCGTCATCCACGAAAACGACATGAACAGCAGGGCTGCAGACACGCCGCCGATCAGCCCCACCGCCAGTTCGATATCAATGAAGCGCGCCAGCACATCGTCTTCATGGACATACTTGGACAGGTGCGCGCCCACACCCATGGCAAACAGGTAGCAGCCGATAATGGTGGAAAACTGCAGGATTGAGTCACCCAGCAGATAGCTCGACAAGGCGCCGGCAATGAGCTCGTATGCCAGGCCGCAGGAGGCGACAACAAATACGGAAAGGATCAGAATTCTTTTGGTCATGGGGCGTTTTTAAACTATGATTCCGCTGATGCTGTCAATTTGACTATTTTACCCGGGGAGTTCCGCGTGCCCGCCATCCTAAACTATCTGCTTCACCTTGCAACAGCGGTCGCGCTGGTAATGACCTATTTCGTCATCTACACCCGTATGACCCCGTATGATGAAGTGACGCTGATCCGCAAGGGCAACCAGGCCGCCGCGCTGTCGCTGGGCGGCACCCTGATCGGCTTTTCCCTGACCATCGCGTCCGCCCTCATGCACACCCAGGATTACTACCAGTTCCTGGGCTGGGCCGGCGGCGCCATGCTGGTGCAAGTGCTGGTATTCCAGATCGCCACGCGCCTGCTGAAAATGTCGAAGGACCAGATCGAAGCGAACAATTGCGCGTTCGGGACCCTGCTCGGCGCCCTGTCCATCTCCATCGGCCTGGCCAACGCCGGCGCCATCTCCTGATTCACCCCAATTCAACGCAGCGGAGGCTACCATGTCATTAGGCTCATTCATCAAGAAGCAGTTTATCGACGTCCTGCAATGGAACGAGGAGACCGAGGGCGTGCTCGCCTGGCGCTTCCCGATGCAGGACTTCGAAATCCAGAATGGCGCGATCCTCAACGTGCGCGAGTCGCAGATCGCCGTATTCGTCAATGAAGGCGTGATCGCCGACGTGTTCGGCCCCGGCACCCACAAACTGACGACCCAGACGCTGCCGGTGCTGACCAACCTGAAAAACTGGGACAAATTCTTCGACTCGCCATTCAAGTCGGACGTCTACTACTTCAGCACGCGCGTGCAGACCGGCCGTAAATGGGGCACGCCGCAGCCGATCACGATCCGCGACAAGGATTTCGACATGATCCGCGTACGCGCCTTTGGCATGTTCTCGTACCGCGTGGCCGATCCGCGCAAGTTTTTCACCGAGATCAGCGGCACCCGCGAAGTCTATACCCGCGACGAGGTCGAGGACCAGCTGCGCGGCCTGCTGATGGCGACCATGGCCTCGTCGCTGGGCGGCGCCAACGTCGCCTTCCTCGACATGGCGGCCAACCAGGCGCTGATGGCGCAGTCGGTCAAGGGCGACCTGGCCGCCGCATTCGCGCGCTACGGCATTGGACTCGATGAATTCAACGTCGCCAGCGTCAGCCTGCCGGAAGAACTGCAGGCCGCGCTGGACGAACGCATCTCGGCCGGCATGAAAGGTGGGCTCTCGGCCGACAAGATGGCCGGCTTCACCAAGTTCAACGTCGCCAGCAGCATTCCGCTGGCAGCGCAGAATGAAGGTGGCCTGGCCGGCATTGGCGCCGGGCTCGGCGCTGGGGCGATGCTGGGCCAGGCCATGGCCCAGGGCATGGCGGGCGCCACGGCGCAGCCGGCCGCCCCGGCCGCGCCGGCCGAAGTATCGATCGAGGAGCGCCTGGCCAAGCTCAAAGGCCTGCTCGACAAGGGACTCATTTCGGCCGCCGACTATGACAGCACCAAAGCGGAGCTGCTCAAGAAACTGATCGGCTGACCGGTACTCCATGCAGACAGTTTCCTGCCCGAGCTGCGGCGCGCCCGTCGAATTCCGCTCGCACGCCTCCGTCATGGCGGTGTGCGCGTACTGCCGCGCCGCCGTCATCAAGGATGCCGATTCGGTCAAGGACCTGGGCAAGATTTCGGCGGTACTGGAAGACTTCTCGCCGATCCAGATCGGCACCGCCGGCATTCACGGCGGACGCGGTTTTACCGTCGTCGGGCGGATTCAGCTGCGCTACGATCAGGGCATGTGGAACGAATGGTATCTGCTGTTCGACGATGGCAGCGCTGCCTGGCTGGGCGACTCGTCCGGCCTGTTTACCATCACCACCGTGCGCGAGACGGCGCCACCGCTGCCCGACTTTCATGAACTGGTGCCGGGCCAGAGCTACCAGATCGGCGCCGACCATTACACCGCCTCGGAAAAGCGCGAAGCCGAGTGCATCGGCGGCGAAGGCGAGCTGCCGTTCCGGGTTGGCGACGGCTGGGCCATCCGCGTGGTCGACTTCCGCAGCGCCAGCCTGTTCCTGACGCTCGATTACACCGACGGTGCCATACCCGTGGTCTACAGCGGCCAGGCCGTGCTGCTGCCCGAGCTGCGCTGCCAGCTGTTGCGCGACGAAGAGCAGATCAAGACTGGCACCGGCAGATACCGCGCCCGCGTGGAAGCGCTGGACTGCCCGTCCTGCGGCAGCGCGATCAAGTATGTGCCCGGCCTGACAGCGAACCTGGTGTGTCCGGCCTGCGCCACCCAGCTCGATGCATCGGGCCCGGAAGCGACCGTTCTTGCGGCCGGCGAAGCACTCGACAAAGTGGCCAACACCCTGGCGCTGGGCGCCAGCGCGAACATCGCCGGCAGCACGCATACCGTGATCGGCGCCATGCTGCGCACCGACGAGGAAGGCACCGAATGGACGGAGTACCTGCTCTTTAGCCCGCGCGCCGGCTTCTTCTGGCTGGTCGAAACCGATGAAGGCTGGTTCCGGGCGACCGTCCTGCCGGCATGGCCGGCACCGGCGGCGCCAGCGGCCCGCTCGGTCCGGGTGGACAATCAGGCCTACACCAAACTGTACGACTACACCGCGACCGTGCGTCATGCGGCCGGCGCCTTCAACTGGCGCGTGGCGGCCGGCGACCGGGTGCAGGTCTCGGAATTCGAGAGTGGCCAGACCACGCTCGCAGCCGAACTGACCGAACACGAGCTGACGTGGTCGCGATCGACCCCGGTCGCCTACGATCAGATCAAAACCTGGTTCCGCATCGATGTCACCGGCGACACCCCGCCCGACGTCAAGTCGCCATCGTCCCTGGTCGGCAGCCAGATGAAATTTGTCTGGTGGATTCTGGGCCTCAATGCCATTCCGATCCTGTTCGCCTTTGGCGAAACCTTCTTCATGACCATCGTGGCGCTGGTCGCGCTGTTCTACCCGGCCAGCTACTTCCAGGATGGCGACTAAGCATGAATAACAAATACTTCGCCTACGCGGTCGTGCTGACCTTGGCCATCACCGTGATCAACTGGTACAGTTTCCTGAGCACGTCGAGTACCCGCAGCGGTGGTCGCGGCAGCGGCTGGAGTTCGCACAGCAGCGGCAGCAGCTGGGGCGGCGGCAGCGGCGGCGGACACAAATGAGCCAGACCTCCCACCGCCCGGCGGGCAGCCATCTGCTGGCCGACTTTTACGGCATCGCGCCACAGGCGCTGGTGTCGTGCGAGGCGATCGATACCCTGCTGCGCGAAGGCGCCGCAGCCGCCGGCGCGCACATCCTGCACAGCCACTTCCACAGCTTCGGACCAGGCCAGGGCGTCACCGGCGTGGTGCTGCTGGCTGAATCGCATATTTCGGTGCACACCTGGCCCGAATTCGGCTTCGCCGCGGTCGACATTTTCATGTGCGGCGAGGCCCGTCCGGCGCTGGCCCTGGAAGTGATCGAAAGCGCACTGGGACCGGCGTCCTCGATTGTGCAAACGATCGCCCGCGGCGGGGCCGTCCCGCTATAATTGCTGCCTCTTTAGCAATAAAACACGCATACCCATGACACAAGCATTTGAAGGCATGCCCAAGGCGCTGGGCCACATCCGCGTCCTCGATCTGTCGCGCGTTCTGGCCGGCCCATGGTGTTCGCAGAACCTGGCCGACCTGGGTGCGGACGTGATCAAGATCGAGCGGCCCGGCGTAGGCGACGACACGCGCGCCTGGGGTCCGCCCTACGCGCGTGACGCGGCCGGCAACGACACCACCGAGGCGGCCTACTACCTGGCCGCCAATCGCGGCAAACGTTCGGTCACGGTCGATATCGCCAGCGCGGAGGGCCAGGCGCTGCTGCGCGAACTGGTGCTGCATGCCGACGTGGTGCTGGAAAATTACAAGGTCGGGCAGCTCAAGCGCTACGGCCTCGATTACGACTCGCTCAAGGCGCTCAAGCCCGATCTGGTCTACTGCTCCGTGACCGGATTTGGCCAGGATGGACCGTACGCGCACCGCGCCGGCTACGACTTCCTGATCCAGGGCATGGGCGGCCTGATGTCGGTCACCGGTGAGCGCGACGACCTGCCGGGCGGCGGACCACAGAAGGCCGGCGTGGCGCTGACCGATCTGATGACCGGGATGTATGCCACCGTTGCGGTGCTGGCCGCCCTGACCCATCGTGACCGCAGCGGCCAGGGACAGCACATCGACATGGCCCTGCTCGACACCCAGGTGGCCATGCTGGCCAACGTCGGCAGCAATTACCTCAATAGCGGCAAGGCGCCCAAGCGCTGGGGCAATGCGCACGCCAATATTGTGCCGTACCAGACCTTCGCTTGCGCTGACGGCCATATCATTGTCGCCACCGGCAACGATGGCCAGTATCAGAAGTTCGTCGAGGCAGGCGCGCGTCCGGAACTGGCGACCGATGCGCGCTTCGCCACCAATCCGCAGCGCGTCAAACACCGCGATCTACTGGTGCCGATGCTGGCGGAGATGGTCAAAACGCGCTCGCGCGACCAGTGGATCGCGCAGCTCGAAGCTGTCGGCGTACCGTGCGGGCCGATCAACGATATCGGCGAAGTATTCGACAACCCGCAGGTGAAAGCGCGCGGCCTCGCCTTCGAGATGGACCACCCGGCCGCGGGCAAGGTCAAGCTGGTACGCAGTCCGATGAAGCTGTCGCTGACGCCGGCCGAGGCGGCGCTGCCACCACCACTGCTCGGCCAGCACACCGACGAAGTGCTGCGCGAGGTGCTGGGGCGCAGTGCGGCCCAGATCGCCGAACTGCGCGCCAAAGGCGTTTTATAAGGCGCCGCCGCAGGCGTTCAGCGCGAGCGCCTGCAGCACTTCCCCCTGCGCCGACTGGACGAAGGCACTCACACCCAGGCTGGCCGCAGCGGCGCCAGGCGGCAGCGCCAGCGTGCCCGTGAACTCGGCCTTGCCGTCTTTGCCCAGCTGCAGCGCCGGCACCCATTCGCGTGCCACGAAGTCGTGCCTGAGCGTGCGGCCACTGTTTTCACCGGCGGCCACCTGGCTGACAATTCCATGCTGGACCAGCGCCACGTGCAGCGACGCGCCGCTCTGGCCACTGGCTTTGATGCGCACCGGCAGCCCGGCCGGCGTCGCCGGCGCGAGTGCCATGGCGATATGGGCCCGCGCCGGCAGCGCGTTGATGCGCGCGACGGCGGCGCCCAGTCCCCCATCCCAGTTGCGCAGTTCTTTGCCGGCGACAAAAAATTCAGGCGTGTAAATGGTGCGCGTGTGCGCCAGATCGGACAGCCAGCGCTGGCGTTCGGTGAATGCCTTGCGTGAAAACGGGTCCTTCCAGCCGATGTCGTTCCAGTAGTCGACATGCAGCGACAGCAGAACTGCCTGATCGGGCCGCAGTCCGGCGCTGCGGCGCGCGCCCAGAAACGCGTCGGCCGGCGGGCAACTGCTGCAGCCCTCCGAGGTGTACAGCTCCACCAGCGCCACGGTGTGGGCCGGGCTGACGGCGCTGCAGCCAAGGGCGATTGCCGATTCTGCTGCCAGCGCCAGTGCAGCGCCGCATATCAAGGTTTTCATGCCTGCCTCCCATGTCATTCTACTTTGGTCGGGCAGGCTTGCTGAACCTTACAGCGGCGCCCAATACGGCTTCACGCCGGCAGGGGCTGGGCCGGCGCCAGGGGCTCGAGCGCGCGCAAATGGAGGGCGATTGCCAGCGCCAGGCCGAGCGCGAGCGCCAGCAGCGCCACCACGCCAGACCAGCCGGCACCGCTCCAGAGCACACCGGAGAGCGAACCGACCACGCTCGAACCCACATAATAGAAGAACAGATAGAGGGCCGAAGCGAGCGCGTTGGCGCCCCTTGCGCGCCGTCCCACCCAGCTGCTGGCCACCGAATGCGATGCGAAGAAGCTGAAGGTAAACAGCGCCATGCCGGCCACGATCACCGCCAGCGCGTTCGACAGCGTCAGCAGCAGCCCGGCCAGCATGGATGCGATGACCATCCACAGCACATTGCGGCGGCCGATCCGGTCCGCCAGGCGGCCGGCCCAGACGGCGCTGAACATGCCGATCAGGTACAGCACCGACAGCAGGCCGACCGCGCTCTGGCCAATCGCAAACGGGGCTCCGAGCAGGCGAAAGCCGATGTAGTTGTACAGACTGACGAAGGCGCCCATCAGCAAGAACGAGAACAGGAACAGCCAGCGCATGCCGCTGTCGCGCAGATGCCCGCGCGCGTCGCGCAGCAGCGCCAGCGCGCCGCCACCAGTGCCGGCCGCCGTATTGCCCGGCTCGGGCAGGCTGCGCCAGAATTCGAAGGCCGCGTACAGGCCGGCCACGCCGGTGGCCGCCATCGACAGGCGCCACGAGAAGAAGTCGCTGATCAGCGACGCGGCAACCCGCCCGACCATGCCGCCAACTGCGGTGCCGCCGATATATACGCCCATCGACAGGCCGAGCGAACCCGGTTCGATCTCGCGGCTCAGATAAGCCATCGCCACCGCCGGCATGCCGCCAAGGGCAAAGCCGAGCAGCGCGCGCAGCACCAGCAGCTGGGCAAAATTTTGCGCGAAGGCGCACAGCAGCGCCAGCACGGCAGCGGCGCCAAGGGCGGCGGACATGAGCCGCTTGGCGCCAAATCGGTCCGCCGCCGGGCCGCTCAGCAGCAGCGCGATGGCCATGAACAGGGTGGAGATCGACAGCGTCCAGCTGCTCTGTGCAGGGGTGAGCGCGAACTCGTGGCCCAGCACGGGCATCAGCGGCTGGAGGCAGTACAGCAGGGCGAACGCGGAAAAGCCACCATACAGCATGGCTTTGTTCATACGCTTGAAGGCGGGGCTGCCTGCCCTGGCAGGTGAAAACATGGCGAATCCTTGGTAAGCGGTCATGCACATCGTATGATTGCGCTTTAATACTGTCCAATATATATTTGTGCGACATTTAATCTAATAAATCGATTAATCATGGAACTACGCCACCTGCGCTACTTCATCGCCGTCGCCGAGGAATTGCACTTCACCCGTGCCGCCGAGCGCCTGCACATTGGCCAGCCGCCCCTTTCGCAGGCAATCCAGGCACTCGAAGCGGACGTCGGCGCGCAGCTGTTCGAACGCACCAAACGGTCGGTGCGGCTGACCGGCGCCGGCAAGCTGTTTCTGGACGACGCACGCCGCATCCTGGCGCTGGCCGACGAGGCGACCGAGACCGCGCGCCGCGCCCAGCGCGGGGAAGCGGGCGAGCTGCGCATCGGGTTCACGTTCTCGACCCCGCTCACGCCCTTGTTCGCGACCGTGATCAACCGCTACCGGCAGCAATACCCGGCGGTCAGTCTGAAGCTGCATGAAATGGCCACTGTGCCGCAGCTGGAGGCGCTGTCGCAGCGCACGCTCGATCTTGGTTTCGTGCGTCCGACCGAGATGCCCACGCCGCCGGAGATTGTGTTCGATGCGCTGCGCGAGGATCCGCTGGTAGCGGTGCTGTCAACCGCCTCGCCGCTGGCGCGCAGGCGGCCGGTGGCCATGCGCGAGCTGAAGGACATGCCGTTCGTGATGTATCCGCCCACTGCGGGTGTGGGGATTTATCCGCAGATTTTCCGCCTGTGCCGCGAGGCCGGGTTCACGCCCACCATCGGCCATGTGGCGGGCGAGGCGTCGACCATCATTGGACTGGTGGCGGCGGGATGCGGGGTGTCGGTGCTGCCGGCCTCGTTCAACCGGATTCATATGGATGGGGTGTGCTACCGGCCGATTACCGATGCCGGTGCCACCACCACCTTGCTGCTGGCCAGGCGCAGTGATGAAAGCACGGCCCTGGTGGAAGCGTTTGTGGCGCTGGCCATGGCCGCGGCGGGCGAATAGCGCACGAACCCGATTCGGATGGGGGCCCCCACCGCGGTGGCGGGCGCAGACGATCAGTTGTAGTCGGCGTCCAGTTCCGAACCGGCGTAGTTTTCCAGTTCCGCGAACAGGGTTTTCATCGCGGTGCGGGTCGGGATTTTCTGAATCACCGTGCAGTGGGTGCGGTAGGACTCGATCCGCTCGGCGATCACCGGCTGATGCTGGGCCGGCACCTGCGCCAGCAGCGCCGCCCATCCGGCCTCGTAGTCCGGCTTGTTCTTGCGCACCGACTTGACCATGCGCTCGAATTCCTTCTGCCCGGTACGCGCCACAATCCGGCCCCCGCCCTCAATCGCGGAAATGATGGCCACCGCGATCACGCCTTCGGCATTCAGATCCGGGTCATTGATCGGCCCGGCGTAGTGATGGCGGCGCAGCCAGCCGGCCGCGCGCACGATCGCCTGCACCTGCTTGCGCTGGGTGTGCTGCTGCTCGTACTTGTCGTAGCCGGCCCAGTTCTGGCCCGGATCGGCGTGGCAGATGTCGACGAACAGTTCCTTCAGGCGGCGCTGCAGATACACCGGATCCTGGTCGTACTCGCCGACCAGCGAATCTTCTGGCAGTGCGGCCAGGTCGCGGATCAGGCGAAAGCCGGCCTGGAAGGCATGCTCGGCGCCGTGCTCGATCAGGAAATCAAGCGCCGCCTCGTCGCCCTCGTGCAGCAGTTCGTGTTCGAGGCCGAGCGAGACGCCGCCCACGGTCAGGAACAGCGCCTTCTGGATACCTTCGGCGGTTTTATCGTTGGTGAACTTCTCGGCCACCATCGCGGTGATGCCGGCCAGCTCGTCGGCCAGAATCACGGCCTCGTCCTCGTCCTCGACCACGCGCGTGCCCAGCACGCGGATGGCCCGGACCAGGCGCGGCAAACGTTCGACGACAAGTGCTGGCAGCATGGCTGGCCCGGCCCCCGTCACGAGAAGATTCCGGTGCCGATGCTCTTGCGGGTACCGCGCTTGGGCACCGCGCTGCGGGCCGACGGTACCTGCTTGCGCAGGCGGTACAGCAGCTCTTTGGTCGAGCGCTGCAGGAATTTCGGCTCTTCGTCCGGATCGTCCGAGAATTCGGCATCGGCCAGGTCGCCGCTGTGGCGGAAATCGGGGAACAGTTCGAACAGGGCGCGGTCCCAGCCATCTTCGCTGGCCTTGGCCAGTTCGATCGCCAGCGGCACGATGTCGCTGTCGGACGAGGTCTGGCCGGTGATGTACGGGCCCTTGGCCAGGATTTCGCCGGCCACCTCGAGGATTTCGCGCGGCGCCATCGAGAACAGGATCGCGAACGCGGTCGAACCATGGTCGCTGGCCGAGGCTTCCGCCAGCAGCTCGTGGCGGCGCTCCACGTCGTCGGTCGAGAACACGATGCCATGCACATGCGCGAACAGGGTTTCAGCGACGCGCTCGGGATCGTCCTCGATCATGTCGTCGGACCAGGTGGCGGCAAAGAAGGCCAGGCTGTCGGCCCAGGCCTTGGGCGGCACCAGCAGCGTGGCGAGCGAGGTTTTGCCGCCGTCAAAGCCTGACAGGTGCAGCGCCGTGACCTGGGGTGGCAACTGGCCCAGCACATCGACCACGGCCAGGTCGCCATGCTGCTCGACCGCTTCGGAAAACGCCTGTTCGGCGTGATGCAGCGAGCCGGCCAGAACCAGCTCGGTGACCTGCTTGCTCAATGCCGGGAGATTGGATTTGTCGCTCATTTACTCGCCTTCCTGATCGAACATGTTGGCGAAGTCGTCGGACACGCCGTCTTCATCGGCCACATCGTCGCCGTCGTCGTTCTCGCCCAGCTGGTCGAAGGACTGGTCGTCCTCGTCCCACATGCGCGGGTGCTTGAACAGGAAAGCGGTAATGATGGCCTGGCGCGCCAGGTCCGGATGGTTCTCGGTCATGGCCGCGTACATGGCCGCGGCCTCGCCTTCGCAGGCAGCCATGGCGAATACCTTGGACGGATTGCCGCCATCGTATTCGGCCGCTTCCGCCAGCAGACCCTTGGTATTGCTGAAGGTGATGTGATCAACCAGCGCGAAGCTCATCATGTTGACGTCTTCGATGCCGCCGCCGTCGGCGTATTCGCCGATCAGCGCGGACTGCATCATCTGGTAGTTCTTGCGGTTCGGTGGATCGCCCAAAATGCCGTCGATCTGGCCGCCAAGTTCACGCGACTGGTAGGCAAATTCGGGATGTACTTTTCTCATGTTCTGGTCCTGTTGGTGATGCTGGTACTGGTTATGCGGGCAAGGCCACGCCGTTCAACTGAAAGACCGAACGCCACAACTCGAATGCCTCGGCCTCGGGGTCGAGAATGATGCGGTGGTTGACGCTCTGGTTGTATTCGTCCCGCTTGACCGGGTCGGACAGGATTTCGTAAGCCTTGGTGATGCTCTTGAAGCGCACTTCGGCGCCTGGCGCGTCGTTGCGGTCAGGGTGGTAGCGCATGGCGAGCGAGCGGTAGATCTTCTTGATCTCGTCGTCGCTGGCATTGGGCGCCACTCCGAGGATAGCGTATAAATTTTCCACTAGGAAACTCCGGCGACAGCCAAACTGTAAAGCAGGATTATCCTATAGAACGCGGTTTGCTGGTAAAACCGCCCTGCGGACGTGGTCTGACCAGCAAGGTGGCCTTACCCGCATCGCGTAAAGCCGCCTTCAGTGCACTTTAAGGCATCCCCCTGTGCTGGGTACGGTAAAATGCCCGCAACCATATCATTTCACGCCTTCTTCCTTCATGAGCAACGATAAAAACATCCCGGCAAACGCGCCCTCGTCCAATTTCTTGCGCGGAATCATTGAACACGACCTCGCGGCCGGCACCCACGTGCGCCCGGGTTTGCCGCAGGTAATCACCCGCTTCCCGCCGGAGCCGAACGGCTATCTGCACGTCGGCCATGCCAAATCGATCTGCGTCAACTTCGGCCT
>DASWMN010000156.1:0-3271 GCA_036399735.1 Telluria sp. | reverse complement strand
CGAAGCGTCGGGCGGGCAGCAGGTCATGAAGTCGCTGGTGCTGCTGATCGGCCTGCTCAAGTCCGAGGATGGTTCGGGCGGCTTCGTGTTCATCGATGAACCGTTTGCGCACCTGGATATCCGCAATATCCAGCTGGTGGGCGAGTTCCTCAAAAACACCGAGGCACAGTATCTGATGACGACACCGCTGACGCACAACACCGACGTCTACGATCCGTCAGAGCTGACGCTGATCACCAGTAAAAAGAAGAAGGAAATGACGTGGGCGCAGCCGATCTTCGTGCTGCAGCGCCGTACCACGCCAGAAAAAACCGCAGCATGAACGTACCTCGTTCCCGCCCGCGCGGGGACGATGTGTTTAAGCCTGGTTGATCTCTTTACGCAGCTTGAAGCGCCACTTCAGCAGCCCGGCCGAATACGTCGCAAAATATCCCGCCACCAGCCCCAGGCTTGGCAGCGTGAACGGATAATCGGTGACCTTGGGCGTCGGATTTCCGCTCCCCTGATTGGCGTAGATCTCGAAGGCGATATACATCAGGCACGCCACGAACAGCATTGCGATCACCAGTCCCAGACGCGGGTTCGGCGTGAAGAAGTAGCCTTCGCGCGTGGTCTCGAAACGCGTCAGCTTCAAGCCCCACACGCCGTATGCGATCCCACCTACCACGCCCACCAGCAGCCACGCCAGTGTGGCCGGCTGCGTGATGAACTGCGACGCCGGTACCACCGCCATCGCGGTAAACACGCCCAGCCCGGTGTAATGGCGCTGCATGATGGAACGCTGGCGCAGCATCTGCGCCTTGATGCGGGTATAAACGCGCCAGACCAGAACCGGTCCCAGTAGCAGCAGCGCGATAGTCGATATTGAAAGCATGGTGTTCTTGTTCAGTCGTGATGGGTGTGCCGCCCGCTTCGCGGGCCCGGGAAACGCATTGTAATCCACCGTGGCGGCGCGCCGGCCGGGGATCGTGGTAATGTCAATACTTCATCATCAGGAGTGCGTCGCCATGAACCCTGCAGCATATGATTTTCACCGCGCGCCCGATCCGGCGCCCATCGAGGAACCGCTGCCCGAGCCGTTTGACAATCCTCACCCGCACCACCCGCCGGTTCAGCACCCGGGCCACGACGACCCGGTGCCGGACCATAACCCAAGCTAGTCGAAGGCCCAGGTATACAGAATATCGAGCGCGGTATTGGTTCCCGCCTGGATCTGCAGGGTGAATTTGTTATTGAGCTTGTAGCGCAGCTTGACCAGGCTCGATGCCGTGGTCGCCCCCTGCTCGAAACTCAGGTAAGCGCGCGATGACAAACGCTTGCCGACCGTGACCACGGTGCTTTCCAGTCCCTTGGCCTGCGACAGTCCCAGTTCATCCACCCCCAGCGAGTTCGCCAGGCGCGACTGGAAGCCGCCACTGCCGCTGCCGCCCAGCAGGGCGCCGGCGGCAGCGGCCAGCACGCCATTCTCGTTGCCCGAGACGGCCTCCATCCCATGGCCGAGCACCAGCCAGGCCAGCTTTTCGCTGTCGGTCACGCTCGGCGTGGAAACCAGCTTGGCGACTGGCGCCTGCGCGGTGCCGCGCACCTCGACCCCGGCTTCCACATTGGTCTCGGACAGCTGTTCGCCTTCGGGACGCTTGCGCACCGCCAGAATGTTCAGCGCCGGGTTGTCATACGGGCCGCTGAAGGTCAGTACGCCACGCTCGATGCTCAGGTTCTGTCCGTAGGCCTTGTAAGTGCCGGCCACCACCCGGATGCCGCCGTTGGCACGCAAGCCGCGGCTGCTGCTGCGCACCCGCACTGTGCCTGCCAGCTCGGCATCGATCCCCATGCCGCGCAGACGGAAGGCGTCGCCCAGGTCCGCCTCGACATCGACCGACAGCGGCATCGACCTGGTTTCGGTCTTTGCCACCGTGCCGGGCTTGGTCCGGCCCAGTACGATGACATCGTCGGACAGGGTAGGGCGGTCCTGCGGCGCCAGTTCGATCAGCGCGCGGTCGGCGCGGAATTTGCCTTCGAGTTCGAAGCGCTTGGCGTCGCGCACCAGGGTACTCTGGCCGCTGATCACGAGCGTGCGGTCGGGCCGCGACAGGATCTCGATCTTGTCGGCCACCAGCTTGAGCTGCATGGTCGCTTCGCCGCCGGCAAAGCGCACATTGCCATCCGCGCCGATGTGCCCCTGGGTGCCGTCAAAGTCGAGCCGCTGCAGGATCAATTGATCGCCACTGAGCTGTGCGCGCAGCTGGCCATTGCGCAGCTTAACGCCTTGCTCCGGCCAGCGCACACCGAGCGCGTCGCCGGTCACATTGCCGTTCAGGGAAGGCGCGCCAATGGTGCCGCCTCCCGTCAATGCCAGTTTCAGGCCACCGTCCAGTTCCAGGCCGGGCTGGCCGAACAATGGCGCCAGCCATGCGATGGAGGTCATGTCGGCATTGGCCGTCAGCTTGAGCGGGCTGGCGTTCGAGACCTGGCCTTCCACCAGCTGGGTGGTGGCGTCAATGGTGGCCTGGCCGGCGCGGGTGGCGTCCAGCGTGAGCTGGGTGCGCAGGGCGCCGTCGGCGATGTCGGCGCGCAGGTCCAGTGTGCGCAGGCCGAGCACCACTGGCACCTCGGCGCCCACAATCAGGTCGCCTTTTTCGCGGAACACGTGCAGCATGCCGCGCAGCGCCGGCGCCGGGCCGGCCTGCATGTCGAGCGCCCACTGGGCGCCGATCGACAGATCGCCGCCGGCGTTGTCGCGCAGCGCGGGCGAGAACTGACCCAGGTAGTTGATCGGCACACCCTCGGCCACACCCTTGCTGGTCCAGTGCGCGCCATCCTTGTCGAGCGACTGCACGCTGACACTGCCGTTCGGCAGTTTGATGACAGCGTCGCGCAGTGCGATGGCATCCGGTTTGAGCAGACCCATCACACCGTCTTCCGGCGCACCCGCGATGCGCAGCGGGACGGGCGAGAGCAGGGTAAATGCATAGCGCCCCTTGTTCTGCAGCGCGGCGACGGTGCCGCTCCAGGTGCCGGCGTCGAAGCCGCCACGCACTTCGCCGCTGGCGTCGATCGCTTCACCGCGTGCGGCAAGACGTATTGTGTGGGCGCCGCGCGTGCCTTCACTTTGCAGGCGCGCGCTGTCGATCGTGGTGCTGCCGTTGTTGTAGCCAGTCAGGTCGACGCTGCCAACCAGCGGGTCGGCCGCGCCCCGCCCCGAGCCCACCTCGGCCGAGGCCTTGATGGCCTTGATCTGGTGTTGGGCGAACAGCTTGAGGTTCTGGCCGTC
>DASWMN010000155.1:0-6455 GCA_036399735.1 Telluria sp. | reverse complement strand
CGCCAGCCATGGTGACCAGGCCCGCCGTGTATTTCTTCTTCGCGTCGGCATCCAGAACCAGGTTCTTGTCACCGAGTTTTTCGGTCAGTTTGCGGCTGGTGTCGCTGGTGGCCTTGTCGGCGTCGGCCAGGTTGCCTTTGGTGGCGCCGTCGCCCAGGCTGTCGCCGCTGGCGCGCAGGGCTGCTGCTTCGTCCTTCAGGCCCAGTGCATCGGCCAGGTGGGCGTTGCCGAGCATGATGGTCTTGTTCGCCTCAACGTACTGGCGTACCAGTTTGTCCTGCGCGCCTGGCAGGTCGGCGCCGGCGTCTGCATTGGCGCTCTTGCCTGGCAGGCCAGGGACGTTGAAGCCGGCGGTAGCGGCGATTGGTGCGGCGATCAGGACGGATGCAATCAGGGTGGTAACGAGACGGGACATGGGTAAAGCTCCTTTGGGTGGGTGAGTCGGATTGTTTGGGTGTTTAACGCAGACCGGCATTGGCGAGCTGGCTGGTGAGCTCGCGCGAGACGTTTTGCGCGGCCAGTTTCAGGGCGTTGGTGCGCGCTTCATCTTCGGTCGGGCCCGTGCCCGCGTACTGGGCTGGTCCTGCCACTGCCACGGTTTCTGCAATTGCCTGATCGACGTCGAGCACTTTCGCGTTGGCGGTGACGGCCACGCGCATCAAGCCGGTCGCAGGATCGGTGCCGACCTGGCCCACGTCGAGCGTGCCGAGCGCGACGTAGCGCACCTTGGCCATGCGCATGCCGCTGACGAGGTTTTGCAGCGTCGCGCTTTTCAGGTCGTTCCCCGAGCGATAGTCGTTCTCGACGGTTTCGACCTTCATCTTGCCGTTGGTCAGCGGTTCCACCATCTGCGCATCGACCACGCGATAACCGGAGGTCTTGAAAATCTGCGTGACGACGGTGTTGATGTTCTGGCTCGGGATCAGACGCCAGGTGGAGGAACCTGCGCGCTGCACGCTCGAGCCGCCCGTTTCAACCGTCACCGCGCGTTCGGCGTTGTAGTTGGCGTTGACGCTTTTCTTGGCGTTGGTATCAACCTGGTTGGCGCGCACCGATTCGCCTTCACTGCCGCGCTCTGCGACCGAGCCTTTGACGGAACCCTTGTCGCTCACGATGGCGCGCTTGGTGACGCGTGCGTCGTAGGTGGTTTGCGAGTCGACCTGGCGCGATACGAACACGAAAGCCAGCTGCGAATGGTTCCCAGGGGCGCCCACAGCGGAAGCTTTTTTCAGCGCGTTGCGCAGGTTCGATCCGTTCAGGGCGACGCGCACCACGGCGGTGTACTGGTGCATGTCGACCTTGTCGTCTTCCTGCAGCACGGTCGACTCGAGGATGTAGCGGTCCGGATCATTCTTGATCGTGTCGCGGATGGCATCGAGGTTCTCGGCCTGGGCGTCGCCCGCTTCGGCGAAGTACATCTCGATCGCTTTCATCTGCGCGGCGAAGATGGCGCGCTCCTTGGTGGCAGGCGAAGCGACTTTTTCGGTGTACTTGACCGATGCTTTGCCCTTGGCGTTGACGACGTCGGCAGCTGCGTGGCCGGCCGCGATCGCGAGCGCGGCCATGATGATGGCTTTCTTTATTTGCATGACTTCAGTAGCTCCCTGGTTTTGGTAATTTGTTGGTCGATGTCTTTCGCGTCCGCTGCCGATTTGAGCCAGACTTGCTCTTCGCCGCCAACGGCGCGCGATAACTTGGCGAACAGACCGCGCATGGAATCTTCAAAGGCGGGGAAGTCGTCGGTGGTTTGCTGGGTGGCCGGGACCACCTTCACTTCGCCGTTCTTGAAATTGCTGCGCAGGTAGGCGGTGTCCGACAGCGGTTCGATCAGCTGGATCTTCGCCAGCGTCCCGTAGATAAAGCTCTTGCCCGCCGCTTGTTCCGAGTACAGAACCTTCTTCAACTTGACGATGTCCGCCGAGAACTCGTAGTCGGGCTTCGGCAAGGTCAGGTTGTACACCGTGCTGTCGCCGATGGTCATGGACATCACGTTGCCGATGGCGTAGCCCTTGGCATACGGAAGAATCGGTATGCCCAGCTTGGACGAAATCGCCTCGCCAAGCGCATCGGCGATCCAGGTGTCGCCTGCCGCACCGCGCAAGTGCGCGGGGAACTGTTCGCGCGCTTCGTCACCCACCGAGACGTTCGTCACCTGCACAAAGCGCGGCACCTGCGCCGGAATGGTGGCGCGCGCAAGCGTGTCGACAAAACGCTGGATCAGCCCTGGCTTGCCGCCAGCGCCGCGGTAGACGGTGCTGATCCGTTCCGTGATCTGTTCCTGGGTCGGCGGCGCGGACAAGGCGTCAATGTAGGCAAAGCTGATCGGATAGGCCCGCACCACCGTTTTGGATTTGAAATCGAAGAACATGGCTTGCGCGCGCAGCTGGACCAGCACTTTGTAGACGTTGCCGAAGCGTTCGGTCGAGACCGACTCGCTGGTCACGACCATGGCGACTGCGACGGCCTGGTCGCGGCCCTGCAAGTCGTCTATGCGCGCAACGAGTGAGAAGTGTTCGGGTTTGACCGCGGCGACTTTTTGCCGCAGCTCGGATTGCAGGCTTGCCTCGAGCCGTTTCGAGATGGGAAATCGCGCTGCGCTGGACTGCATGTCGCCAGCGAACGCGAATCCGGCAAACGCCACATCGGACGCTGTGGCATGACAAAAATGCAATAGAAGGGCTGTAAAGACAAATATCGAACGCATGAGACCTTTCAGAAACGGCATATTCAAATTTCAAGCGAGTTAAACAATCGCTATGTTCGATTATAAACACGACAGTTTCTGAACAGCAATATTTACATCAAAGAAAAATTAATTTACATTTAGAATTTTTAAACCAGGCCGCGCCGGGGCGGGAAAAGAAAAATATTGTTTTGATCATTGTGTTGCCGATTCGTCGTGCGAACTGGATATTGCTTGATCGTGTGCAACTCTGGCGTTAAGCTTTATGCATAGCCCACCCCAGAGGATGTCGATGAGTACTGATTGCGAAGGCTGCCCGGCCTGCGAACCGTTGCGTGCGCAACTGGCCGAGAAGGATCGTCAGATCGCGGCCTTGTCCGAAAAGATGCGCCACGACGTACTCACCGGCGTTCACAACCGCCGCAGCCTGGCCGAAATGGTCGACGACGAACTGCTGCGTTCTTCGCGTACTGGCCAGCCGTTCTGCTTCGCCGTCATTGGCATCGATGGAATGAAAGCAATCAACGAGCAATTCAGCCGTCCTCAGGGCGACTTGGTGCTGCAGACAATCGCGCGTGAATCCTGCGTGCTGCTGCGTACACTCGACCGTTTCGGCCGTCTGGACGACGATACCTTCGGCATCATCCTGCCGGTCACCTGGCTGCACCAGGGCGTGCTCGCCATGAATCGTCTGAACGCCTTTATTGCAGCCTTCGACTGGGAGACCGTCACGCCAGGCCGCGCTGTCACTTTTTCAACCGGACTGACCACCAACGCCCCGGCCGAGAAGGCCGAAGGCATGATCGAGCGCGCGCTCAAGGCACTGGCCGAAGCCAAGGCCGTCGGTCCGAACAATATGCAGACGCTCGAGCAGGAACTGCCGGCCAGCCTGTTTGCGGCCATGGACGACTAGCGACACCTGCGAGAACACGCCGTCAGTCACTGGCGGCGTGCGCCACCGTTACGGCCCACCACGGGCCGTGTGTTTGCCCCATCTGCACTGCCCAATACCACGCCGATACATCACTCCACTGCGCGCCCGTGCTGTCGACGATCCGTTCGCGCACGATCAGCGAAGTACCGGCGCGCGTGGCCCGAAAGCCCGACCAGCGTTCATCGTTCTTCGCTTCGATCGGCAGCGGCACCAGCTGGTAGCCATTGGCCTTGAAGCAGTCGCCGGCTGGATGCAGCTTGCGCGTTCCCCGCGCCACGTAACGCATGATGATTTCGCGTTTGCCATCGCTGAAGCGGCCCACGCGGCCAGGAAAATTCTGCTGAAAGCGCTCTTCGATCGGCGACAGCGGCAGTGCAGTCAAGGCCGCCCCTTCGAATTGAACCGGCCAGCCGGGGAAGCTGTCGTCGAGGGGCAGCGCGCGTGCCGGCACAGCGAGCGGCGCCAGTGCCGCCAATGCGCACAGGACGACAAACAGGATGATGGCGAGCGGCTTCATGGCGCATCCCGCGCGACCCGCCGCACGCCGGCAAAGATGGTCAGCGCTGCCGCGACAAAGCACACCACACCGATCGCCTCATGCGCCGCACCGGGCAGGTCGATCAACCCGGACTCGGTGTAGAAGAGGGCGCAGGCGCGCATGGCATTGGCCGCGATAATGACCGCGGCGCCGAAGGCCAGGGCTACAATCGTGCGCACCACGCCCAGGCGATGGCCGGCCGCCAGCGCACAGGCAAGGTAGATACCGGCCCAGAGCATTTTCACGCCGCTGCACGGCGCATCGATCGAGATCAGTTGCCCGCCCCATGCGAGCATGGCGCCTTCGCGCACGACGCCAATGCCGCCCATGCGTAGCAAGGCCACCGAGAATGTGCCAGCTACCACACGCATCGGGTAGCCCAGATAAAACTGCAGACTTGCCGCCAGCGGCAACGCCAGCATGCACAAGGCAAGCAGCGCGGCGTCGAGCCGGCAGCCGCGCCGGTAAGCGCTCGCCAGCGCTGCCATCGCCGCGGCAGCAGGCAAGGCGCCCACAGCGGGCGGCAGGCCGCACGCGCTGGCAATGGCGTACAAGGCCAGCAGCGCACCAGGCAGCGCCAGCGGGCAGCGTATGGGCGCGCTGTCCGGCGCGCGCCAGACCAGCAGCGCTGCAGTCGCCAATGCCAGCAGGCTGGCCGAATCGTTGGAGGCGTCGCTGCTGCCCTTGACGAACCACACCCACACGGGCCAGATCGCGATGCACAGCGCCATTGTCAGTAGCGCGAATGGCGCCAGTCTGAAGCGCGCGCTCATGCACGCCGGCGGCGGTAGCGCTGTACGCCCAGCATGATCAGCACCACAGCCAGCATGGCCCAGGTTTCGGGCTCGGGAATGGTGGGGACCGAACCTGGCGCCACCGGCTGCAGGCCCGCTTCGTCATACTGCGCCTGCGTTTCCAGCACTACCGCGCCGGACACGGGCGTTACCAGCTGGTAGCCGGTGGCCATGGCAACGGCGGCCGCGCGCCGGGCCGGATCCGACGCCATGCGCAGCACCTCGTCGTACGCCCACAAGCGCGTCAGGTGCGGGGAGGTGAGCGCTTCATTGCTCATCGGCCGCGCCGGCTGACGCTCGCGGGTGATGGCCCAGTTCCCCGCGCCCGGCTGCCAGCTGGCAAGCAGACGTTCCAGGGCGGCGGTGCCGGTGCCCCCGGCCTGCACATGCCCCGCGGAGCCCGGTCCTTCCATCCGGGCTGCGATTGCATTCGGCCCCGGGGCGCTCTGGAGGTCGTACAGCGTGACTGCGCCAGGGCGCCGCGCCTGCACCTGCAGCAGTGCGTCGGTGGCCGGACTTGTCTCCGGCTGGGCACCGTGGACCCAGACGATGGCACTGTTCTCGTGCATGCCGATCCACTCCCAGGCTTTCGTCAGTGCCGCGCTGTTGTCGCGCCCACCCTTGAAGTCCAGCCCTTTCAGGAAGGCGCGCGTGGCCCCGCTTTCTTTTGGGTTGTGCTCAAAGAGGACCGGCTGGTCGTCACCGGCGAATACCAGCAGCAGGGCGCTGGTGGGCGGTATGCGTTCCAGCGCCTGCAGCAATTGCGCGCGCGTGGGCGCCACGGATGCCGAGCCGTCGATCACCAGCGCCAGCCGGCGTGGTGCGGCTGCGGGTACTTCGCTGATGGTTTGCACGATCATCGTGCCCTTGGCACCCATGGGGTCATGGCTCCATGCGATCAGATTTGGCTGCGGCCGGCGTAGGCCGATCAGCGGCGTGTCGGCGCCCGGTGCCAGCGTGGCGAAGTCGCCGCGCAGTGCAAACAGCCCGGGCTTGACCGCGTCCGCGCGCAGCTGCGCGGTGCCTTCAAATGGCGCCGACGATTCGATCCAGACAGCGTGGCGCAGGCCAGGGTCGACCGCGAAATTACGCTCGCTGATCATTGGTAGCTGCAGGGTAGCGCGCTGCAGGCTGGCCAGTTGCATCGGGGTGGTGATCCCAAGCCGTATCTTCATGCTGCCGCCTGCCGGAATCGGGAACATCTGGACCAGTACGCGCCCCGGACCGGAGGTGGTAACGAGCAGCGGATCACGCTGCGCACGCACGACCTTTTCGTACGCGGCGCGGACCTGGCCGCGTCCGCCGAAAGCCGCCTCGCGCTCCTCATTGTTAATCCACAGCGTGGCGCGCGACACCACCGCGCCCGGCGGCAGCAGCAGTTCGACGCGGCCTTCCTGTTGTATGTCCGAGTCGTTATGCACACTCATGGTCCACTCAAGGTAGCCGAGCGCAGAATACGCATCGACCGAGCCATCGATGCGCGAGCTCTCCAGGCGCACACCGCTC
>DASWMN010000154.1:0-18692 GCA_036399735.1 Telluria sp. | reverse complement strand
GCAATTTGGTGTGCAGGTCCCGCAACATATTCAGCCCTGACGTGACGGATCAGGACCACTCCCAAGTACATAACCCCTACGCCGCGCCGGCTGCCGACATGTCCGGGCCGGGCGCGGCTGCCGGCCTGCTGGCGCTGCACGGGCGTATTGGCCGGCTACGCTTTCTGCTGTACGTCTTGTACTTGATGATGGGCGGGGTGCTGGTGCTCTGGGTGGTCGGTTTCACCGACAGCGGACCCGATCGCCCCCGTGTTGAAATGACCGTCATGGTCATGATGAATGGCTCGCTGGTGGGCGTGATTGGAGGGCTGCTGATTTTGAGCCGGCGCCGCCTGCACGACGTGAGTCGCTCCGGCTGGTGGTGTGTTCTGCTGCTGGTGCCGGTGGCCGGCATTCTGGTGCTGCTGGTGCTGCTAGTGGCGCGCGGCGAGCGCGCCGCCAACGCCTTCGGAACACCACCGGCGCGCCATGGCGGCGCGGTATGGGCCGCTGTGGTGTGCGCGCCGCTGCTGGCGGCAGCGCTGCGGGTGGCGCTGACGCGTTTCTAGACGCCGGACAGGCCAGCCTACAGCTGACCGCTTTCCTTGATGTCGAGGTAGCGGTTCACCAGCGTCATGCTCAGGCGCTCAGGAGTGATGTCAATCAGGCGGTCGGCGCGAATGCCGAGCCGCCGGATGGCTTCCTTGCGCTGCTGCAGATAGTGCACCGTGGCGCTGTAGCGCAGGGCGTCGGCCAGGCTTTCCACCCGCGTGTCGCGGGCGCGGTCCATGACTTTTTCGCGCAGGCTGGCGCACATCACCAGATGCTTGGTCGAAATCAGTTCGCAGGCCGAGCGCAGGGCGGTGTCGTCCTCGTCGCGCAGATTTGTGATGATCACCACGAAAGCGCGTTTGGACAGGCGGTTCAGCAGGTCGGTCGCGGCCTGCGTGTAGTCGGGCGCCATTTCGGTCGGATGCAGGTCGTAGACCCCGGCCAGCAGCCGGTCCAGGCCATTGCGTCCCTTGGCCGGCGCCAGCCAGCGCGTTTCGCCGCCGAACGACATCAGACCGACCGCATCGCCCTGTTTCTGGGCCAGGAAGCCGAGCGTGAGCACGGCATTGAGGGCGTGGTCGAAATGGGTGGTCAGGTCGTCGCGGGCTTGCATGCGGCGCCCGGTATCGAGCAGGAACACGACCTGCTGGTCGCGCTCTTCCTGGTATTCGCGGGTGATCGGCTTGCCCATACGGGCGGTCGCTTTCCAGTCGATCGAGCGCATCGCGTCGCCCTGGCGGTACTCGCGCAGCTGACGGAAATCGGTGCCTTCGCCGCGGCGGCGCTTGCGCACGGCGCCGGCGGTCGGCGCACGGCGGTCGGTGGCCGACAGGGTGTGCCCGAGCAGCTGCGAAAAATCGGGGAAGATCTTGATCGTGGTTTCAGGGCCGATGCGGTGGCTGCGGCTCCACAGGCGCAAGGGCGAGGCGACGCGCACATGGGGCGCGCCGAAACGGGCTTGCCCGCGCTTGTCCGGACACACACGGTAGGTGACGCCGATCCAGGCGCCGCTGGCGATGGCGCTGCTGTGCGGCAGGCCTTCCATTTCCCATTCGCCCGGATAGTCGTCGAACAGGTCGAGCGGCAGCGTGCGCGTGCTCTCGTTGTGCAGCTTGAGCGTGACCTTGTTCCAGGTGCCGACCGACCACACGTGTGCCAATTCGCGTTCGATGCGCAGGGGCGGCGCCTTGCGCGAGAGCCAGGCGTCGAGCGCGCCGGCGACGGCCAGCGCCACGCCGGCACCTTGCCACAGCGGCGCCAGCGGCGCGATGAAACTGGCCGCCAGCCCGAGCGCCGTCCAGCCGCCGGCGGCGATCAGCAGCGCGCGCGAGGGAGTCAGTGCGTCAGCCACGCGGCGCGGCCACTTCTTCGATCAGGCCTTGCAGCAGGTCGTCGCTGCTCAGGCCATCGAGTTCGCTTTCCGGGGAGATGGCGATGCGGTGGCGCAGCACTGGCAGGCTGGCCTGCTTGATGTCATCCGGCGTGACGTAGTCGCGCCCGGCCGTGAGGGCCATCGCGCGCGCCATCCGCACCAGTGCGATGCAGCCGCGCGGACCGGCGCCGATGCCGATGCCGGGCCAGTCGCGGGTGGCGCGCACCAGGCGCACGGCATAGGATGCGACAGCATCGTCAACCCGTATCTTGGCCACCAGCTGCTGCAGTGCGACGATGGTTTCCGGCTTGATCAAAGTATTCACGTGGCTCACTTCAAGGGCGTCGCCGACGCGGTCGCGGGTCACCATCTGCAGCATCGCCTCTTCTTCGGCCTGGCTCGGATATTCGATCCGCACCTTGATCAGGAAGCGGTCGAGCTGCGCTTCCGGCAGCGGGTAGGTGCCTTCGTTTTCCAGCGGGTTCTGGGTCGCCAGCACCATGAACGGCGGCGCCAGCTGGTAGGACTGGCCTTCGATCGTGACCTGGCGTTCCTGCATCACTTCCAGTAGCGAGGACTGGGTCTTGGCCGGCGCCCGGTTGATCTCGTCGGCCAGCAGCAAGTGGGCGAACACGGGCCCGCGGCGTACGCTGAAGGACTGGGTCTTGATGTCGAACATGGCGTGCCCCATCACGTCGGCCGGCATCAGGTCGGGCGTGAACTGGATCCGCGAGAAGTCGCCGGCAAAGGTTTTGGCCAGCGCTTTCACCAGCAGCGTCTTGCCCAGTCCGGGCACACCTTCGAGCAGCACGTGGCCGCCGGCCAGACAGCAGGCCAGTACCTGGTCGACCACGGTTTGCTGGCCGACCACGGCGCTGCGGATTTCGTCACGCATGCGGGCGATGATGCCGATTGCCTGGGCCAGGCGGTCAGCTGGGATGGCCGGAGCGGCGTTGCTGTCGATGCTATCGTTCATGGTGGGTTCTCAGGTGTTGAAGGGTTCGTATCTGGCGTGCGAATTGCTGTGGCTGGGATGCGGCCGGGTGGTGCAGCGCTTCCTCGACCTGCTGTGGCGGCAACTGGCAAGCGGCGCCCAGCGCGGCCGCCAGCTCGTGTTCCGGCAGGCGCATCATGCCGGGCACGCGGCGCTTGAGCACCGTCAGGGTGTCCTCGCGCGCCGCCTGCAGCAGGACCTCGCGGCCGCCGCCGGCGTTCCACAGCCAGGCGCCACTGGCGTCGATGTGTTCCATCAGCGAGCGTCGTTCCAGCGCCGGTTCCGGCAGCATCGGACCGAAACGGCGCAGCGCTGCCCACAGGGCCAGCAGCAGCAAGGCAAGGGCGCCCAGCATCGTCATGTGAAAACGCGACCACAGCAGCTGGTACCACGGCAGCACATTGAGGTATTGAATCACGGTGACGTGGCTGGCCTGGCCGGCCAGTGCGGTCAGGGCCAGCAGCAGTTCGCCATGGTCCTTGTTCTGCAATTGCTCGTTTTCGAAGTAGTTGCTTGCAACCATGACGACCTTGCCTTTGCCATGGCCGTATACGCGTACGGCGTTGTTGCTGTCGTCGCTCCACAGCGGGGCAACCGCCTCGGGAACGCTGACCAGGGCGTTGCGCCAGGTTTGCAGCTCGATTGCATGGCTGGTGCCAGGCACGGTCAGATGGCGCAGGTCGTTGACCTCGCATTCCAGGATCGGCGCAGGGCAGCTGGTGACTGCTTTGCCCTTGCTGCGCTGGGCGCGCAGCTTGCGCTTGGCCAGGCACACGGGCGACAGCGGCAGCCGGCCCTCGCGCACCCCGAAATGGACGGCGACCGGATCCGGCTCCACCAGCGCGGCCAGCGCATCGCTGCGGCCGTGCATGCGGTTTTCGAAGTCGGACGCCTCGTCGTCATCGTCATCATCATCGTCGGTGGCCGGTGGCGGGGTGCTGGCCGAGGCCGGCGCCGCGGCGGCATCGGCGCTGTCGGCGGCACTGTCGGCGCCACTGTCGTCATCAGTGTCGTCATCCGTGTCGTCACCAGTGTCATCATCGCTGGCCGCGCTGTTAACGGCCTCGGCTTCGGCCTCGCTGATCCAGCGCGGCTGGGTGATCAGAGTATTGCCACGTTCTACCCAGGCCAGCAACTTGGTGGCGGTGTCTGGCGCCATGGTGCCGAAGCCGTTCGCGATCAGCAGGGTGCCGTCCGGCAGCTTGTCGATGGGTGTTTCCCCCAGCGTGCCGGCGACGGTGACGCCATGCCCGCGCTTTTTCAGCAGCAGGGTGGCCACGTGCATCTCGTTTTTCAGCATGCCTTCGGACGGTCTTTGTTCCGGTTTCCAGCGCAATTCGAACGCGTTGTGCCAGACCACGCCGACCAGGCCGGCAAGCAGGGCGGCAGCGGCCAGCACCAGCAGGGTTTTGTGCCAGCTCTTCATGCGCCGCTCCTGACGGGGCCGAACTGCGCGTCCCATTCCGTGCAGCGCTGTTCCAGCAGGGCGCCGTCCAGCCAGCGGCCGGCATACGCGGCATCGAGCCACATGGTGGTGGTGGCGCGGGCCACCTGCAGGCGGCCCGCGGAAAGGCGCGCTTCCTGCGCGGCGCGGGCGGCCAGGCGCAGGCAATCGCCTTCCGTATTGCCCTGCGTGAGGATCAGGGCGTCGTCGGTCACCAGACGCGACAGTGTGGCGCGGTACAGCAGTGCCAGCGCGGCGCGGCGCTGACCCTGGGCCCACAGTTGCCGTACGTTGGCGGTCACGTCGTCAGGCAGCGATTCGGCACGGATGTCCAGGCCACCCACTTCGGTGGCGCGCAAGCCGCGCTGCGGCAAATTCCA
This sequence comes from Telluria sp., assembly GCA_036399735.1. Taxonomy (GTDB): domain Bacteria; phylum Pseudomonadota; class Gammaproteobacteria; order Burkholderiales; family Burkholderiaceae_D; genus Telluria_A. Next base: position 13,971 of record DASWMN010000154.1, on the reverse strand, counting down.
GCCGCTGAAACGGTCGCGGTAGCGGTACAGCAGCCATGCCACCAGGCCGATGGCGCCGGCGATCAGCAAGACGCGCAAGACGGCCGCCAGCGTATCGAGCTTGATCGGCGGCACGTCTTCAGGCGGCTTGCTGGTTTTGGCGGGATCGAATTTTTTGAGATCCCAGCTTTGCGCGCAGACCCAGCCGTGCACCTCGCGGCTCGCATACAGCGCATCAACATCGCGCCGGGCACGCGCCTGTTCGTTGTTGGCAGCGGCGCTGCGCACCAGGGGGCCATCGCCTTCCGGAATGATGCAGTCGGCCGCAGCAGGGCGGGCGCTGGCGGCGGGCTTGGCCGGCGCGGCGCCGGCGTCCGGCGGCAGCGCCAGCACACCGGCCAGCAGCATGGCGGCCAGCGTGACGGTGCCGGCGCCGGCTCGCGTATGGCCCCGGCATGCCGCCGGCGCGGTGATCTGGCGCAGCTGCAGTTCCAGATCCCAGGCTTCCAGACTGGCGCGCCGGTTCAGGTACAGGGTAAAGCCGCAGGCGGTGTAAATCGGCGCCATGAACGCCGTGACCAGCGCGTAGATGCCCAGCATGAGCAGTTTGAACAGGCGGGTGTCGCCCTCGGCATCGAAATTGCTGAACAGGATGAAAGGGTTGATGGCATCGGCGTCGCTGATGAACAGACCGATCAGGGCGGCGATGCCGAACATGAGCATCAGCTCAATGACGAAACAGATGAAGCCGAAAAAGAAGGCGGTTGCGCCCGTGCCCTGGCGGCCAAGGACGCGGCGGCGCGCGCTGGCCACGGCGCCGCGCGCGTTTTCCAGCTGCCACACGGGCTGGGCGAGGCTGCGCCCGTGCGCCACCGGGCGCGCCCAGGTCAGCAGGCGGAACCAGCCGCCGCCCAGCTGGCGCGGCCAGGCGCGAACCGCCTCCTGCCAGGTGACAGCGGTGCCGAATACCTTGCGCGACAAGACGTACAGCGGGGCCCGTTCGAGCAGCGGCTTGAGCCACCAGATGGCGCATACCCAGAGCCAGGTCTGAAGCGGGTAGAACCAGCTCAGGGCGGCGGCCAGCGCCACCAGCGGCAGCCACAAGGCCAGATAGGCCTTGTAGGCGGCGCCCGCGTGCGAGCGCAGCAGCGCATAGCCGAGGTCGAGCGCCTGCGAATTGGTGCGCGGGCGCAGCTCGATCTGAAGTTTGTCTATTTGCATGGGATCCGCTTCTTATTGCCGGCGCCGGCCTGCAAACACGAAAAAGCCGATCACGAGCGCCCAGCACAGGGCGCCCACGCCGTATTTGACGTTTTGCGGCACCACCGTGGAGGCCGACCAGAAGGCTTCGACAAAGGCCGCGCCAAAGGTCATCAGGCCACCGCCCACCATCACCGGGAAGATGGCGCGGCTGGCCACTTGCAGGGCATGCCCGCGGCTGCGCCGGCCAGGATGGATCACGGTCAGCCCAAGGCGCATGCCGGCCACGGCGGACAACAGCAAGCCGGTTATCTCGAAGCTGGAATGGGTGATCACGAAAGACCAGAAATGATGGCGCGTGAGCGGGTCCTTGCTCAGCCAGGCGGCCAGCACACCGGTGTGGATCCCGTTCAGGGTAAGGCTGTACAGGGCAGGGACGCCGCCGAAAATGCCGCCGGCGAAGCTGCGGAAACCGATCGACACGTTGTTCCAGATGTAATGGCCGAACATCTGGACGTCGCCTTCGCTGCCGCGTCCGGCGTCCATGGCGCCCGGCATGTACATCTTGCGATAGGACTCGAGCTTTTCGGCGCTGCTGAAGCTGTAGGCCCAGTGCGGTTCGAACCAGACCATCAGTCCTACGACCAGCGCGACCACGTACAGTGCGATGCTGGCGAGCAGCAGCAGGCGCCATTCGGCCCGCACCGTGCAGGGAAAATCGACCAGCATCCAGCGTAGCAGGGTGGTCGGGCGGGCCACGCCCGCGCCGTACAGTTCCCGGTGGCATTGGCTGACCATGTTCTGCAAATACTCGGCAATGGCGGGCGAGTAGCCGCGCTGGCGCGCCAGCGCCAGGCACTGGCACAGGCGCCGGTACGCGGCGGGCAGGGCCCGGCGGTCGGCGTTCTTGTCTTCCAGCATGGTGGCGATCTGGGCCCACAAGGCTTCGTTCTCGGCGACAAACTGTACTTGTTTCATTGAGTAAATCCTGCGACGTAGCCGCGCATGCGCGCCACCGACGCGGCGCCGGTGACGCCGGTCAGCGGTTCGGCCAGGGTACCGAGTTCTTCCATCCGTTCGGGCGGCAGACGCGCCTCCCGCTCGAACAGATCGGTCAGGGTGCGCTGCTGGTCGGCGTTGAGCGGGAATGGCAGGGGCAGGGCGGCGGCGTGCTGGGCGGGCGGGCGCGCGGCCGGCTTTTCAAGGTGGATCACCAGGGTGCCGGCCACGATATCGCCGATGCGGCGGAAGCGGCTGTCAATCATCATGCTCAGCAGGCCGGTCAGGAAGCACAGGGGAAGCACATCGGCCACCAGCAGCAGGTTGCGCAGGCTCGATTCGCGCCAGCCGACCGGCAAACCATTGGCGCGCACCACCTGCAGGCCGGTGGCGCGCTTGCCCACGGTACGGCCGTCCCAGTACACCTCGCACAGGATGGGGTAGAACCAGTACAGGAAAAACAGCAGCACATACAGGATGCCGTGGATGGTCGGGCCGCTGGGCACGATTGCCATCAGGGTGCCCCATATCACCGCCAGAATCAGATAATCGATCAGCATGGCGCTGGCGCGCAGGAAGGGGCCAGCCGGGGTGAGCAGCAGGCGCACGCCTTCCGGCGTGGTCAGGGACAGGCGGCCGTCTAGCAAAGGGTGCTCCGTACTGCCATCCTGCCCTTGCCCCCGTTACTGACCGCCATGCAATTCACCGTGAAATCTGCTGAGTGGGAATATTGTAACTAAGAAACCATGTGCGGACGGCAAATTAATAGCAAGCAGGGCAAAAATGTTGCTTTTTGATCCAGCACGCATGAAAAAGGCCCGCGAGCGGGCCTTGGTAGGTGTTGCGGCAAGTTATTACTGGTGCTGGCGCAACTGGTCGAAGCCAACCCGGCCGGCCTTGTAGCAGGCACCGGCGCACAGTTCCAGGCCATCACGGTCGAGTACCACGATGGTGCCGCGGCGATACTGGATCAAGCCTTCGGCCTGCAGCTTGCCGGCGGTCAGGGTGATGCTTTCGCGGCGCACGCCCAGCATGGTGGCCATGGTTTCCTGGGTGACTTTCAGCTCGCTCGAGAGGGAGCGGTCAAGGCGCTCGAGCAGCCAGCGGCTCAGTTTCTGTTCGAGCGTGCAGTGGCGGCCGCCCACCACGTTCTGGGCCAGCTGGCCGAACATGGCAAAGGTGTAGCGCATCATCAGCTGGGCAAAGGCGCCGCCTTCGGCAAACAGTTCGCGCAGCGCCTCGGTGCGCAGGCGGTAGCCGTAACCGGCCACCTGCACCACGGCCGAGCAGGTAGCCCGTTCATTGGCGTACATGGCCACCCCCACCACACCTTCGCGGCCGACCACGGCGATCTCGGTGGTGGCGCCGTCTTCCATCACATAGTGCAGGGAGACGATGGCGTTGGTGGGGAAGTAGGCGTATTCGAATTTGCTGCCGAAGTCATACAGGTAGTCGCCTTTTTTCAGCGGCACCAGTTCCAGGTAGGGGAACAGGTGTTCGAGATCGGCGCGGCCGAGGGCGCGCAGCAGTTCGTTCTGCTGGGCGCCGGTCAGGCTGATGGGCGAGGCGGCGGCCGGGGCGGGGGCGCCGGTCAGCATGATTTCACGGATGGCAGCGGACGAGGATGGGGTGGAGCGTTGGGTTTGCGCGTACATGGCAGGCCTCTTGTTCAATGTGTTCTTGGTGATGTGCTCGTCTGTCGCGCCCGCTTTCTGCGTGGCGCTTCGTTAGTGATACTTTATACAGCCGAGCTGGCGATGTCATCGGAGCAACAGACGCCGGCCTGTAAGGGCCATCGACGCGATTGTGTAAGCAACAAGAATAGTTGGCTGTCGTCTAAGTCCTACGTGGACATTGCAACGCGGGGTTCAATTGCTGCGGCGGCGCCGCTGGGGACGGGTCAGTACGCGCAGCGCGACCTCGAGGTCGACGCCGCGTTTGCGCAGATACAGGGCGGCGGCGTGGGTGTCGAGCACCTGCTGGACCTCGATCGCCTGTTCGACTTGCTTGGCGGTGCGAAAGTCGGGACGGGGAAGAAAATGGTCATCGCTCATGGTGCCTCCTTTGGAAAAATATAGCACGCAGCCTGCAGCCGCACGATACGAAGATGGCGCGTTGCAGCAGCCATTTCACGTGTAAATATTTCTGAGTCGTACTATCCCGGTGTAAGATTGCTGGCCTGGTTTTCAGGCGGCCATCGCTCGGAGTCTTTCTTGAAAAATAGCTTACGTCCTACCCTGATCGCGGCGCTGGTCGCCTGTACCGTGTCCGTGCCGGCGGGTGCCGCTGAAGTGCTGGTGTCGGCCGCCAGACTGCTCGATGTGCGCAGCGGAAAAATGATCAGCGACCCGCAAGTGCTGATCCGCGACGGCCGCATTGTCGCCATCGGCCAGGGCGCTGCCGCCTTCACGCCCGGTCCGGCCACCACGCGCGTCGACCTGCCCGGCCTGACGCTGCTGCCCGGCCTGATCGACATGCACGTCCACCTCGACAGCGACCCCAGTTACGGCGGCTACACGGGACTTGAGTACGGGGACCGGTTCTGGTCGGTGCTGAGCGTGCCGCACGCGGGCAAGACCCTGGACGCCGGCTTTACCACGGTGCGCAACGTCGGCGCCGATGCCTGGAACGACGTCGGCCTGCGCCAGGCCATCAGTGAAGGCAAGGTGCGCGGTCCGCGCGTGGTGACTGCCAGCTATGCCTTCGGCGCCACCGGCGGCCACTGCGACTCGACCTTCTTCCCGCCGTCCATGAAGCAGAGCAGTCCTTACAACGCCGACAGCCCGGAACAGGGGCGCAAGATGGTGCGCGAACTGCGCAAGTACGGTGCCCAGGTGATCAAGATCTGCGCCACCGGCGGCGTCTTCTCGCGCAACACCGAACCGGGCCAGCAGCAACTGAGTCTGGCCGAGATGAAGGCGATTGCCGATGAGGCGCACCAGTGGGGCCTGCAGGTGGCCGCCCACGCGCACGGCGCCTCCGGCATCAAGGATGCGATACGGGCCGGTGTCAACACCATCGAGCATGCCAGCCTGATTGACGACGAAGGCATCGCGCTGGCCAAAAAGCATGGCGCCTGGCTGTCGATGGACATCTATAACACCGAATACACCCAGGCCGAAGGCAAGAAGAACGGTACCCTGGAAGACAATCTGCGCAAGGACCGCGAAGTGGCCGACGCCCAGCGCGAAGGCTTCCGGCGCGCGCACGCGGCCGGCGTGAAGATGGTGTACGGGACCGACGCCGGGGTCTACCCGCATGGCGACAACGCGCGCCAGTTCGCCTGGATGGTCAAGTACGGCATGACGCCGCTGCAGGCGATCCAGGCCGCCACTCTGAACGCGTCTGAAGCGCTGGCCAGCAAGGATGTCGGGGTGATCGAAGTGGGCCGCCTGGGCGACATGGTGGCGGTGGCGGGCGATCCGACCCGCGACGTGCGGCTGCTCGAGAACGTGGCCGTGGTGATCAAGAATGGCGATGTGGTGCTCAACAAGGTGGCGCCGGCGGTGGCGGCCAAGCCTTGAGCGGGCCGGCCGCGAAACGGAGCAAGGCGGTGCCGGGCAGCTATCCGGCCGGCCCGGCCAGTCTGCGCGCGCAGGTGCTGGCGGTGATGCTCTCGCCCGACGACATGACTGGTACCGACAGCATTTTCGAGCACCGCAAGGTTACGCTCAACACGGTGGTCAGGGCGCTGGTGCGCAAGTACGGCTGGCCGATTGAGCGGCGCGATTTTCCCACCAATACCGCCGACGGCCGCGCGGCCTGGGCCTCGGTGTTCTGCCTGCCGCAAGAGGTGATCGACGCCGCCCTGGCGTCCGGCGGCAGCGACTGGGTCGATGGCGTGCGCGCCGCGCGCATGGCGCGCGCAAGGCGGCCGCTGGCGCGCGCACGCGCCTGAGCAGGCGGTGCCGTCAGTGCAGCTTGACCGAGGGCGACAGCTTGTCCTGGATCCAGTCGACCACGGTCTGCGCCGCCATCCGCACAAAGCCGTGCAGCGCCATCAGGTGCTTGCGGTACATCAGCCTGTACAGCAGGCGCGCCAGCGCGCCGCCCACCTGCAGCTTGCGCCCTCCCAGCGCGCCCTTGAGCACCCCGACTGCGGCGAGCGGCCCCAGCGAGACCAGCGAACCGTAGTCGCGGTAGGCGAATTCGGGCGCCTTGGTCTGGCCGTCGCGGGCCAGCACCTCGGCTAAAAACATGGCTTGCTGGTGCGCCGCCTGGGCCCGTGGCGGGACCGTGCCCTTGATCGGGCAGACAAAGCTGGCACAGTCGCCGATCGCATAGATGTGCGCGTCGCCGAGCGCTTTGAGGCTGGGCTCGACCCGGATCTGGCCCAGCCGGTTGACGGCCAGGCCGAAGCTGGCGCACAGGGCCGGCGCTTCCACGCCCGCCGCCCACAGCGTGATGGTGGAGCGATAGCTGCTGCCTTCGGTATCGGTTACCGCGTGCGCGCTGACGCTGGCCACGGCCGTGTCGGTGAAGACCTTGATCCCGAGCGAACGCAAATGGCGCGCGGCCCGCTTCGACAGGCGCGGATGCAGATGCGGCAGCAGCAGCGAGCCGCGTTCCAGAATGCGGATGCGGACATCGCGCTGCGGGTCGAGCGCATGCACCTTGTAGCGCGCCAGGGTGCGCGCGCTGTGACTGAGTTCGGCCGCCAGTTCGACCCCGGTAGCGCCGCCGCCGACAATCACGATATCGACCGTCTGTTCGCTGTCGCCGTTCGCGGCGTTGCGGCTGCTCGCCTGCAGGCAGCCATCCATGAAGCGCTGGCGGAAGGCCTCGGCCTGGGGCACGTCGTCCAGGGTCAGCACATGCTCGGCCGCGCCAGGCACGCCGAAGAAATTGGTGACCGAGCCCAGTGCCAGCACCAGCTTGTCGTAGGAAAGCGAGCGGCCCGGCACCAGTTCGGCGCCGTCGTCGGCCAGCAATGGGGCCAGCCTGATGCAGCGCGCGACCCGGTCCACGCCCGTGACTTCGCCGCGCACGAATTCGAAGCCGTGTTCGCAAGCCTGGGCCGCGTAGTCGACCTGGGTCACATGTGGATCGCGCTTGCCGGAGGCCACCGTGTGCAGCAGCGGCTTCCAGAAGTGGGCCGGCCAGCGGTCCACCAGCAGCACGCGTGCCTTGCCGGCCTTGCCGGCACCGTCGCCCAGCCGGGTGGCCAGCTCAAGCCCGCCGGCGCCGCCTCCTACAATGACGATCGTTTGCATATGTCTCCTCCTTGACTGTTAATATACGGCGCTGCCAGTCAAAAGAAAAATCAGACTTTTTCAATAATCGATAAGGAAAACCTTATGTATCACGCCAGCTTCCGCCAGCTCCAGTCGCTTGTTCTGGTGGCGCGCCATCAAAGCGTGTCGCGCGCGGCGGAGGCGCTGCACGTGACCCAGCCGGCGGTTTCGCTGCAGCTGCGCACGCTCGAGGAAATCACCGGCACCACGCTCACGCGCAAGGTGGGGCGCACGATCCAGCTGACCGCCGCCGGCGAAGTGATGCTGCAGTTTTCCGAACGCATCCTGCGCCTGTGGGAACAGGCCGGCGACGAACTGGCCGCGCTGGGCGGGGTGGCCAGCGGCACGCTGCGCATCGGCGCGGTGACCACCGCCGAGCACTTGCTGCCACCGCTGCTGGTACCGTTCACGATCGAGCGGCCCGACGTGCGCCTCAAGCTGCAGGTGGGGAACCGGGTCGAGATCCTGGGCATGCTGGCGCGCCAGGAAATCGACCTGGCGATCATGGGCACGCCGCCGCGCGAAATGCGCACCAACGCGGCGCGCTTCGCCCGCCATCCGATGGGTTTTGTCGCCAGTCCCGAGCACGCGCTCATGAAAAAGCGCAAGGTCACGCTGGCCGATGTGCTGCAAGCCAATCTGCTGGTGCGCGAACGGGGCTCGGGTACCCGCACGGCGGTCGAGAAGCTGTTCAAGGATGGCGGCCACCCGCTCAATTTCGGCTCGGAAGTGTCGTCCAACGAGGCGATCAAGCGCATGGTGTCGGCCGGGCTGGGGCTGGGCTTTCTGTCGGTGCACGCCTGCGCGCTCGAATTTGAGGCCGGCCTGATCCAGCTGCTGCCGATGCAGGGCAACCCGGTGGAAGCGGATTGGCACATCATGCACCTGGCCGACCATCCGATCCCCAAGGTGGCGGCGGCGTTCCAGGATTTCGTGATCGACCAGGGCCAGGCATTGGTGCAGCGCGAGCTGGAAGCGTTCTACCGGCCGCTGCGGCGCCTGCGCAAGCCGGCTGCACGCAGCGGCATCTGAATTTGCGCTGGGGCAATAGCTTGTAGGCAAAAGTTCGCCAATATCGACACTGCTCCGTCCTCGTTCCGGGGGCGACGTTTCTTATTGGAGAACAAGATGAACATCCGCAAAACGTCTGTCGCGCTCCTGGTGGCCGGCTTGCCCATGCTCGCGGGCGGTGCTCCCCTGATGAACGGACCGTCCCAGCACAGCGCGACGGCACTGACCTCGCTGCTGGGCGAACTGTCGGCGCGGCGCGCCCTCAAGGGCTTCGATGGCGAGCATGGCTTCGCGATCGCCAGCCAGCATCCGGGCACTGCCGGCACCCAGGTGGTGCGGGTCGACCATACTTACAAGGGCATACGGGTGTTCGGTTCCGAGACCGTGGTGCTCAGCAGCGCCGCCGGCCAGATCCTGTCGGAGTCGGTGGCGGACCGGCGCCAGAAGCTGGGCCTGGCGCTCAAGGCGGGCGTGCCGGCCGCGCAGTTCAGCGTCAAGCCTGCGCTCACGGCGGCCGAAGCGATCGAGGTGGCGGTGAAGTCGGTGGCGCCGGCCGGGGTGGCGCTGGCGCCGCCGCGCGCCGAACTGCTGGTGTATCCGATCATGCGCACCGAACGGCTGCCGTCGGCGGTCAACAAGAGCGAGGAAGAACTGAACGCGCTCGATGTGACGGAAGTGGTGGACTCGTACGAACTGGCCTACCTGGTGCGCACCCGCATGCGGGTGGGCGAGCAGCCGGTGTTCCATGACACCGTGGTCAGCGCCAGCGACGGCCACATCATCGACCAGTGGAATGCGCTGCAAACCGTCAGCGGCAGCGGCAAGAGCCAGTACAACGGCGTGGTCCCGCTCAGCACCAGTGCCGACGGCGACCGCTTCCGCATGATCGACCCGCTGCGCGGCAACGGCGGCAAGTTCGGCGGCATGGCCATCACCAATGCCGACCATGGCAGCGCCGCCGGCGAGGTGTACACCAACAATGCCAACGAGTGGGGCGACGGCCTGCAGTACAAGGCCGGCGGCAGCACCACCGACGCCAACGGTCAGACCGCGGCCGTGAACGCCATGTGGGGTTTGATGAATACCTACGACATGCACAAGAATGTGCTGGGCTGGCACGCGCTGGACGGCCAGAATACGGCCACCTACATTGCCGCCCACGTGAACACCAATTACGACAACGCGTATTACAGCGATACCTGCAAATGCATGTTCATCGGCGACGGGTCCACATTCAACAGCCTGGGCGCGATCGACGTGGTGGGACACGAGATGGGGCACGGGATCACCTCGTCCACCTCGAACCTGCTGTACTTCGCCGAATCGGGCGGCCTGAACGAGTCGAGCTCTGACATCGCCGGCGAGGTGGTGGAAGCGTATGCGCGCGCCGGCGGCAGCGGCGACAAGGTGCCGGCCGAAGGCAACGACTGGGTGCTGGGCAAGGAAATCAGCAAGAACGGCACGCCGCTGCGCTATATGTACAAGCCCAGCAAGGATGGCAGCAGCCCGGACGCCTGGTCCAGTGCGCTAAAGCGCCTGGACGTGCATTACAGCAGCGGCCCGAACAACCGCATGTTCTACTTCCTGGCGCAGGGCTCGAAGGCGGAGGCGGACAGCGATTACTACAGCAAATACCTGGTGCGCAAACCGGCCGCGATGCGCGGGATCGGCATCGACAAGGCGTACCGGATCTGGTTCAAGGCCGCCACCACCAAGTTCAACGCCATCACCAACTACAAGGATGCGCGCGCCAAGACCATCGCCGCCGCCCAGGAACTGTATGGCATGGACAGCCGCGAAGCGGTGGCGGTGCAGCGCGCCTACGCGGCCATCAACGTCGGGGCCGACGTTGACGAGCCGTGAACCGGCCCGGTTCAAGCCTTGCGGGCGCCGGCCAGCAGCACGCCGGCGCCGGCCACCACGGCCGCAATGCTGGCCCACAGCGGAATGTTGACGGTTTCCTTTTCCTGGACCGAGAGCGCGATCGGGCCCAGGCTGGCCTTGTGGGTTTCCTTGGTATAGCTGAAGCCGCCCAGGGCCAGGCCGAGGATGCCGCCGGCGATGAGCAGGATGCCGATGATTTTAGCTGGATGCATGGTGGCGCCTTTCGTTGTTTATTGTTGTGCTTTAGGGGTGGGTAAGGGCCGGACTCAGTCGCCCATCAGGGGGAAAGGATTGACCGGCGTGCCTTTCCACCATTGCTTTTCCGGAGTCAGTTCGACCACGGCGAAGTGCAGGTGCGGGGCGGCCGGATTGGCATTGCCGGTGGCGCCCACGTAGCCGATCAGCTCGCCGCGCTTGATTTGCGCGCCTTCCTTGAGCGTGTCCGCGTAACGATCCAGGTGCGCATAGTAATAGGCGTATTTTTCGGTCGGATCGAACTGGTAGACGGTCAGGCCGCCCGGCTTGCTGTTGAACAGCTTGACCACCTTGCCATCGGCCACCGCCAGTACCTTAGTGCCGGTGGGCGCCATGATGTCGAGCGCTTCATGGTGCCGTTCGCTGCCGCGCGGCTGGTCGAAATTGTCGCTCAACTGGGCCGCCTTGATGCCCTCGACCGGCACCAGCAGCTTGCCGGCGCCGTCGCTTGTCGGCGGCGTCACGTTCGGCACCGCGGCCACGGTAGTGGCCACGCTTGGCGCCGGGCGCAGCGGCAGGTCAGCTTCGCTCAAATCGGTCGTCACGGTGGGCGTGGAGGCGAGGGCGGCACCGGCCGTGACGGGCGGCGCGGCAGGTGCCGTGCTCGCTGGCGCGGCCACCATCACGGCCGGCTGGGAGGGATCCTGGCCCATCTGGCGCAAGCCGATGAACAGAGCCAGGGCGCCGAACAGCGTGCCGGCCAAAAATGTCAGTACAAACTTCATGGTGTTCTCCTTGTTATTGTTTGCTTGCCGAGGTGCTGCGGTGTTTATTCCTGCATGACGACGGCGGTGCCCGGACCGACCGCGTCGGTCAGCGCCATCACATCCCAGTTGGTCAGGCGGATGCAGCCATGCGACTGGGTCTTGCCGATCGAGGCCGGCACCGGGGTGCCGTGGATGCCGTAATGCGGCTTGGACAGATCAACCCAGGCCACGCCCACCGGATTGTTGGGACCGGCCGGGATGGTGGCCTTCTGGTCGCCCGGCTGGGCATCCCAGAACAGCTTCGGGTTGTAGTGGAAGACCGGATTTTTCGATACACCGTTCACTTTCCAGCTGCCGATCGGGAGCGGATCCTTGTCGGTGCCGGAGGACGCCGGATACTGGGCGATCGTCTTGCCGTCTGTGTCGAGCAGGGTCAGGGTGCGTTCCGACTTGTCCACCAGAATTTTGCCAGCCTTGGGCAAGGGTGCGGTATCGAGCACGTTCGGCACCACAATCTGGGTTCCGGCGCGGCCGAAGTCCTGGCCCGGATTGAGGCGCTGCAGCAGGGCCGGACTGACATGGAATTTTTCGCCCAGCGCTTCGAGCACGCTGGCATAGCCGAGCGCCGCCAGTTTCGCCTTGTCGGCCATGTCCTCGGGAATCGCTTCAAAGGGGCCGGCCACGTCCGTGTCGGCCACCGTGTAAGCAATCAGGGCTGGCGCCGGGTCGGCATTCAGGGCGGTCCAGGTGGCCGCGTCCAGCGTACCGCTGTCCTTGATGCCTTGCTGGCGCTGATAGCCGGCGAGGGCGCGGCGCAGGTTCGAGCCGGTGGCAGCGTCGATCTCGCCCGGCGAAAAACGGGCGCGGTCGAGCAGCACCTGGGCGCGCAGCGTGGCGGCCGGCCCGCTCAATGCGTTGTCGCCCTTGGCGGCGCTGTTGACGCTGTCGGCAGTCAAAGCCGGTGCGCTGCTGGCTGCTTTGGCGGCAAGGGCCTGCTGGGGCGTCAGTGCCGCGCTGGCGAGGCAGGCAGCAATCATGCAAAATGCGGTGTGTTTCATTGGAGCCCCTGGTGTTGAGTATGGGCCCAGATTAATTCCTACCGGATATAACCGTCTGTGCGGCAGCGTACTGATGCAAAGAGAGGAATGGCGCGCGTGAAAGTGTTTCAAGTCGACTTGCCGGCACAGGGATGGCGCTTCGAGAATGCCGAGGGCAGCAGCGTGCTTTCTGCGGCCGAGGCGGCCGGCATCACGCTGCCCAGTTCCTGCCGCAACGGCACCTGCCGCACCTGCCTGTGCCAGTTAAGTGGCGGCTCGGTGCGCTACCTGGTCGCGTGGCCGGGCCTGTCGGCCGAGGAAAAGGCGGCCGGCTGGATCCTGCCCTGCGTGGCGGTGCCACTCGAGGACCTGCAGCTGCGGGAGACGGCAGCGCGCCGTCTGCCGCGCTGAACGTTCAGAACGCTTCCCAGCTTTCCTCGGCACCATTGGCGCGCCGTGGCGCCGGCTGATTGGCCAGGCGCGGCGCGGCAGGGGCCGGCCGCCGCAGCGGGGTGACCTTGGCGCTGACCGGCGCCGCGGCGCGTTCGTTGCCCAGCTTGAAGATGCTGACCACCTCGGCCAGGCTGGCGGCCTGGTCCTGCATGGAGCCTGCAGCGGCGGCCGCTTCTTCCACCAGGGCGGCGTTTTGCTGGGTGACTTCATCCATCTGGGCCACCGCCGAATTGATTTGCTCAATGCCCATGGTCTGCTCGGCACTGGCGGCGGCGATTTCGGACATGATGTCGGTCACACGCGTGATGGACTGGACAATTTCTTCCATGGTGGTACCGGCCTGGTCGACCAGCCGGCCGCCGGCATCGACTTTTTCCACCGAGTCGTTGATCAGCGCCTTGATTTCCTTGGCCGCCGCGGCCGAGCGCTGGGCCAGATTGCGCACTTCGGCGGCGACCACGGCAAAGCCGCGGCCCTGTTCGCCGGCGCGCGCCGCTTCCACTGCAGCGTTAAGCGCCAGGATGTTGGTCTGGAAGGCAATGCCGTCAATCACGCCGATGATGTCGACAATCTTGCGCGACGATTCGTTGATCGCCGCCATGGTATCGACCACTTCCGACACCACCGCGCCACCGCGCACTGCCACCTGCGAAGCCGACTTGGCCAGGCCGTTGGCCTGGCGGGCATTGTCGGCATTCTGTTTGACCGTGCTGGTCAGTTCTTCCATCGAGGAGGCGGTTTCTTCCAGCGAGCTGGCCTGCTGTTCGGTACGCGAGGACAGGTCCAGGTTGCCGGCGGCAATCTGGCCGGAGGCGGTGGCAATCGTGTCGGTGCCGCTGCGCACTTCGCCGACAATGCGCACCAGGGACAGGCGCATGCTTTCCATGGCAAACAGCAAGCTGTGCTTGTCGCCGGCGCGGGTCAGGATCTTCGCCGACAGTTCGCCCTTGGCGATGGCGTCGGCCATGTCGGCCGCGTAAGCCGGTTCGCCGCCCAGCTGGCGCGTCAGGGTATGGGTGATCCACAGGCCGATGGCCACGCCCGCTGCCAGGCTGCACAGCACCAGCACGATCATCAGCAGACGGGTGTCGCGGTACAGGGATGCGGCGTCAGCGGCGGCGGCAGCGGCGGCGTGCTCCTTGTTGGTACCGAGCTGATCGAGCTTGTCATCGATGAAGCTGGCCTTGCCGGCCATCGGCCCGAACAGGTAGT
>DASWMN010000153.1:0-2256 GCA_036399735.1 Telluria sp. | reverse complement strand
CCTGGAAGAAATGCGCCAGACCGTCGACGAGAAGCTGCACGCGACGCTGGAAACGCGCCTGACGGAATCGTTTCGCCAGGTGTCCGACCGCCTGGAAAAAGTGCACCAGGGCCTGGGCGAAATGCAGCAGCTGGCCATCGGCGTGGGCGACCTGAAACGCGTGCTGACCAACGTCAAGACGCGCGGCACCTGGGGCGAAGTGCAGCTCGAAATGCTGCTCGAACAGGTGCTGACGGTGGACCAGTACGCCAAGAACGTGGAAACCGTGGCCGGCACCGGGGCGCGGGTGGAGTTTGCCATCAAGCTGCCGGGCCAGCTTGATGGCGGCGCGCCAGTCTGGCTGCCGATCGATGCCAAGTTCCCGAAAGAGCAGTACGAGCGCCTGGTGGAAGCTGCCGAGCGGGCCGACGCCGACGGCGTGGCGCAGGGCGGGCGCGAACTGGAACGCGCGGTGCGCCTGGAAGCGAAGACGATCTGCGAAAAGTACCTGTCGCCGCCGCAGACCACCGACTTTGCGATCCTGTTTCTGCCCACCGAAGGCCTGTATGCGGAAGTGATGCGCAGGCCGGGCCTGGCCGACGATCTGCAGCGCACTTTGCGCGTGTCGATTGCCGGTCCCTCCACCCTGGCGGCAATCCTCAGCAGCCTGCAGATGGGCTTTCGCACCCTGGCGCTGGAGAAGCGCTCGTCCGAGGTGTGGCAGGTGCTGGGCGCGGTCAAGACCGAGTTCGGCAAGTTTGGCGAGGTGCTCAGTCAGACCCGTCTGACGCTTGAGCGCGCCGCCAAGAATATCGAGAGCGCCGAAGTGCGCAGCCGCCAGATGGCGCGTAAGCTCAAATCGGTGGAGGCCTTGCCCAGCGAGGCAGCGCAGCTGATGCTGGGCCCCGAGAGCCCGGATAACGAATAGTCAAAACCTTTCTGTGATACCAAGTGACGAAATGGCAATCCCATGCTATCTTTACTTTGTTGCTTTAGAAAATTGATGGCGTAGTCCGGTCAATACAGCTGGCAGTCATGGTCCGGGTTTCGCTCTTTGCATCGCGCCCTCATCCTGGAGTGCCGTCATGCCTGGAACCGCCGACTTCCCGCGCAAACCGATCATCCTTGTGGTGGACGACACGCCGGACAACCTGATGCTGATGACCAATCTGCTGAAGGACCTCTACCTCGTCAAGGCCGCCAACAATGGCGAGAAGGCGCTGCGCATTGCGGGGCAGCTGCCGCACCCCGACCTGATCCTGCTCGACATCATGATGCCCGGCCTGTCCGGCCACGAGGTGGCGCGCCTGCTCAAGATGGACCCCGCCATGCGCGCCATTCCCATCATCTTCCTGACCGCCATGGCCAGCAGCGAAGACGAGACGCGCGGCCTGGCGCTGGGCGCCGCCGACTACATCACCAAGCCGATCAGCCCGCCGGTGGCGCTGGCGCGGGTCGAGACCCAGCTCAAGGTCAAGGCCGCCGCCGATTTTTTGCGTGACAAGAACGCCTTCCTGGAACAGGAAGTGCAGCGCCGCACGCGCGAGGTGGTGGCGATCCAGGATGTCACCATCCACGCCATGGCCTCGCTGGCCGAGACGCGCGACAATGAAACAGGCAACCATATCCGCCGCACCCAGCACTACGTGAAGGTGCTGGCCAACGCGCTGCGCAGCCACCCGCGCTTTGCCGCCTACCTCGATGACGCCACCATTGCGCTGCTGTTCAAGTCCGCGCCTCTGCACGACATCGGCAAGATCGGCATCCCCGACCGCATCCTGCTCAAACCCGGCCGCTTTACGCCGGAAGAATTCGAGGTCATGAAGACCCACACCACGCTCGGGCGCGACGCCATCGCCCACGCCGAGGCGCAACTGGGCATGGATGTCGAGTTTCTGCGCCTGGCCAAGGAGATCGCCTACGGCCACCAGGAAAAATGGGATGGCAGCGGCTATCCCGAAGGCCTGGCCGGCGATGCGATTCCCATCTCTGCGCGGCTGATGGCAGTGGCCGATGTGTACGACGCCCTGATCAGCCGGCGCGTGTACAAGGAGGGCATGCCGCACGCGCAGGCGGTGCAGATCATCCTCGATGGCCGCGGCAGCCACTTTGATCCGGACATCTGCGACGCCTTCGCGGCGTGTCTGCCGGTGTTCCAGGAGATCGCCGCGCGCTTTGCCGATACCGACAGCGACATGGCCGACAAGGCCGTGGCGCTGGCGCACGCGCTGCCGTCAAGCTGAGCGTTGCGGCCATGACGACCGTACTCGATTTTCT
>DASWMN010000152.1:0-3478 GCA_036399735.1 Telluria sp. | reverse complement strand
AGGCGATGTTGGCGCTGTCGATGTTCGGCATGACCAGCAGATTGGCATCGCCCTGCAGGGTCGAGTGCGGCATCAGGGTCTTGCGCAGCTTGGCGTCGAGCGCCACGTCGCCGTGCATTTCGCCGTCAATCTCGAGGTCCGGCTTGTGCTGCTGGACCAGCGCCAGCGCCGCGCGCATTTTCTTGGCCGATTCACTGTTGGCCGAACCGAAATTCGAATGCGACAGCAGGGCCGCGCGCGGGATCAGGCCGAAGCGGCTCATCTCGTCGGCAGCCATGATGGTGATTTCGGCCAGCTGCTCGGCGCTCGGGTTTTCGTTGACGTGGGTGTCGACGATGGCCATCTGGCGTTCCGGCAGGATCAGGAAATTCATGGCCGCGTACACATTCGCGCCAGCCCGCTTGCCCAGCACCTGGTCGATATAGTGCAGGTGCAGATTGGTGGTGCCGAAGGTGCCGCAGATCATGCCGTCGGCGTCGCCCTTGTGGATCATCATCGCGCCGATCAGGCTGTGCCGGCGGCGCATTTCCAGCTTGGCGTACTCTTGCGTGACGCCCTTGCGCATGGTCATCGCGTAATAGGTCTGCCAGTAGTCGCGGTAGCGGTCTTCGTGATCGGGATTGATGACCTCGAAATGCTCGCCCTGCTTCAGGCGCAGGCCGAATTTTTCGATGCGCTGCTCGAGCACGCTCGGACGGCCCACCAGGATCGGGCGCGCCAGCTTTTCGTCAACCACCACCTGCACCGCGCGCAGCACGCGCTCCTCTTCGCCTTCGGCGTAGACAATGCGCTTGAGTTCCTGCGGGGCCTGCTTGGCGATGGCGAACAACGGCTTCATGAAGGTGCCGCTGCGGTACACGAACTGCTGCAGGCTCTCGGCGTAGGCCTCGAGATTGGTGATCGGGCGCGTGGCCACGCCGGACAGCTCGGCCGCGCGCGCCACCGCTGGCGCAATGTGCATCAGCAGGCGCGGATCGAACGGCATGGGAATCAGATATTCCGGCCCGAAGGACAGATTGCTGATGCCATAGGTGGTGGCCACCACGTCCGACTGCTCGGCATGGGCCAGGTCGGCAATCGCGTGCACCACCGCGATTTCCATTTCACGCGTGATGGTGGTGGCGCCGCAGTCGAGGGCGCCGCGGAAGATGTAGGGGAAGCACAGCACATTGTTGACCTGGTTCGGATAGTCCGAACGGCCGGTGGCAATGATGGCGTCGCCGCGCACGGCCTTGACTTCTTCGGGCAGGATTTCCGGGGTCGGATTGGCCAGCGCCAGGATCAGCGGATTGGCCGCCATGTCCTTGACCATGTCCTGCTTGAGCACACCGCCGGCGGACAGGCCGAGGAAAATGTCGGCACCCGGCATCACCTGGGCCAGGGTGCGCAGTGGCGTATCCTGCGCGAAGCGGGCCTTGTCCGGATCCATCAGCTCGGTGCGGCCCTGGTAGACCACGCCGGCCAGGTCGGTAACGAAGATGTTTTCGATCGGGAAGCCGAGGTCGACGATCAGCTCCAGGCAGGCCAGCGCGGCCGCGCCGGCGCCCGACACCACCATCTTGCATTCACGCAAGTCCTTGCCGACCACCTTGATGCCGTTCAGGATCGCCGCGCCGACAATGATCGCGGTGCCGTGCTGGTCGTCGTGGAAGACCGGAATCTTCATGCGTTCGCGCAGCTGGCGCTCGATGTAGAAGCATTCCGGGGCCTTGATGTCTTCCAGATTGATGCCGCCGAAGGTCGGCTCGAGCGAGGCGATGATGTCGACCAGCTTGTCCGGATCGAGCTCGTTGATTTCGATGTCGAACACGTCGATGCCGGCGAATTTCTTGAACAGGACGCCCTTGCCTTCCATGACGGGCTTGGAGGCCAGCGGGCCGATATTGCCCAGGCCAAGCACGGCGGTACCGTTGGTGATGACCGCCACCAGATTGCCGCGCGCCGTGTATTTATAGGCGTTGCCAGGATCCTTGACGATTTCCTCGCAGGGCGCGGCCACGCCCGGCGAATACGCCAGGGCCAGATCGCGCTGATTGAGCAGTTGCTTGGTGGGAGTGACACTGATTTTGCCCGGACGCGGGCATTCGTGGTATTCGAGCGCTGCCTGGCGCAGTTGCTGGCGTAATTCTTCTTTCTTGTCCGATGACGAATCCATGCTGGTGCGGCCTTCTCTGTTGCTGTCGGGGATCATTGATTTTAGCAGACGTGCGAAAGTAGCAAAGTACGTATTTTTACCAACAATCCCTGTCTATACAGATATTTCATGGATCGCGCGCTGTACGCCATCTGTTGATTTTTGTGTAATTGGCTTATCCTGTGTGCGCCGTGTTGGACGCCATCTTGGCCCATCCGGTTCCAACTTCGAGAAAGCGCTTTTAACGATGGGCTATCATCTGACTATCCTGCGCACCAGCGGCGCGCACCCGCGGCCGATATCGCTGACCGAACTCACCGCCGCGCTGGCGGTCCTGGGCGGGCGCCTCGCGCTTTCGCGCGCCGATGACGGCGCGCTGCACATCACCGATCCGGCCCGCGGCGACGCCAGTCCCCTCCTGATCCTGGACGAAACCGTGGGCGAGCTGTGGAGCAGTGGGCCCGACGACCAGTTCATCAGCCGCATGATCGAGCTTGGCAATCTGATGGGCGCACGGGTGCGCGGCGATGAGTACGAAACCTACCGCAGCGTCGATCAGCCGTACATCCATGCGGACGACCACGCCCTTCTGGCCGAACAGGAGGCTGCCCTTCCTCGCGCACGCTGGACCATCTGGCACTGGCGTGCCGGCTTCATCGGCGTATGGCTGGTGGCCATGGCCGCCGTGATGCTGTGGAAGCATTTGCGTGGCACATGACTTGCAAATGAAGAAAACTATCGCATCAATGAAAACTATCAATTTCTTTAATTGATTAACTCTAGCTATGATCTCTCCATCGCATCCCACCGGAGAACAGCATGGCAAACCACATCAAATCCGTCACCATTGACAACCTCGAAGCCGCCTTCGCCGGTGAATCGATGGCACACATCAAATACCGCTACTTCGCGAAACTGGCGCGCGCCGCCGGCGCCATTGAGGTGGCCGAAGCCTTCGAAGCGACGGCCGACCAGGAGGTGATGCACGCCTTCGGCCACCTCGACCTGCTCTATCCGAAAGACCAGATGACACCGGCGCGCGCACTGGAAATCGCGATCGAGGGCGAGACGTACGAATACACCGAGATGTATCCGAAGTTCCGCCACCTGGCCATCGAAGAAGGCAACAGCGCTGCCGTGGCCGAGTACGACGAACAGATCGAGGAGTCGCGCGTACACGCCGCCCAGTTCAAGCGCACCCTCGAAATCGCGGCCAAGCGTTTCGCCGCGCTGGCCAATGTGGAAGAGCGCCATGCCAACCATTACAAGGCCGCGCTCGAAAAGCTGAACGCCGCCGCCTGATTCAAACCGCTTCCAATTCAACCCGCTTCTACCAGGACAACT
>DASWMN010000151.1:0-8446 GCA_036399735.1 Telluria sp. | reverse complement strand
GGCGAGCGACCAGCCGCCGCCATGGCCCTTGTCCGAGCGCACATAACCGGCGGCGCGCAGCCCCGCCATCACGCGGCGCACGACCACCGGGTTGGTTTCCATGGCCCTGGCCAGGACATCGGACGTCATTGGCAGGTCTTCGCGCGCCATGTGCAGGAGGATATGCAATACCCCGGAAAGTCGGCTGTCTCTTCTCATGTAACTTACGATATTACATAAGGGCTGGCTTGTCAACCGTTGCCGCCCGTGACAAGGCACAGAGAGACAGCACAGCGATATTGTCAGACAGGAATGCGCCAGCGGCAGGACCGCCCGCGTGCTACGAGGTTTGGGCCCGCAGCGGCCTGGCCCCCAATGCCGCGCGCAGCGCACCTTCGTACGCGCAGCGTTCCCAGATCGTGCGGCGCCTGTCGGAAACGGCTTCGCTCATGACACGCTCGATGATGGCCGGGCTGATCGCTTGTTCCTGAAGATAGGCCGTGGCGCGGGCAATGCTGATGGTTCTGGCCTGATTGACGCCAATATCGACGATCAGTGCCATGGACTGCAGCGAGGAACCGCGTCGCTCTTTCTGTTCGGTCTTTGTCATTGTTCGGCTCCGGAATGGCGCTGCGGCCCGCCGCCCAGCACGCGCATGATGGTGGGCGTCGGGCAATCCGCCTTGATCAGCCAGGCCCACGCCAGAACAGCGCCGCTGGTCTTTTGCAGTCGGATTGCCTCGCTCACCGACAACGCCAGGCGCGTATCGACTCGCGTTACATCATCGGTAGTGGAATGCATCATGGGGGCGGTAAACACGAATCAGAACAACAAACATATGCCCCGCAGGCGGCAAAGACAAGAAGGAATTAGCTATCCAACATAGTGTAATTATCAGTACATTCATTGCCGATGCTTAGGCAAGTTGCCCGCGAGCACTGAGGGCAACGATCGGCGCTGTTCTTCGGCAACGATGCGCGGCGCGGCAACCGGACATGCGACCATGACGGCTCTTTCGCCACGTGAAGGAGTTCATCATGAACCAGCAATTCCAAAGCTGTATCGATGCCTGCTACACCTGTGCATTGGCGTGCGACACTTGCGCCAGCGCCTGTCTCCAGGAAGACGATGTCAAGATGATGGCGGGATGCATCGCGCTCGATATCGACTGCGCCAGCCTGTGCCGCACCGCTGCCGGTTTCATGGGCCGCGGCAGTCCGATGGCCCATGTGCTGTGCCAGGCATGTGTGGCAGTGTGCGACGCGTGCGCCAACGAATGCGCGCAGCACCAGGCGCAGCATTGCCAGGACTGCGCTGCCGCGTGCCGCAGCTGTGCCGACACTTGCCGGCGCATGGCAGCAGTATCCGCGCCGTCTGGGCACGCTTAGGGAGCAGCGGGCGGTTTGCTGACAGGTCAGGCATTTTGTACGACAATGCCGTCTTCCTCGCGCCTGCGCCGCATCCCCCGGAGTTTTCCTTGTCCCAAAAACTGCATCCCCTTGCGCTCAAAACGGATGTTTTGAGCGGTATCACCGTTGCACTCGCGCTGGTGCCAGAGGCAATTGCCTTCGCGCTGATCGCCCATGTCAGTCCCTTGACCGGGCTGTACGCCGCCTTCTTCATCTGCTTGATTACCGCCTTGTTCGGTGGCCGGCCCGGGATGATTTCGGGCGCCACCGGCGCACTGGCAGTCGTGATGGTGAACCTGGTCGTGCAGCATGGCGCAGAGTATCTGTTTGCCAGCGTGATCCTGATGGGCGTGTTCCAGCTCCTGTTTGGTGCACTCCGGCTCGGCAAGTTCATTCGCATGGTGCCGTATCCGGTGATGCTCGGGTTTGTCAACGGACTGGCGATCGTGATTTTTCTTGCCCAGTTCGGCCACTTCAAAACGGGCGCAGGCTGGATGAGCATGGATCAATGGCTGATCATGGCGGGCTTGATCGCGCTGACGATTGCCATCATCTTCCTGTTGCCCAAGCTGACCCGCGCCATTCCGTCGGCACTGGCAGCGATCCTGATTGTGGCCGGTCTGGTGGGCGTAACCGGCATTGAAACCAGGACCGTGGGCGACATGGGTTCGATTGCAGGCGGCCTGCCAATGCTGCACATTCCGCAGATTCCCATGACGTGGCAAACGTTTTACATCATTGCCCCGTACTCCCTGATTCTGGCCGCCATCGGCCTGATTGAAACACTGCTGACCTTGAATCTGGTCGATGAAATCACCGGCACCCGCGGCCGTCCCAACAAGGAATCGCTGGCACAGGGCGCGGCCAATGTGGTGGCCGGGTTCTTTGCCACCATGGGCGGCTGCGCGATGATCGGCCAGAGCATGATCAACATTAACAATGGCGCACGCCAGCGCCTGTCAGGCGTGGTCGCCGCGCTGTTCCTGCTGGGTTTCATCCTGTTCCTGTCGCGCTGGATCGAGATGATCCCGCTGGCAGCGCTGATCGGCTTGATGTTTGTGGTGGCGGGTAAAACATTCGAATGGAGCAGCCTGCAGGCCCTGCACAAGATTCCCCGTCAAGATGCGGTCATCGTGATCGGCGTGACCGTCGTTACCGTGCTGACCGATCTGGCGATCGCGGTGCTGTGCGGCGTGGTGTTCGCCGCGCTGGTATTCGCCTGGCAGCATGCGAAACAGATCAGCGTGCGCAGCCGCATCGATGACGCGGGCTGGAAGGTCTACGAACTGGAAGGCAGCCTGTTCTTCGCGTCGGCTGCCAATTTCGCGGACCTGTTCACGCCGAAGGACGACCCGCAGCACGTCGTCATCGAATTTGGCAAGGCACGCGTGGTGGACCACTCGGCCATTGAAGCGATCGACGCGCTGGCCGCGCGCTACCTGCAAGTAGGGAAGGTGCTGCACCTGCGCCATCTGAGCGCCGACTGCCTGGAACTGCTGGACAATGCCAAAGCGATGGTGGAAGTGAACGCCTTCGAAGATCCGCACTATCACATCGCGCACGACAAGCTGGGTTGACCGTTTGCCGGGTCTGCGCGATCAGGCCTCGTTGAATACCAGGGAATGCGCCAGGTGCACATCCATCATCGAATGCTGGGCATTTTGGGTAAAGCCGGCGCGTGGGTAGGCGCAGAACAGCGAGAATTTCTCGCTCTGGCACAGGCGCGCCCACAGATGCTCGAGCCGGATAGTTGCGCCGCAATGGCCCTTGGCCCACAATAAGGCGACCATTTCACCAAATGCACGCACTTTCGGATAGCGCGGCCTGACGCGCGCGAGGAGGGTGCACACAAAATGGTGGAACCGGTCTTCGTCCGGCCAGCCGTCGTCCATGAAGCTGGTGAGTGCGGTGGCTGCGTCCAGGGCGATGTACTGATCGCTTTGCATTGCTGCAGGAATGTTGAATCCAACCAGCGCAAGACGCGCCTCGAGCAGTCGCAGGTGCGCGTCAGTCGCGATCAGTATGACTGCCTCGCCTTGCTGCAGTCCTGCTGCGACATAGGCTTCCAGCGCGGCCAGAAAGACTGTGTCGTTCTCGTAAATCTGGACGCAGTGATCACAGGCAGCAATTTCAGCCCAGAAAACATCAACGTGTTTGGCAGGATTCTTGACAAGCTGGGTCATCGTGCATGGCCGATTCTGTGTTGCCAACCAGCTTACTTCACCCAGTACACATGAGATTGCTTAAATCGTGTTTGCTTGAGATTTATCAATGTTTGTCGACTTGAAAATGCTTGAAACTAGATGTATCGCAAAGCATCTGACTATTGGTTTCGAGTGCGTTCCGTCTGGTCGTTCTCGGTGCGAGCGAAACCCGTGCTTAGCAGCAGTTTGAGCATTTCGCGCGCCAGATATTGGCCGTCCGGCGACAGGCATTTGAAATCATTGATCAAGCTCAGCTCATCCGATTCCATGCTGAACATCGCTGGCAGCTGCGAAAAATCCGTATTCGCCTCTTCTCCGTACAGCAACCAGGACGCATGCACGCCCAGCCAGCCCGACAGGATCATCAACCGTTCGTGGGTGGGAATCGCCTCACCGGTCAGCCATTTTCGAACGGCGTGACTAGTCACTGTTGCGCCGTCTGCGCGCAAGTTGAATTCTTTGGTGACAGTGCTTGGGCTTGACGAAACATGCGCGGATCGCAGGGCCTGGCGCAAGCGGTCGCTGAATTGATGGCGTTCTTCGGTGGCGAGAGGTGATTCCATGGTGACTCCGGTGTGAGACTTTCTTTAAATCACAGGGGGCGGCGCACCGCGGCGCGGCGTTTGTGGCGATGTAGCTGGGTGTCCAGAGCGCACTCCGCCACCCCCAAAGTGGGACCGCCGTAAGGCGTCAACAACAGATCGCCCATCCACGGCTGCATATCACTGCGCAAGAATACGGCTCCCGGCTCAGGACCATTTTTCAGTTTTCGACGGCCCTTGTGCGCCTGCGTGACAGCCAGGCGAATAATGAACTCCACCCAGGACTTTTCCCTGGATGCGAGCACCAGCATGGATCGCAATGAGAACGTGAAATGCATCGATCCGGCCGGCCGTTCCGTCGAAAGGCGAACGATCGCGCTGTCGACGATATCCACATCGATCGTCGCGGTAACACGACCGAAGTGCTGCGAAACCAGATGTCTGACGAAGCTGACCATGTCGATGAAATACCAACTAAAAGTAAACTTTATAACTTGTGGTATTTACTGGCAAGTCGCGCACGTTAGAAAATACGATCTATCGTTACCGATAGCGTCGTTCGTTTCGGCGCGGAATTTTAGGCAGGACTCCTCCTACAGAAAAGGGACGAGCAGACCTATTTTCCCGTCGTTATTGAAGGTCTACGATAACGACTCCACATCATGGGAGGAAAAAATGAAACCTATACTCACTGGAAAAATACTCGGATTAATGGCGGCTGCAGTGCTTGCAGTAACTGGGTGCCGAAATAACGACACGCGCAACGACACGGCCAATGAGGGCACGGCCGCCACCACTGTGCCAGGCAACGGCGCGGGTAACAGTGCTGCCGGGGCCAGCGGCGGAACCGCCACCACACCGAATGCCAACACGGGCGCGACACCTGGAGTGAGCAGTCCCGACAATGCCACCTCAATGGGAAGTACAGGAAGTAATTCAAGCACCAGCAGCGGAACCGGAACCAGCATGGGCACCGGCACCGGCACTGGAACTGGAACCGGAACCGGAACCAGCATGGGCACCGGCACTGGGACTGGGACCGCAACCGGCGCAGCCGAGGACGCGAATCGCCCTGAAAGGCGTGATCCTCCGCCCCGTTACTGAGCTTTGATCAACGAAAATGGAGGAAATATGTTGCGACGAATCGTTACCTTGTCAGCGCTCGCTTTGGGTGGCGCGCTACTGGCAAAACAAATTCAGAAGTCACGGCGCGGTGCGAACCCGTCCGAAGTGAAGGAATCGATCGAGGTCGATCTGCCCGTACGCGCGGTCTACAATCAATGGACGCAATTTGAGGAGTTCCCCAAATTTATGGACAGCGTGCACGAAGTGCGACAACTCGATGACAAGCGCCTGCATTGGAAAGCCGATGTCTTCGGCAAACCGATTGAGTGGGATGCCGCCATCACCGAGCAGATCCCGGATCAAAAGATCGCCTGGCAGAGTACGTCGGGCACGCCAAATGGCGGCGTGGTCCAGTTCAAACAGCTGGGCAATGCCCGTACCCGCGTCATCCTGACGTTGAACTACACACCGGAGGACGCGGTGGAAGCGATCGGCGATGCGATGGGGGCAGTACGCATGCAGGCGCGCGGCAATCTGCAGCGGTTCAAGGAGATGCTGGAGCAGCGTGGTCACGAAACGGGCGCCTGGCGTGGCACGATCGGCGAGCATGCCGGCACCCAGGCCCATCATTAGCCGCGCACAGTTCCGCTAGCCGCTGGCGAGGCCGCGCCTAGCTCAGCTGGCGGGGCCTTCACCTGCGTCGCGTTTGTCTTCAGTGGCAGGGATAGTCAGATCCGCGAAGGTGTCGCGCCGGGCAAGCAGGGGGCGCAAGACTGCCGCATCGGCACGGGCACGTTTTGCAAGCGCGGCATAGCCTGGCTCTGGCATCAGGCTACGGCCGATGAACTGTGCGGCCAGCTGTTCTGCCAGACTTTCTTTCTCCTGCAGCGCGCGCAGTGCAGAGGCCAGGCTGGCTTCGATACTTTGCTCCTGCTGTTCGAGCAGGGTCAGCATGGTGTAGCTGTGGCCGGTGTGGCAGCGGAAGCGGCACGGGGATGAATTGTTCACCTGGAACAGAGCGCCACCGCATTCCGGGCAGCTGTACTCGGAAGGGCTGGCAATTTTTTGCAGTTGCGTCATATTGCCTGCCCCGGAAGCAAAGTTGTTTTCGACCTGCACCCATTCAGGCACAGTCCTGGTGTTGACGGCTTCGGTGCTTGGCCGCTTGCCCACATGGTTGCTGAGCGCCGTGGCGATCTGGTCGAGCGGCAAGCAGAAATCGACCTGCACATGATCGAGCGCGAACTGCGGCATGTCCGGGACGATGGCGTCGCCCGGGTCTTGAACAATCGCCAAGCCACCGCAGGCTTTGATCGCCTGCAGACCGGCCGTGCCATCGTCGAGATAGCCGGTCAGAACGACCCCGACCACGTTGCTGCCGCCGGCGATGGCTGCAGACCGGAACAGGGTGTCGACCGCGGGACGCGAATGGTTCTCTTTCGGGCCATGCGTCAGCACGGTGCGAAGGCCGGCCGTACTTTTTTCTACCAGTAGATGCAGGTCGGGCGGCGCAATGACTACGGTGCCGGCAAGAACAGCCTGATGGTGCTGGGCGTGTGCAACAGGCAGCGCGCAATGGCGCGCCAGCAGCGTTGGCAAGATACTTTTATGTTCGCCGATGTGCATGACGATCAGGATGGCGGCTGAAAAATCAGCGGGAATGGCACCCAGCAGTTTT
This sequence comes from Telluria sp., assembly GCA_036399735.1. Lineage (GTDB taxonomy): Bacteria > Pseudomonadota > Gammaproteobacteria > Burkholderiales > Burkholderiaceae_D > Telluria_A. The sequence goes on along the minus strand of DASWMN010000151.1, from coordinate 1,569 downwards.
GACAAGGCCTCCACGCCGCCGGCGGAGGCACCGATTACGACTAATTTCATTCACTTTCCTCGCATGGACAGAAAATAGTGTGGCAAAAGTCAGTTCGCCGCTTTATTGAGCAGGGACTCGACCTGCCGTGCCAGATCGTGCATGTCGACTGGCTTGGACAGATGGCCGGAAAACCCCGCCGCGATCGCCTCGTCGATGTCTTGTTGACGGCCCATCCCGGTGACCGCCAGCGCAGGCGTGAAGCGGTAATCTGCATGCTCGCGGACCGCGCTGACGAAGGCCAGGCCATCCATGCCCGGCATATGGATATCGGACACGATCAGGTCGAATTTCGCCTGGTCCAGCATGCCAAGTGCTTGCTTAGGCGACTGGGTTGCCTGGACTGTGGCACCTTCCATTTCAAGCAGCATCGAAAACACCGCCAGCGAATCCGCATTGTCGTCCACCAGCAGCAAGTTCAAACCGCCAAGCACCTGCGACAGCGGCTTGCTGGCGCCCGCATCGTCCTGTTGCGCCATCGACAGTGGCAGGGCGACGGTGAAGGTGCTGCCCTGGCCTGCGCCAGCGGAAGCGGCGCTGACGTCGCCACCGTGCAGCAAAATAATCTGCTTGACGAGCGCCAGGCCGATGCCCAATCCATTACTGCCCCGGAAATTACTCACGCGATCCTGTTTGAACAAGTCGAATATGGTGGGCAGAATTTCGGGACGGATACCGATTCCCGTGTCCCCCACCTCCAGTATGGCCTGGCCTGATGCATGCGAGAGTTTGATTGTGACGCTGCCATCCGGGGGCGTGAATTTGATCGCGTTGCTTAGCAAATTCCATACGACCTGCTCCAGCCGGACTTCATCGGCATTGACCATCAGCGTCTCTGGCGGCGGCAGATGGATGCTGACCTTAGGACCGTTCGGCGCGGCGCCAACGACCTCCGAGATGGTGCTGACCAGGGCGCCCAGATCGACATTGGTCATTTTAAGCGCCATCTTGCCGGTGGAGACGCGCGACAGGTCCAGCAGATCATTGATGATCTTGGCTTGACCAATCGTGGACGAGCGAATCGCCGTCACCGCCTTGACCACGGGCGCGGAATTCTGCACGACCGGCAAGCGCAGCAGCACTTCCGAGTGCATATGGATCAGATTCAAGGGGTGCTTCAGTTCATGCGCCATGATGGCGAGGAATTCATCCTTCTGTGCATTGTCCACCAGCGCCTGGTTGCGCAATGTCTGCTGGTGGATCAACTGGTCTTCGCGGCCTTTTTCGGCTTCGCGGCGGCCTGTCAGATCGCGTCCGATTTTCGCGTAACCATTGAATTCACCTTCCATCAGTGGCGTCATCACGCCGCTGCAGAAGAAACGGCTGCCATCCTTGCGCAAGTGCCAGCGCTCGTCTTCGGCCCGGCCTTCTTCGCGTGCCCGGCGCTTCTCATCATCGGGCACGCCGGCGGCGCGGTCTTCCGGGGTGAAGATCAGTACATCGGACTGGCCCAGAATTTCCTCTTCGCGATAGCCGAAAATCCGCTCGGCACCGCTGTTGAAGCTGGTGATCAGGCCGTTACGATCCATG
>DASWMN010000150.1:0-11278 GCA_036399735.1 Telluria sp. | reverse complement strand
GCACCAGTCCGTCGTCAGCAGGAAGGTGTTGAGGGTCGCGCGCATCCAGAACGGAATTTCGGTCTTGATGATGGCGATGTTGACCAGACACTCCAGCCGCAAGTCTCCCAGCCGGCGCGCATTGACCGGCACGCCCGGTGTTCTGATGTCCGCGATGGACATAAACTGGCGCCGCTTGCGGTTCATCACCAGTTCGGCGTTCTCGTCGTAGGCGCTCTGGTTGCGGGCGATGGTAAAACCGCCGTCAGCGTCAATCGCCACTGGAATCGGTGCGCTGTCACCAACGATCCTGAGCGTGACGGTGTCGGTGGCCTTGTCGAGCGTGCTTTCGCGCGCTTTCAGGCGAAAGCGCAAGGCGCCCACCGCGGGCGCGAGCTGATGGTTGTCGTCGAAGCTATCGAGCCCGGCTTGGACGCTGCGGTACAAGCGCAATTCCGGGTCCTTCAAGCCTTGGATCACCACTTCCCTGGGGGCTTCCTCGGCCATGGCCGCTGCGCTGATCAAGCCGCAGCACGCCATGGCCAACCCTGCCAGTTGGGGAAAACGCCGGTTCACCCTTCATCTTTCCAGCGGCGCAGACGGATCGCGGCGTAGATCATGGCGATTCCGGCGGCGGCCCCGAACCAGGCGTGTGGCGTGGCCAGGGTAAGCCAGGATTCGGTCAACAAATTTCCCGCGGCAAGCATGCTATCGTGATGCACCAGCTCCTCGGGTTTGGCATGGGAAAGCGGGAACCAGTTGCCGGGGAACAGGCCCACGAGGCCGCGGGCGATCACGTTCTCGACCAGCCAGTCGATATTGACGCCCGTCTTCAACACATAGTCGGCCCATTTGACGATCACCACCAGAATCACCGGCGTACCAACGGCCCACAAGAACACTTTCGATTTGGCCCAGGCGGACACCATCATCAGCCAGCCAATGGTCGGCAAGGCCCACACCACGTAGACTGGCAGTATCGCGAACAGGCGCAAGGGCGCAAGATAGAAATTGCTGTTGGACAAGACCATGCCAAACATGTTCACATCATTGATGGCGAACACGATACCGATCAGCATCAACAGCAGCAGGGAAACGATGATCCCCACCACCGCCGTGATGACGGGAATGACCACGGCCGCCGTCAGCACCTTCGAGATGACCGTCTGCGTGTCCGATACCGGCAGCGACTTCCAGAACAGAATGCTGCGGTCACGGCGCTCGTCATGCAGCGCCGACAGGCAGTAGAAGAAGGCGATAAAGCCCATCATGATGAACAAGGGCAGGGCGCCGCCCAGATAGGCGCTCGATACCGTGTCTGCCAGTTCGTGCAACTGTGCTGGTGCAATGTTCTGGACCGTGGTGGTGCTTGCGCCGTTGTCGCCACGGGTGATGGTGGTATTGGTTTGCAGCTTGCCCTGGCTTGCGCCAAACACCACCATGCTGCCCACCAGCAGCACCATGACCGCGCTGACGATCAGCGGCGCCCACGCCATCGCGCCCTTGTGCTCCCAGAATTCGCGCCGGAGCAGCCATTTCATCGTTTTCATGCGTAGGTTCCTTTCATGGTGGCGACGAACAGGTCGGCCACGCTGATGTTGCGGGTTTCACCGAGCGCGGCCAGCTGGGCCCGCGAGACGCCATCGAACAGCATGACCGACTTGCCAAATACCGTGCGCTGGTCAATCGGTTGCAGGGCATTGGCGGCGTTGAGCTTGTCGCCGGCGACCATCACTTCCGTGTAGCGCTCGCCCACTTCGTCCATGCTGGCCGACAGGACGATCTTGCCCTCGCGGATGAACATCAGATCAGTGAGGATGTGTTCGACTTCTTCGACCTGGTGGGTGGTGATGACGATTGTCTTGTTCTCGTCAAAATAGTCTTCGAGCAGGTTCTGGTAGAACTGCTTGCGGTACATGATGTCCAGGCCCAAGGTGGGTTCGTCCAGAACCAGCAGCTTGGCGTCGATAGCCATCACAAGCGCCAGGTGCAGTTGCGCCACCATGCCCTTGGACATTTCCTTGACCTTCATGGAAGGCTTGAGCTTGGTGTTGGCCAGGTAGTGTTCAGCTTTCTCGCGATTGAAGCGCGGGTGCACGCCCGCGACAAAGTCGATCGCGTCACCCACGCGCAGCCAGCGCGGCAGCACGGCCACATCCGCGATAAAGCAGACTTCCTGCATCAAGGCATCACGCTCGGTGCGCGGGTCCATGCCCAGCACCCGCAACTCGCCCTCGAACGGGATCAAGCCCAGCGCTGCCTTGAGCGTGGTGGTCTTGCCGGAGCCGTTGGGGCCGATCAGGCCGACGATCCTGCCGGCCGGAATCTCGAAGCTGATATTGTCGACAGCAAACTGCTTGCCATAGCGTTTGCTCAATCCTTTGGCGGCAACGATCGCGCTCATGATGCGGCTCCTGGCGCCCCGGCCTGCAGCAATTGTTCCAGGCTGAGCCCCAGACGGCGGATGCGTTCCAGCATGGCTGGCCATTCTTCGCGCACAAAGCGCTCACGTTCGCTGGCAAGCAATTTCTCGCTCGCGCCTTCGGTCACATACATGCCAATTCCCCTTCTTTTTTCCACGAGGTTCTCGTCGACCAGTTCCTGGTAAGCGCGCGAGACGGTGATCGGATTGAGTTGATATTCCGCGGCCACCTGACGCACGGAGGGCAGGGCGTCGCCTGCCTTGAGCGCGCCGTCGAGCATCATGCCGACCACGCGGTCCTTGAGCTGACGGTAGATGGGTGTGTGGTCATTCCAGCCGGCACTCATGTCATGCACTCCCGGCGTGTTGCTACTGTTTGATACATACAGCCTCCCTGTTTGGTGAGGTATCGAAGTGGTGTTGTAGTGAACTATAACACCTTAGGGGCAGATGTCAAACAGTTTTGGATATGCATGTGGAAATTGGTGCGCTTCCGCCGTGGGCGGCGCAAAACGGATCAGCCGAGCGCGTGCCCGTCGAGATCGTGGCGCAGGATGGCGCCGTCGCTCATGATGGAAATCCAGCCGCCGCGCGGGGGCAGGCTGTCCGGTTCCCAGTCAGGCAGCACGTAGCGGCGCTTGCCTTGCGCTTCATGCAGGGCGGGGCGATGGGTGTGGCCGTGGATGATGAGCTTGCTGGAGGTGCGTTCGAACAGCGCCTCGATGGCCGCGGGGGCCAGGTCCATGATGTCCATCGACTTGCTCGCATGGGCCTGGCGGCTGCCTTCGCGCATGCCGGCAATGATGCCTTTGCGCTGTTCCAGCGGCATGGCCAGGAACTGCGCCTGCCAGGCCGGATCGCGTACTTGCGTGCGGAAGGCCATGTAATTGGTGTCGCCCGTGCATTCGGCGTCGCCATGCACCAGTGTCACGCGGTGACCGGCGACTGCAATGATGTGGGGTTCGGCCAGCAGGGTCAGACCGGCGGCGTCGGCAAAGGCCTGGCCAACCAGAAAGTCGCGGTTGCCCGCGATCCAGTAGACCTGGACGCCGGCGTCGGCGACCTGGCGCAGCGCGCGTACAACTTGTTGGTGGAAAGGGTCGGGCAGGTCGTCGTCGCCGGCCCAGTACTCGAACACGTCGCCGAGCAGGTAAAGCGACTGCGCCACCATCGCGCGTTCTTCGAGAAAGGCGAAGAACGCTGCCGCCGTGTGCGGCAGGGATGGCTGCAAGTGCAGATCAGAGACAAACAGCGCAAGCGTGCGCGCGGGCATCGTCATCGCAGAGTGGCCGAGAGTGGATGCCCGTCATGCATTACAGGACTTCGATCTTTTCGATGATCACTGGTTCCGCAGGCACGTCCGCGAACATGCCGCTGCGGCCGGTCTTGACCTTGCGGATCTTGTCGACGGTATCGGTGCCGTCAACCACTTTGCCGAACACGGCGTAGCCATAACCATCCTGGCCTGGGTAGTCGAGGAAGCTGTTGTTCTTGACGTTGATGAAGAACTGGGCCGACGCCGAGTGCGGGTCCGAGGTGCGGGCCATGGCCAGGGTGTAGGTATCGTTCTTGAGGCCGTTCTTGCCTTCGTTTTCCACGGTCTGGTCGGCTGGTTTTTGCTTCATGCCTGGCTCGAAACCGCCGCCCTGGATCATGAAGTCGGCGATCACGCGGTGGAAGATCGTGTTGTTGTAGTGGCCCTTGGCGACATAGTCGAGGAAGTTGGCAACCGTCTTCGGCGCTTTTTCAGCGTCCAGTTCGACAGTCATGGTGCCCATGTTGGTAGTGATCAGTACGGTCATGATGATGTCCAGTTCAGTGAGTTATTGTTCGTGTGCGAAGTTCAAGCCCCGTTATTTTACAGGCTTGACGATACTCGCGTTTTTAATAAAGATGGGCACGACGGGAACGTTCTGCTGGCCGCGCACGTCATCGACCACCACGCCCTTGATCTTGTCGACCACTTCCTGGCCCGAGATGACCTTGCCGAACACGGTGTAGCCGAAGCCGTCCTGGCCCGGATAATCGAGGCCTTCATTGTTGGCCACGTTGATGAAGAATTGCGAGGTCGCCGAATCCGGGTTGGCGGTGCGCGCCATGGCCACCGAATACGGCACGTTTTTCAGGCCATTCTTGGCTTCGTTCTTCACAGGTTTGCCGACCGGCCTGGTGTTCAGCTTTTCGTCGAGACCGCCGCCCTGGATCATGAAGCCGTCGATCACCCGGTGAAACACGGTGCCTTTATAGTGGCCGTTTTTCACGTACGAGAGGAAATTGGCGACCGTTTTTGGCGCTTTTTCCTGGTCCAGTTCGAGCACGATCTCGCCCATGCTGGTTTTCAGCGTGACCTGCGGCGCTTCGCCTGCCATGACGGCGTGGCTCAGCGTCAGGCCGCAGAAAACGGTCAGGAAACGGGCGAGCAGCGGGATACGGAACATCAGTGATTCTTGCATTGTGGCTTCCTTGGCGGTAACTGTTTGATGTAAAGTGGCGAACCGGCTGTCAAGGCCGTCACGCAAAAATAAACCTGATCCATATGCGGACAGTCGGGATTTTATCAATGCTATACTTTGTGAAGAACGCCCCATTCTATCAAAGAAGAACAAGACAGAGGGCGCTGACGATCTCGCCGCAATCCCCGATTTCCCCGGTGCGCGCCCACAAGGCGACCGCGCCAGGTTGTCGTATTGCCCGGATCAGGCGCGCGCTGTAAACAATAGAAATCTGATGAGCCAACTTAAGATTTACAACACGCTTGCCCGTGATAAGCAGTTATTCGTCCCGATCGAAGCCGGCAAGGTGGGCATGTACGTGTGCGGCATGACCATTTACGATTACTGCCATATCGGTCATGCGCGCATGATGATGGCGTTCGACGTGGTGTACCGCTGGCTGCAGGCGTCCGGCTACCAGGTGACCTACGTGCGCAATATCACCGATATTGAAGACAAGATCATCAAACGGGCCGTGGAAAATGGCGAATCGATTTATTCGCTGACCTCGCGCTTTACCCAGTATATGGATGAGGACACGACCGCGCTCGGCATTTTGCCGCCGACGGTGGTGCCGCGCGCCACCCAATATGTGCCGCAGATGCTGGGCATTATCGAGATGCTCGAACAGAAGGGCCTGGCTTATCAGTCGGAAGATGGCGACGTCAATTACGCGGTGCGCGGTTTTCCGACCTACGGCAAACTGTCCGGTAAATCGATCGACGATCTGCGCGCGGGAGAGCGCGTCGATGTCAATACGGGCAAGCGCGATCCGCTCGACTTCGTGCTGTGGAAGTCTTCCAAGGAATCGGAACCCGACGAAGTCAAATGGCAATCGAAATGGGGCAGTGGCCGTCCAGGCTGGCATATCGAATGCTCGGCCATGTCGTGCGCGACCCTGGGCGAACAGTTCGATATCCATGGCGGCGGCGCCGACCTGCAATTCCCGCACCATGAAAATGAAATCGCCCAGTCGGAAGGCGCGTATGGCCATCCGATGACCAATTTCTGGGTGCATAACGGCTTCGTGCGTGTGGACGGCGAAAAGATGTCCAAGTCGCTCGGCAACTTCTTCACGATCCGCGACGTTCTCAAGGTCTTCGACCCGGAAGTGGTGCGCTTCTTCATTCTGCGTGCGCACTACCGCAGCCCGCTCAATTACTCCGACGTGCATCTGGAAGACGCCAAGGTTGCGCTGACGCGCCTGTACACGGCGCTGGCCGGCATCGATCTGGGCAGCGAAACGCCGCTGGTCGACTGGAACGAAGCGCACGCCCTGCGTTTCCGCGACGCCATGGACGATGACTTCAACACGCCGCTGGCCCTGGCCGCGCTGTTCGACCTGGCCACAGAACTGAACAAGAGCAAATCGCTGGCGCAGGCGCGCCAGTTCAAGGCGCTGGCCGCCGTGATCGGCCTGCTCGAGCGTACGCCGCAGCAATTCCTGCAAGGCGGCACGGGCGACGGCGCGCCGTCGCCGGACGCGATCGAAGCACAAATCGCGGCCCGCAGTGCCGCCAAAAAAGCCCGTAACTTCGCCGAATCCGACAAGATCCGCGCCGAGCTGCTGGCAGCCGGCATTGTCCTGGAAGACAAGCCGGACGGCACCACCAACTGGCGCCGCGCATGATGGCACTGCACAAGGACAATGCGGGGACCACCTCGCTGGTGCTTGAAGTGCCTGCCTATTGGGAAGAAGCAAAAGCCGAACTCATGAAGCGGGACCGCATCATGAAGAAGCTCATTCCCCAGTTTGGCGACTTGCACCTGGTCGGCCACGGCGACCCGTTCACCACGCTGGCGCGTTCGGTGGTGGGGCAGCAGGTGACCACCAAGGCGGCCGACGTGGCCTGGAACAAGCTGCTGACAGTGTGTCCCAAAATTACGCCTGCGCAGGTGATCAAGGCCGGTGCCGAGCAGCTGGCAGCCTGCGGCCTGTCCAAACGCAAGACCGAATACATCCTCGACCTGGCCGACCATTTCAAGGCCAAGCGGGTGCACGCCAACCAGTGGGCCGAGATGGACGACGAGGCGGTGATCGCCGAGCTGGTCCAGATTCGGGGCATCGGACGCTGGACAGCGGAGATGTTTCTGATATTTAATCTGCTGCGGCCGAACGTCTTGCCGCTGGACGACCCTGGTCTGATCCAGGGGATCAGCCAGAATTACTTCTCGGGCGAGCCGGTATCGCGCAGCGATGCGCGCGAAGTGTCGGCCAACTGGGAACCGTACCGGACGGTGGCCACATGGTATTTGTGGCGCAGTCTGGATCCCGTCACGCAAGACTGAGAGCGCCGTGACACCGGGGCGCGGGATGCCGCGCCAGTTCCCTGTTTCACTCTCGGCTACGGTAGAATAGCGCCTGTATCGGCCGCACGGCAAGATTTGTTGCGGTTAAAATAATACCCGGAGGTAGAATGATTAAAACAACTTTCCTCAATTTCGAGCAGCCGATTGCTGAGCTCGACTCCAAGATTGAAGAGCTGCGTTTCGTACAGGATGATTCGGCCGTCGACATTTCGGAAGAAATCGACCGCCTGGCCAAGAAGAGCCAGCAGCTGACCAAAGATATCTACGCCAAGCTCACGCCATGGCAAGTGTCGCAGATCGCGCGCCACCCGCAGCGTCCGTACACCATGGACTACGTGAACGAAATTTTTACCGATTTCCACGAACTGCACGGCGACCGCTCGTATGCGGACGATCTGTCCATCGTTGGCGGCCTGGCTCGCTTCAATGGCCAGGCTTGCATGGTCATCGGCCACCAGAAGGGCCGCGACACCAAAGAGCGCGCCTTGCGCAACTTCGGCATGCCGAAGCCGGAAGGCTACCGCAAAGCCATGCGCCTGATGAAGCTGGCTGAAAAATTCGGCCTGCCAATCTTCACCTTCGTCGATACCCCGGGCGCGTTCCCCGGCATTGACGCCGAAGAGCGTGGCCAGTCCGAAGCGATCGGCCACAACCTGTATGTGATGGCCGAACTGAAAGTGCCGCTGATCGCCACCATCATCGGTGAAGGCGGCTCCGGCGGCGCGCTGGCGATTGCCGTGGGGGACGCCGTGCTGATGCTGCAATACGCGACCTACTCGGTGATCTCGCCGGAAGGCTGCGCATCGATCCTGTGGAAAACATCGGAGCGCGCCTCCGACGCTGCCGACGCGCTGGGCCTGACCGCGCACCGCCTCAAGGCCATGGGCCTGATCGACAAGATCATCAACGAACCGCTGGGCGGCGCCCACCGCGATCCGAAGCAGATGGGCGTGATGCTCAAGCGCGCGCTGGCCGATTCCCTGCGTCAGTTCCAGGGTATGAAGACCAAGGACTTGCTGGAATCGCGTCATCAGAAACTGATGAGCTACGGTAAGTTCAAAGAAACGACGCCGGCCGAAGAGTGAGCCAGCAGCAAGCCGGGAACATCCCGGTGCAGTTCGCGCGGGCGCTGGACGCCCTGCGCGGTGTTTCCTCCGATCCGATCGCGCTCGCCTACAGTGGCGGCCTCGATTCCTCGGCCTTGCTGCACCTGGCGCACGCCTACGGCCAGCAGCACGGCATTGCGGTATTCGCCTTCCACGTTCACCACGGCATCAGTCCCAACGCGGACGCCTGGCTGGCCCATTGCGCCAGCACCAGCGCGGCCCTGGGCGTGCGGTTTGAAGGCGCGCGCGTGGTGCTGGAAAAAACCAGGTCCGGTGTGGAAGCGGCTGCCCGCAAGCTGCGCTATGCGGCCCTGGGCGCCATGTGCCGCGCGCACGGCGTGCGCCTGATGCTGACCGCGCATCATCTCGATGACCAGGCTGAAACGGTGCTGCTGCAATTGCTGCGCGGCTCAGGCACGGCCGGCCTGTCCGGCATGGACGCCGCCAATGCCGCGCCGGAACTGCTGGACAACCCGGATCTGGTGATGGCGCGGCCCTTGCTGCCCGTATCGCGCGGCGAGCTCGAAGCCTATGTCGCCGCGCACGCCATCGCCTACGTGGAAGACGAATCGAACACCCACCCGCGCTATGCGCGCAATGCGCTGCGCCATCAAGTGATGCCGGCGCTGGCCCAGGCTTTTCCCGGTTACCAGGAGCGCTTTGCGCGCAGCGCCGCGCACGCCCAGTCGGCCCAGCGTTTGCTGACCGAGCTGGCCGAGCAGGATCTATCCGCGTCCCTGGTTGACGATTGCATCGATGTTGCCAGACTGCGCGCCATGAGCTTGGACCGTGCCTACAATATGCTGCGCCACTGGTTTGGCCTGCGCGGCCTGCGCATGCCCTCGACCGCCTGGCTGAGCGAAATGGTGGCCCAGCTGGTGGAAGCCCGGGTGGATGCGCAGTTGCTGGTCACCCATCCCGACTGCCACATCCGGCGCCATCGCGACCGCTTGTTCATCACGCCCAAACTGGCCGATCTGGCCGGTCAGCGCGATCCGGACGACGAGGGCATCCTGGTCAAGGAAGGCGAGCGCTTTCGCTGGAACGGCGAGGCCAGCCTGGCGTTTCCCGCCTACGGCGGCGTGCTGCATTTCGACCCGGCGGGGCAGGGCTTTGATGCGGCCTGGCTGCGGTCGCAGACATTGACCATCGACTTCCGCCAGGGCGGCGAACGGCTCAAACCGGCGCCCAACCGGCCCACCCGCGCCCTCAAGTATCACTACCAGGCATGCGATGTGCCGGCCTGGGAGCGGGCCCGCCTGCCCATCGTCAGCAGTGGCAAGGATTTGCTGTTTGCTGCCGGCATCGGCATGGATTGCCACCACTTCGGGGCCGGTTCCGGGCCCTTGATTTCTTTCCGCTGGGAATCTTCTCTGGGGTGAGGACTACGCACTGTAGTAATTACCTTATACCCAAACCGTATAGAATTAGCCCGAAGGGCGTATTGTTTTTTTGCATCGCAGCATGTAGAGTAAAGCTCCTCCTTTTTTCTTCTTGAGCGGAAACTTCACTCTTATGGCATTAATCGTCCACAAATACGGCGGTACGTCGATGGGCTCGACTGACCGCATCAAGAATGTCGCGACGCGCGTTGCCAAGTGGCACGACGCGGGGCACCAGATTATCGTGGTGCCTTCGGCCATGTCGGGCGAGACCAATCGCCTGATCGGCCTGGCCAAACAAATCATGGAGCAGCCTGATCCGCGCGAACTGGACATGATTGCCTCCACCGGAGAACAAGTTTCCGTCGGCCTGCTGTCGATGGCACTGCTGGCGATCGGCAAGAAAGCCGTGTCCTACGCCGGCTGGCAAGTGCCGATCAAGACCGATTCCGCCTACACCAAGGCGCGCATCGAGTCGATCGACGACAAGCGCGTCAAGGCCGACTTGGCCGAAGGCAAGATCGTGATCATCACCGGCTTCCAGGGCATCGATGCACAGGGCAATCTGACGACGCTCGGGCGTGGCGGTTCGGACACCTCGGCAGTGGCGATTGCGGCCGCGATGAAAGCGGAAGAGTGCCTGATCTATACCGATGTCGACGGCGTCTACACGACCGACCCGCGCGTGGTGTCGGAAGCGCGCCGCCTGAAGACCATCACGTTTGAAGAAATGCTGGAACTGGCCTCGCTCGGTTCCAAGGTGCTGCAGAGCCGTTCGGTCGAATTCGCGGGCAATTACCGCGTGCCGACCCGCGTTCTGTCGTCGCTGACCGATCCCCTGATGCCGCTGGAAGAAGAAGCCAACTCGGGTACCCTGATTTCGTTTGAGGAAGATACACACATGGAACAAGCCGTCATTTCTGGTATCGCGTTCAACCGCGATGAGGCAAAAATCACTGTTCTCGGCGTGCCGGACAAGCCGGGCGTGGCCTACCACATCCTGGGGCCGATCGCCGACGCCAATATCGAAGTCGACATGATCATCCAGAACCAGTCGGTGGAAGGCAAGACCGACTTCACCTTCACCGTCAGCCGTGGCGAGTACGTCAAGGCCATGGGCGTGCTGGAAGGCGTCAAGGAAGAAGTCAGCGCCATCACGCTGGTGGGCGACGCCAAGGTGTCGAAGGTGTCGGTGGTGGGCGTGGGCATGCGCTCGCACGTGGGCGTGGCGTCGCAGATGTTCCGTACTTTGTCGGAAGAGGGCATCAATATTTTGATGATTTCCACCTCCGAGATCAAGATCTCGGTGCTGATTGACGAAAAATACATGGAACTTGCTGTCCGGGCCCTGCACAAGGCCTTTGATTTGGAAAAAGCATAAGTTTTTTTCAAAAAAGTGGGGGTGTTCCATTGACCAAACACGCTCCCAGCCGGTACCATTGCGGTCTTCTGATCTGGTGAAGTTTTCCGGGTAAGAAAGGAGACGTGGCCGAGTGGCCGAAGGCACATCCCTGCTAAGGATGCATAGGGCTTATACCTCTATCGTGGGTTCGAATCCCACCGTCTCCGCCAGAACTAAAGAAAATG
>DASWMN010000149.1:0-12360 GCA_036399735.1 Telluria sp. | reverse complement strand
TGCAAGCGCTCTCCCAGCTGAGCTATACCCCCCCGTCCGGCGAGCAGAATTATAGAGCAGACTCCAGCGATTGTGGAACAAGAATTTTTGTTATTCGTGCCAAACCGGTTTCGGGAACTGGGCGATCAGCAAGTCGATCATGGTGCGCAGCTTGCGCGCCAGGTGGCGGCGCGACGCGTACACGGCGTAAATATCCAGGCCGGCAACATGTTAGGCGGGCAGGATTTGCTGGAGACGTCCGAACTTGGTGCGACTCTGCCCCGTCCAAAAGCTGTCTTGGTCGCTTCGGCGCGCTGGCAGTTGCCGGGCGCGCCCGCTGTTGCGGACCGCGCTGCAAGCTTGTGGCCGAGGCAGGCATCGCTGCCCATCAGAGCCCGAATCGCGGCCTCGTTCATGGCGCGTGGGTACCCTTGCTTTTAATGTATCCTGACGCCAATATTCCGATGGCGCAGATAGCAGTGATGCGCAACGGTTCGCCGGTTGGATGCGTTCTCGGGCGAAGCAAAAAAAATTACAACTTAAAAAAAGGAAGCACAATGGTCTCACTGAAAAGCAATGGCGATTCTCCCAAACTGATCCTGCGCGCGACGCTCGCTATCTTGATTCTGTTCCATGGCGTCGCCAAGCTGCTGGGCGGCGTCGGTTTCATCACGGGACTGGTCGCCAAGGCTGGCTTGCCGCCAGCGCTGGGCTACCTGGTGTACGTGGGCGAAGTGGTGGCGCCGCTGCTGGTGCTGTTCGGCATCTGGACGCGCGCCGCTGCAGCGGTCATCGCCATCAACATGGTGGTTGCGATCGTACTGGTCCACATGCCACAGCTGTTCAAAGTTTCCGGCAACGGCGGCTACGCGCTGGAACTGCAGGCCATGTTCCTGGCGGCCGCACTGAGTGTGGCGATGTTCGGCGCAGGCAAATACAGCGTTGGTGGTTCCTCCGGCAAGTTCAATTAATAGGACACGAACATGACAAAAATAATTGGCTTTGCCGGCAGCTTGCGGACCGGATCGTACAACGCCGCACTGCTGCGGGCCGCAGCCACGCTGATGCCCGCCGGTGCCACACTCGAGATCGCCACCATCAAGGGCATTCCCCTGTATGACGGCGACGTCGAGGCGGCAGAGGGCATGCCGGCAGCGGTGGATGCACTCAAGAAGCTGATTGCGGGCAGCGACGGCATCCTGATGGTGACGCCGGAGTACAACAATGCCATGCCCGGCGTGCTGAAGAATGCCATCGACTGGATGAGCCGGCCATCGAAGGATGTCGGCGATGTGTTCCGCAATCGTCCGATTGCCGTGGTCGGCGCTTCGCCTGGCGGCTTCGGCACCATCCTGGCCCAGGACGCGTGGCTGCCGGTCTTGCGCACGCTGGGCACGCGCCCCTATTTTGGCGGACGCCTGATGGTGTCGCGCGCGGGCAGTGTGTTCAATGAGGCTGGCGACATGGTTGACGAGAAAATCAACGCCCAGCTCCAGCAATTCCTGCAGGGTTACGTGGATTTCATCCAGGCTTAACTGTCTTTGAACAGGCTCGATACCGGGCAGTCGAACAAGCTGGCCAGGCCTTCCAGTAAATCGATGCTGAGGGATTTGGTGCTGTTGTTGACGACCCGGGTCAGCTGGGAATGCGAGATCTCGACACCCATCGCGGTGAGCCGCTTCCACAAATCGGTGACGAAACGGATATCGTGTTCGGCCATGAGTACCTGCACGCGCAATATGGCTTTGCGGGATACGGCATGCGGGGGAGGGGTCTGATCGGGCATGCCGGCATCATAACCGGAATGGTCTTTGAAAGTTTGCATCGCTCGCAAATATTGGCACGTGCAGGGTAAAATTTGCGCCTCATGCAAATAAATCGTTCAGATCGCTTGTTTTTTAGCATTTGTCGTGTGACAATGCATGCAACCGCTCGACACAGAGCACCAATTCTTCAAGGACCTAAAGTGAACACAGCCATGCAAAAACAGATGACGACCGGGCGCAATGCGCCAGGCGCGTCGCTGCCTGCGCGCATGCAGCTGGCGTCGCTTCAGCGTGACGGCAAGCCGGCCCAGCAACATCAGTTCGCCGATGCAGCGGCGCATGCAGTCTGTGAACACGGCAAGCCCATCTACCAACATCCGCGGGAGCGATCCCATGTCGGCCAGTGTAAGCACTGACGACTGACCACCAGGTCAAGCCCAAAGGCTCGGATGTTCCGCAAGGACACCGGGCTTTTTTGTTTTTGGACCGCCCCGACAGTGCAGTAAAGCCCTTTCAGTTTGAGGCCGCCGTCCGGTTTTTTGGCCGGCGCAGCAGGACCGTTGTACCAGCAGGAATAGCTCAGTTGGCAGAGCGCAGCCCCTCTGGGCTGAGGCAAGAGTTCGAAGCTCTTTTCCTGCTGCTTTTTTTCTAGTGTGGATTAGCTCAGCTGGTAGAGCACTTGACTTTGACTCAAGTTGTCGCAGGTTCGATCCCTGCATCCACTGCCATTTTCAGTGTTGGCGTTAGCTCAGTTGGCAGAGTTCTGGTCTGTGAAACCAAGGGTCACCCGTTCGAATCCGGTACGTCAACCCAAGTCCCCGAGTGGGGTTGCCCGAGCGGTCCAAGGGCGCGGCCTGCAAAGCCGTTGTATCGCCGGTTCGAATCCGGCACTCCACTCCATTTTTCTGTGGCGTTTGGTGCACAAGGCGCGCAAAAAAGCGTCGCTGCCCGACCCGGACACTGCAGTTCATCCACAAATCCAAAAATTCAACTAAGATTGCAGTACAGGTGACTTTATGACTCCGCAAATTCTGGCCCTCGATATCGCTGGCAATCCATTCGACTGGATTTCCGCGCAGGACGCGATCCACTACTACGCGACCGACAAGGTTGCGTGGGAGCTTGGCGATCGTGAGTTCCTGTTTCGTGGCGGCGTCTCGAATGCGGGGATCCTGTCCACCCTGACCGTCAAACCCATCATCGCAATTTCCGGCAGCGAAAGAATGACGCGCATGCTGCGCCAGGAATTGCCACTTGGCGACGACAACAGCCTGCTGTTCGCCCGTGACCGGCATACCTGTGCCTTCTGCGGCAACGTGTTCGCGCGCCAGCATTTGTCGCGCGATCACATTCTGGCTCGGACCCACGGGGGGCGCGATACCTGGATGAACTGCGTCACGGCATGCAAGTCCTGCAACCAGGCCAAGGGTTCCAAGTTTGTGCATGACTTCCGGCCCTTGTTGTATGTACCGTACGCGCCTTGCCGGTTCGAGCATTTCATCCTCAGTGGGCGCAATGTACTGGCCGACCAGCACGACTACCTGTCCGCCAAATTGCCGAAACACTCGCGCCTGCTCGCCTGAGGCTTGCGCCATCACAGGCGCGAAGGTGCGGCACGCAACTTACAGTAGAAAATCCCTGTCCTACCATTTCAATTTTTATTGAAAGGAAGGGATATGAGGATGCGATTTTCTGCCGCCACGCTGCTGGCGGGGCTGTTCGTTTGCGCTGCCAGCAATGCGCAAAAAGGGCCTGTGCCTGGCGAACCGAAGTCAGCGCGGACAAGCGCGCTCGAGGTGGGCGCCAAAGTGCTGCAAGCAAACACACCGCTCAAGCCTTTCGACATCCACCTGGTGGGCTTTCATCCCATGAAAGATCATCCGGAAATGCAGATGGAAGCCCATCATTACTGCCACCAGATGAACGAGGATTTCGCGCAGTGCACCTTGTTCGACAGAAGCGGCAAGGATGCACGCCTGAATGGCATCGAATACATCATTTCGGAAAAGCTGTTCCAGACCTTGCCGCCGGCGGAACGGGCGTTCTGGCATCCGCATAATGGTGAGATTCTTTCCGGCCAACTGGTCGCCCCTGGTATTCCCGCAGCCGCGGAAAAAGCCTTGATGCGATCTAAAATGAACAGTTACGGCAAGACCTGGCATGTCTGGAACACCGGCCACGAAGGATTGCCGCCCGATCAGTTGCCCCTGGGGCCAGCCATGCTCGCGTGGTCCTTCAGCCGCGATGGCGAAGCCATCCCGGCCATGGTCGCCAAGCATGACGAGCGTCTGAACATCAACACCGAAGAGAAACGCCGGCAACGCGCCGATCTGCGTCCCCTGGCCCATCCCCAGCAGGGCGTGGACGATCTGAAAGGCAAGTTCGAACGGCCCACCAAAGACATTCCCGGCGTTGTGGCGCCACCGGCCGGCCGCTAGAGCGCCGGCTGCTCGGCCAGCTGCCGCGGCGCCAGGGCGCAAATGGCATCGATCACGTCTTGCGGCGGCAGCTTGGTCAGGCAGTTGTTGTGGCCTTCGGGACAGGTGCTCTTGTAGCAGAACTTGCAGGGCACGTCGTGGAACAGCAAACGGCTGTCGACTTGCCAGGGCGTGTGCTGCGGGTTGGTCAAGGCATACAGATTCACCAGCGGCGTGCCGATGGCAGCTGCCATGTGCGCCGGGCCGGTGTTGTTCGACACCACCACGCTGGCCAGGCGGATTGCCGCACCCAGCTGGCCCAGGTTCAACTGGCCAGCCAGCGAATACACCGGTGCACGGCACAGCTCGCGAATCTCGTCGATGATCTCGCGCTCGTGCTGCTCGCCCGTGAGGATGATGGTGTACCCGCCGCGCTGCCACAGACCGCAAATGACTTCGGCCCACAGCTTGGGGGGATAGCGGCGCGACGGCGCGCTTGCGCCCGGATGCATGAGCACGATGCGTTGCTGCGGCCCGATGCCGTACTCGGCAAAGTGGTGGCGCACGCGCTCCAGATCTTCATCGGGTACGCTGAACGACAGCTCGAACGTGGCAGGTTGCCAGCCCACCCTGGCCACCAGATCGAGCTGGCGTCTCACCTCGTGGCGCACTAGTTTGACCGGCTCGTGCTCCTCGACCCAGTCCGAGAGCAGCTGGTAGGGGTTCTCCCGGCAGTGGGCCAGGCGCAAAGGAATACCCGCCAGGTAGCACAGCATGGCTGCGGGCAGCGCGCTCTGGCTGTAGGAAGTGAAAATGATCGCCGCGTCGAACTGCTGGGCCGTTAGCGATTGGACCATGGCGGCGTCGACAAACGGCGTGTGCGGCGAACTGCTCTTCATCCAGGGTGCGGGGTAATGCAGTACCTCATCGAGCTCCGCAATATAGGGCGCGGCCGCCGCGCCGCTGCGTGAGGTCAGCAGGGAAACGCGCCGTCCAGCGCGTGACTGTTTGATGGCGCGGATGGCCGGCGTACACATCAGCACGTCGCCAAGCGAATCGAGCCGCACGCACAGCACATTGTTGACCTGCTGCCATTGAGCATGGTTCATCTTGTTGCTCCTTCTACGCCGGCGATCATGACGGCAGCGGAATAAATGTCGGGGGCGACCCGGGTGGGAAGACGATAGTGGCCAAGCCGCCATTCGGTTTCGTTGCCGCAGTCGACCAGAACGGTGCGACAGCCGGCCCGGTTACCTGCCTCGACATCGTTGAGGATGTCGCCCAGCATCCAGGAGGCGGACAGGTCGATGTCGTTGTCGCGTGCGGCGCGCACCAGCATGCCCGGCATGGGCTTGCGGCACAGGCAATCCACGCCATAGCCGGCAATCTTGCCTTCCGGATGGTGAGGGCAATAGTAGAAGCCATCGAGATGTAGTTGTTCGCGAAACAGCAAGTCGGACAGGCGGTGCTGAACCAGGGCCAGATCAGCCTCGGAAAACTTGCCCAGTGCGACCCCGGCCTGATTGCTCACCACAAAAAAACGATAATCCAGGCGGGCCAGCAGGCGCAGGGCCGCGCCGGCGCCGCTGCATAAGTTCATGCGGCGCGGATCGGCGTTGAACGGCACGTCGTCGATGAGCGTGCCATCCTTGTCGAGGAACACGGCCTTGATGCTCATGGCCACGACGTTTCAGTCATGGGCAGCACGGTCAGCTCGGCCACCACGCTCTCGGCCGGCAGCAACAGCAAGGCGCGGATGGCCTGCGCCACATGCAAGGGATCTTGCAGGGTGGAAGCGTCGATATCCGGGAAGCGGTCGAGCAGAAAGGGCGTGCGCATGCCCCCGGCGATCACGGCGGTCACCTTGATGTTGTACGGGCGCAGTTCCGCGTGCATGGCATGCGACAGGCCCAGCAAGCCCCATTTGCTGGCGTGATAGGCGCTGGCATTGGGCCAGGCGCGCTTGGCCGCGGTGGAGGCGATGTTGATGATCTGCCCGCCGCCGGCACGCCGCATCCATGCCGCCGCGTGCTTGGCCAGGAAGAATGGCCCGTTCAGATTGGTGTCGATCACGCGCAGCCACTGCGCCGCGCTCAATTCTTCGATCGGCAGGGTCTTGTCGGTGCCGGCATTGTTGATCAGCACATCAAGCCGCCCCATGTTGTCGAGCACGTCGCTGAAGGCGCGCGTAACCGCGGCCGGATCGCCCACATCGACGGAAATCGGACAGGTCCGCACGCCATACTCGCGCAGACGGGTGGCCACCTGGCTTGCCTGGGCGTGATTGAGGTCGGCGACCACGATGTCGGCGCCATCCTGGGCCAGGGTTTGCGCCAGCGCCGCACCCAGCCCGCTGGCTGCACCGGTAATCATGACTACCTTGCCTGCCAGCGCGGTGCGCGCGGCCGGAACGTTCTGTTCAGACATGGATCCTCCGTTTATAGGGAAATATGCGATGGCAGCGCCGCGTCGCTGACGGCGGCCTCGTAGATGGCGGCGGCCTGGCGCGCCACTGAACGCCAGGTGAAATGCTGGAAAGCCCGCTGCATGCCTTCGTCGCCCATGCTGCGCGACAAGCCCGGTCTGGCATGCAGCGTCGCCAGGCGGTCGGCCACCGCGACCGGATCGTGCGGCGGCACCAGGAAACCGGTTTTGCCCTCGATGACAGTGCTTTTGATGCCGCCCACCTCGGCGCCCACCACCGGCCGGGCGCAGGCCATGGCCTCGACCGGGGTGATGCCGAAGGGTTCGTACCAGGGGGTGGTGACGAACACGTCGGCGGCGCCATAGTAATAGCGCAAGTCCTCGCGGTCCTTGCGCCCGGCAAACAAGACGTGGTCACCGATGCCGAGCTGGCGCGCCAGCTCGCGCAGACGTGCCATTTCGGGCGTTTCGTTGCTGTCGCCCGGTCCGCCTTCGCCACCAACCACCATCAGCATCGCGTCCACGCCATGCCGGCGGCGCAACAGGGCCAGTGCCTCGATCACGGTATCGATGCCCTTGCGCGGCACGATGCGGCCCAGTTGCAGCACAATGAATTTACCTGGGGGAAGCGCAAGCTTCTGGCGCGCCAGGCGCTGCGGCACGGGCCACAGTTCCTGCGGATCGAAGCCGCAAGGTGCAATGTCGATGCGGGAGGATGGCGCGTCGTACAGCTGCTCCATGTCCTGGCGGTCTTGCGGGCATTCCGCGATGATGCGGTCGGCGTCGCGCATGAGGCTGCTTTCGATACGGACCCGCTCCTGGGGAAAGGCATCGGCCGCGCCTTGCGCCTGGCGCCGCACCTGTCCCAGGGCATGAAAAGTGATAACGAAAGGGATGCCCAGATTGCGCTTGAGCTGCTGTGCGACCATGCCGGACATGAAGAAATTGGCGTGCACCACGTCATACGGAAACGGCTGGCGCCGCGCGAAGCGCGTCATGAAGCGCCCGAACGGTTCCATGTAGGGCAGCATCTGTTCCTTGGGGATGTAGTGGGCCGGTCCGGCCGGCACGTGGATCACGCGCACGTTGTCGCGCCAGTGCACCACCTGCTTGTGCGTGATCGCATCGCGCCGTGTAAAAATATCGACCACGTGGCCGGCCAGGCCCAGCTCGCGCCCGAGGTGGGCGACGTACACATTCTGGCCGCCGCTGTCGATACTGCCCGGCGCGGCCAGCGGCGACGCGTGGTCGCTGATGATGGCAATGCGCCGTCCGGACGCGCCTGCTGCATATCCGTCCGCAAGCTTTTCATCTAGTAACATGCTCGCTCCTTGAGATGGTTGTTTCGTCCGATGACGGCCGTCTAGCCGCAAACCTGGTGCAGCAGCTTGTTCCAGTCGTCACAAAAGCGGGCGATGCCAAAGCGTTCCCGCGCGCGCCGCCTGGCCGTGACGCCCAGCTCGCGCGCCAGGGCAGGACTGCGGCGCAGTTCCTTCATGTGCAGGATCAGATTGGCGGGGCTGGTGTCGATAAAGCCGGACGCGCCGTTCTCGATCACGGTGACCATTTCCGTGGTGGCCAGTGCCACCACTGGCAGGCCGACCATCATGCATTCGATCACTGCCAGCCCCAGGCTGGTGTAGCGGATCGGATTGAACAGGTAGCGATAATGCGCGGCGAAGGCGGGCAGTTCGGCGTGCGCCACTTCCCCCAGCCCGCACAGTTGTTCGGCCGCCATGCCGACCAGGTCCAGCGGGACCTGCTTGCGGGCGTTGACGAAAATGTCGCTGCCGAGCCGGCGTCCGCGATCGGCCAGGTTGTTGATGACGACCAGGCCACTTTCGAGTTCGCCGCGATAATCGACGCCGTCGGGCACCAGCACGCCGTGTTCGATCACGCGATACGGCGTTTTTCCGTTGTCCCACATGAGGGCATTGAAGTGCGAGACGTGCACCAGCATGACCTGGGCGTCGTCGACCAGGTGGCGCGTATCGGTGGGGTGGCCGCGCGGTGGGTCGTGTTCGATGTAGATGCGGGGCAGGGCACGCTGGGCCGCAGTCAGGAATTCGTACTGGTCTTTTTCGAACTGGTGATCGTCTTGGAACAGGATGCAGTCGAACTGCTGGTCGCGCGCGCGCTCGGCCGGCAGGTCGTGCACATTGTCGCCCCACCGCATTTGTCCGGAGCGCCCCCCGTAACCTGGCGGGCGCCCGGGCTTGGACACCACATGAAAATGATGTGGCGCCTGGGTCAGGTAATACAGGTAGCTGCCGTGGGTATGCCAGGTCAGGATGTTGAGGGGACGCATGGCCGGCCTCAGGCGCGGCGCAGCGCGCCTGCGCTGGCATCAGGGAGGGACGCTGCAATCCTTGGCTTCATGTGCTTCTCCTAAGGTGCCTCTTCTTTTCGCTGTTGCAGCAGCCACAGATGGGCGTACATGCCTTGCTCGCGCAACAGCGTCTGGTGGTCGCCCCGCTCGACAATGCGGCCGCGGTCCATGACGATGATGTCGTGCGCGTCGACAATGGTGGATAGCCGGTGCGCGATGATGAGAGTGGTTCGATTACGCGACAAGCGGTCGAGTTCCTGCTGGATCGCGTGCTCTGAATCTGAATCAAGTGCCGACGTCGCCTCGTCAAAAATAAGGATGGGCGGATCTTTCAAAATGGCACGGGCGATGGCGATCCGCTGCTTTTCACCGCCCGACATTTTGACGCCGCGTTCGCCGACCGGCGTCTCGTACTGCTGTGGCAATGAGGCAATCAGCTCGTGCACATGGGCAGCCTTGCAGGCCGCAACGACGTCCTCCGGGCTGCTCCCGAAGCGGCCGTAAGCAATGTTGTAGCCCACGGTGTCGTTGAATAGCGCGGTTTCTTGCGGGACCACACCAATGGCCGCACGCACGCTGCCCGGGCTGAGCGCGGCGATCGGCTGGCCATCGATCAGGATGCGACCAGCCACCGGGTCGTACAGGCGCAGCAGCAAGCGGCCCAGGGTGGACTTGCCGGACCCGCTGCGCCCGACCACGGCCACGGTGTGTCCGGGCGGAATGCGAAAGCTGACGTCGCGCAAAATCGGTCGCGCCGGATCGTAATGGAAACTGATGTTCTCGAACACCACCTCGCCCCGTTCCGCCTGCAAGCGGGGCAGGCCGGGCGCGTCGGGAATTGCCGGCTTTTCACGCAGCAGCTGGAACAGTTTTTCTGCGTTGACCCAGGCATCGCGCGCCTCGCGATACACGAAGCCAAGCGCGTTGAGCGGCAGGCAGACCTGCAGCGCGTAGGCGTTGATCAGCACCAGGTCGCCCACCCGCATGCGGCCTTGCCACACATCCTGCCCGGCCAGCAGCATGATGGCGGCGACGCCCACGCCGATGACGGCGCTTTGCCCGACGTGCAACGTGAACAGGGCGCGCTGATTGCCCATCCCGGCTTCGCGCCAGCGGCCCATCAGATCATGGAAGCGGCGCTCCTCGAGCGCCTCGTTGGTGAAGTACTTGATGGTGTCGTAATTGATCAGACTGTCGGCGAGCTGGCTTTTGGCGCCAGTGTCAAGCTTGTTCACGCGGCGCTGGTAGACCACGCGGCGCGCGGTGAACGCCAGGGTAAAGCCGGTGTACATCAGGAACATCAGAACGATGATGGCGGCATACCAGCCGCTGTAGCGCGCCAGCATGATGAACAGCACCATGCCGATTTCGATCAGCGTTGGAACGATCGTGAACAAGCCCACACCCAACAGGAAGGCGATGCCGTTGGTGCCGCGGTCTATGTCGGGCAGCAAGCCGCCCAACTGGCGCTGCGCATGAAAGCCGGCGCTCAGGGCATGCAGGTGGGCAAACGTCTTTTGGGCGTAGCGCGCCACGGTGTGCAGCGTGACGCGCGCAAAAATCAGGTCGCGCAGCTCATTGAACAGGGTGCTGAGAAAGCGCAGCAAGGCATAGCCGGCCAGCAGATAGAGGGGCAGATGCGTCAGGGCTTGCGGTTGAGAAAAACCGTCGATGATGCGTTTGAACACCAGCGGGACGGCGACCGTGGCCAGTTTGGCGACAATCAGAAACAGCGTGGCCAGCCCGATGCGCCAGCGATACAAGGCCACGACTTGCCATAAGTCCGAGGCGGTCCGCTGATGTCGTTTGTCCATGCCCGGTTGGACATGGCCTTGGCGGACTTAGGTCCGCGCTCTGCGCTGCGTCAATCAGGGCTGGCGTCCACCATCCGAATCGATGAACTTCCCGATCGCATCCAGAGTCGGAGCAAGGGAGCGCAAGGGCGCCGCCAGCGAGGCGACCAGGGTCGTGTGGCTGACCCCGTCGTAATAGATTTCCTGCACCGGCACGCCATTGGCCCGCAGCCGGGCCGCCATGCCGCCGGTATTGCGCTGCGGGTTGACCAGTTTGTCCTTGTTCGCTGCAATCAACAGCGCGGGTGGCGTCTCTTTGCTCACGTGCTTGATCGGCTGGGAATCGGGTGGTGTGTCGGGGAAATGAAATACCGGGCGCGTGGTCGGGTTTTCAATCGGGATAAAGTCGTAAGGGCCGGCCATGCCGATCCAGCCGCGCAGCGCGGTGTTTTGCATGCCTTGCCTGGCCAGGTATTTGGGGGCCAGGGCCACCATGGCGGCGTTGTAGGCGCCGGCGCTGTGGCCCATGACAAACAGGCGCTTGGGGTCGCCCCCATAGCGGCTGATTTCGCGCGCGGTCCAGGCGACGGCCTGCGCGGAGTCGTCCAGAAAGTCGGGATAGCGCACTTCGGGGTACAGGCGGTAATCGGGAATCACCACCACGTAACCGCGCGAGGCCAGCGCACGGCCCACGAAAGCGTAGCTCTCGCGCTCGCCGGTGGTCCAGTTGCCGCCAAAGAAGAACACCACAACGGGCGCTGCCGCGTTGCCGTTGTCGGGACGGTAGATGTCGAGCCGGTGGCGCGCATTGCTGCCGTACGGTACGTCGGCCTGCGCCCGCAGCGCTTTGCCGGGCGACAACGCATTCAGTGTCCCCAGTGGCGAGCACGCCACCATGCCGCCCAGTACCAGCACGCCGGCAGTCACACCCAGTAAAGTCGTCTGCCACCGTTGCATAAGATTCTCGCTATCAATTTGACAATATCAATTATAGCGAGGCAGGGAAATCCGCCGTGCACGGCTGAGATCGCTACATGGCCTGGCTGCGGCAGTGGGCACGAAATTGCACCGGGCTCATGCCGGTGTGTGCCTTGAACTGGCGGCTGAAGGCACTGTGGTCGGTGTAGCCGCAGGCGTAGGCGATCTCGGCAATGCTCTGGTCGGTACCGGATTCGATCATGCTCATGGCGCCCGCCAGGCGTGACTGCAGCAGCAGCTGGCGCGGCGAATAGTGAAACACGCGCTGGAACAGGCGTTCCACCCGCGACAGCGACAAACCTTCGCTGGCCGCCAGATCTTCCATGCAGACATTGCCGCTGTAGTTTTCGCGGATATGCTGGGCGATGGCGGCGATCTTGCGGTACACCGGATGCAGATCGTCGGCCAGACCCAGGTCCTGGGAGGTGCCGGCCAGGCCGACAATGGCGCCGCTGTCGTCGCGCAGGGGAATCTTGTGCGTCAGACACCAGCCGCGGCTGCGGGTCGGGTACAGGTGCAATTCCAGGTGCTTGGACAGCGCGATGCCGCTGTCGATGACTTGCCGGTCCTGCTCGATGTAGGTGAGCGCCAGCGGGCGCGGATGCACTTCCAGAACCGTCTTGCCGAGAATCTCTTCCTTATTGCGAAGACCGCAGCGCCGCACCAGCGTATTA
>DASWMN010000148.1:0-33131 GCA_036399735.1 Telluria sp. | reverse complement strand
TCGGCCTGCATCATCAAGTCCATCAGCTGCGGCCAGCTGCCCTTTTCCAGGCAGATGAATGGCCCCTCCTTGAAGTGCCAGACGAAGGGAATGCCGGCGCAGGCCCGCATCACCTCGTGCGCGAAGGGGACCGCCTGCCAGTTGAGCTGGGCGTAGATGACGTCCGGCCGCAGCGCGCGCAGCGCCGCCTGCCAGTGCCCGCGCGGCAAATCGCGCACGTGGCCGAACGGCAGCGGCCCCACCGTGTTGTACCAGTAGGGCTTTTCCATCCACAGCCCGCCCAGGCGGTGGCCCTGCTCTTCCAGCGCCAGCACGCGGTCGGCGTTGTAAGCCAGCTCGCCCGCCAGCAGGATCGACAGGCCATCGGCCGCAGCGGCCGTGGACGGGCGCTCGCGCTGGCGCCGGTATTGCGCCACCTCGTCGATGGCGTTGCCGCAGCTGCTGTGAAAACGCAGCGGCTGGCGTACCCGGTAGTGGCGGCGAAAGGTATTGATGCCCCCTTCCGGCTCCTGCATCAGGCGGTGCCGCTGGGCCGGATGCGCCACCCATTCGCAGCTGACGGCGCCGGTCGATTCGAAGGCGCCGCTGTAGCGCAGGCGGCCCCAGAACAGGCGTTCCAGGTCATCCGATTCGAGCTCCTCGCGCGTGCTCCAGCGCGCCTGGCCGCTGCGGTGCATGCACTGCACCAGCTGCAGCGGCCAGCCTGGCGCCTGCCCTTGTGCCACCTTGCTGTAGTGGTGGCGCATGCCGGCATAGGCCAGCACCGCACCGGCGCAGGCAAGCAGGCAATCGCGTAAATCCTGCAAATGGTCGCGGTAGAACACATCGTCGCTGGGCAGATACGCGAGCAGCGGCGCGCGCGCCCGGTCCAGGCCGACATTGAGCGCATGCCCGAGGCCGCGGTTCTCGTTCAGGCACACACAGCTGATCCGTGGGTCCTCGAGAAACGGCAGCAGGACGCGCGCCGTGTCGTCCTGGCTGCCATCGTCGACGATGATCAGTTCCCAGTCCTGCAGCGATTGCGCGGCCAGACTGTCCAGGGCACGCCGGATGAAATGGCTTTGCTCGAACGTCGGCATGATGACACTGACCTGCGGCAAGGTACTCACGGCGGCGCCCTTCCTGCTGAGTGAACAAGCAGGAAATCATGCGCGAAAAAATGCCGATTTGATTGAGCTAAAACAGTCAGCGGGGCCCGCCGGGCTCGCCCTGGCTGCCGCGCAGGGCGCCCAGCATCCAGTGGTTCGATTCGACCAGTGCCTCGTTGAATTCGGTCTCGTCAATTTCCAGCGTGGCAAGACGGGCCGACAGGTAATCGAAGTCGCCCAGCTCGACCGCCTCGCACAGGCGCAGCATCTCGCCCAGCTCGCCCTTGTAGTGCAGTACGGCGTCGTGCACTTCATCGCTCATGGTCAGCGGCGCCAGCACTTCCGCCAGCGGCATGCCGAACAGCACGCCCAGCAGCGAAAACATTCCAGCCAAAAACGCCTGGTCCTGCCCGTGCTTGTCGCGTCCCCGGGCGGCCGACAACAGTTCCAGCAGCCGGCCGCGCACTGCGACGCGCGAGAGCAGCATGGCCGAGCGCGGGTCGCCGGAACGGGCCGCAAACAGCATCAGATTGACCCAGCGCCGCAATTGCTGACGGCCCAGAATCAGGATAGCTTGCGAAAAACTGGTGATCTTGCGGCCGTGCCCCATGCCGAGCGAATTCACCAGACGCAACAAGTGATACGAGAGCGTGGGGTCCTTGCGCAACAGCGCTTCAATATCGTGGGTATGCGCATCCGAGGCGATCAGTTGCGCCAGCTGCAATGCCAGGGCACGCGAGGCGGCCTGGGCACCGGTGGCCTTGGGTGGCGCGGCCATGTACCAGTCGCCTTCGATCAAGAGCGTGCTGTCGGCGCTGGCCTGCGGATCGAGTTGTTCGTCCTGGGTCAGCAAGGCGTCGGGCCGCAGCCGCTTCCAGCCGGCCAGGTCGAGCGCATCAGCCATGACCGGTGCAATGCCGTCGCGGTAATAGGCGGTGAATTCGTCGCTGAGCGCGCTGAAATCCTCGCTGCCCGAGAGCGGCATCAGCTGCTCGGCGTCGCCCGGGCCGACATCGAGCAGCAAACCGGCGGGCTTGCCACCCTGATCGGCAAGGACGCGGAATACGACCAATGGCGGTGAACTCAAGACTGTCGTCATTTTTTCTCGGAAGAGATTCCTATTGCTCTATGTTACCCCGAACCGATTGGTTTTTGCCAACCGAAAGCGACGCGAACACGCGTTTTCTCGGCAGTCTTATCAGTCATGCAAACTTGCATTTGGCAGGTGCCCGCACAAGCGCTCGAGCAAGCCGTTCTGCTGCATGCGTTCACGCCACCATTTTAATCCGGCGCCCTCTTCGCCGCTGCGCCAGGCCACGTAAAACGTTTCACTGCCGCGCCGCTCTTCGACCTGTTTTTCCACCAGCTGCCCTGCCGCAATGGCGCGCCGGGCGGCAGGCTCAGGCAGAAAGCCGAAGCCCAGCCCGGCAATCTGCAGGTCGAGCTTGGATTTCATGTCGGGTACCGTCAGCGCATCCTGGCCAAACAGCAGGCCCACCGTGCGCGGCGCCATGTTACGGGCAGAATCGGCCACCACGATGGCGCGGTAATCCTGCAACTGACTGCGATCCAGGGGCTCGGCCAGGGCGGCCACCGGGTGGCCAGGCGCGACGGCGAACACGAACGGCAATTCGCCAATACTGCGCGCCACGTAGCCACCGCCTGCCGGGCCCTCCCCGGCCACCCCGACCAGCAGATCGACGCGCCGTTCCAGCAGCGCTTCCCACGGACCGGACAGCGTTTCCTGCACCACGCGCATGCGCGTCTGCTTTGCGATGGCGTAGAAATCTTCCAGGTCCGGGACCAGTGCCGCCACCGAAAACATGGAATCCATGCCGATCGTCAGTTCCGTCTCCCAGCCGGAGGCAACGCGCTTGACCCGGTGCTCGAGCTCCTGGGCTGCCTTCAGCAGAAAACGGCCTTCCTTGAGCAGCTCGCGGCCAGCCGGCGTCAATACGACCCGTGGCCCGTTACGCTCGAACACCTGTACCGAGAGATCATCTTCCAGCTTGCCCACCATATAGGAGATGGTCGAGGGCACGCGGTGCAATTCCTGCCCCGCCTTGGAAAAGGAACCGCGACGGTCGATGGCGTCGATGATTTGCAGTGCTTCCAGGCTGAGTCTGAGCATTCGATTTATTCGATCATAGGTGACAAAATTTTCCGTTTTTCAAACGAATACGCCGGGCATATACTGGCTCCATCGCATCACGAACTTGATTCGAAATTATTGCACATAACTACCATCCAGGAGAAAAACATGCTCGAAATCCGAAAAAATGAAGAACGCGGCGTCGCCAACCACGGTTGGCTGCAATCGAAGCACACCTTCTCGTTCGGCGACTACCATGACCCGCGCCACGTCGGATTCGGCCCGCTGCTGGTGATCAACGAGGACAAGGTCGCGCCGGGCCAGGGCTTCGGCACTCACGGCCACCGCGACATGGAAATCATCTCGTATGTGCTGGAAGGCGCCCTCGAGCACAAGGACAGCATTGGCACCGGTTCGGTCCTGCATTACGGCGATGTGCAGCGCATGAGCGCCGGCAGCGGCGTGCGCCACAGCGAGTTCAACGGATCCCAGTCGGAACAGGTGCATTTCCTGCAGATCTGGATCCAGCCCAATGTCAAAGGGATTGCGCCCAGCTACGAGGAAAAGCACTTCGCACCGGACACCAAACAGGGCCATCTGCGCCTGGTGGCTTCCAGTGACGGGCGCGACGGTTCGGTACTGATCCATCAGGATGCGGCCATATATGCCACCATTCTGAACACCGGGGACCAGGCCGAGCACGCCCTGGCAGCAGGCAGAACCGGCTATGTGCACGTGATCCGGGGCCGCGTCACGGTCAACGGCACGGCGCTGGGCGGCGGCGATGCGCTCAAGATCACGGCCGAGTCCGCCGTACGGCTGACGCAGGCGGAAGCGGCGGAAGTGCTGGTTTTCGACCTGCCTTACTAAGCCATTTTAGAGCCCGGTCCCCAACGGGGAACCGGGTTTTCCGCTACACTTGCGGCTACAGCAATAGTCTCGAGAACAAAGCATGCCGTCCGTCCCGAAAGAAGAAGCCCTGTTGGATTACACCACCTCGTGCCTGCTGCCCACCCCGTGGGCACAGTTCACGCTGCACGCGTTTGTCGAGCATGCCACTGGCAAGGAACACCTGGCCATGACGCTGGGCGACATCGGCGACGGCGAACCGGTGCTGGCGCGCGTGCATTCCGAATGCCTGACCGGCGACGTGTTGTTTTCGCAACGCTGCGACTGCGGCGCCCAGCTCGAGGGCGCACTTAAAAAAATCGCCGATGAAGGACGTGGCATCCTGCTGTATCTGCGCCAGGAAGGTCGCGGCATCGGGCTGGTCAACAAGATCCGGGCTTATCGCCTGCAGGAAGCCGGCGCCGACACGGTGGAAGCGAACCTGGCGCTGGGCTTTCACGCCGACGCCCGCAACTATGAACTGTGCGAACCGATGTTTGCCCAGTTCGGTATCAAGTCGCTTAAATTGATGACCAACAACCCGCGCAAGATCGATGCGATGGAAAAGCTGGGCGTGAGCGTCAGCGAGCGCGTACCCCTGCTGGTCAACCGGAATGCCTTCAACACGGGCTACCTTGATACCAAGGAAGCCAAAATGGGCCACATGATGCAGCCGCTGGCCGAAGCCGTCGCACAGGACGGGGAACTGTAAATCCTGCAAATACGGTAAGCTACAGGCAAGACACAAGTCGCTTACCACGTCAGGATGGCATGAAATTACTTCAAATCGCGGTTCTGTTGTCGTTCCTTGGCGCCGCCGCGCTGACGCCGGCGCAGCCTGTCCCTGCGGCGCCCAGGCCGCTGCCTGGCAAACCTGCTGCGCCACCTCCCCTGCCTGCCGTACCCCCCGCTGCGATTGCACCACCGGCCGCCTCGCCGGTGGCGCCGGACGAAGAAAACGCGGCCCTGCCGCCGCCATCGACCGCCGCCCAAAAACTGTATTCGGCCGCCAAGGACGATCTGCTCCAGATCCGCATGCTGCTCAAGAACGGGCGCAGCCAGTCCTCGGTGGGCTCCGGCTTCATGGTCGGCACCAGC
Organism: Telluria sp.; assembly: GCA_036399735.1. Classification (GTDB taxonomy): domain Bacteria; phylum Pseudomonadota; class Gammaproteobacteria; order Burkholderiales; family Burkholderiaceae_D; genus Telluria_A. Next base: position 27,965 of record DASWMN010000148.1, on the reverse strand, counting down.
AATCTGGTGCTGACCAACTACCACGTGGTGTCGCAGATGGCGATCGATCCTGACGTCTACGTCGGCGAATTCGTCGACACCGATGGCAAGAGCGGCCCGGTCGAACTGCTCGCCGTGGACGTACTGCACGATCTGGCGGTGGTGCGCATCAACCGCAAGGGCACCGGCTTTTTCGACATTCCCGAGCGCCTGGCCAAGCTCACGCAAGGCCAGTACCTGTACTCGCTCGGCAATCCGCTCGACCTGGGCTTCGCCATTTCCGAGGGCGCCTACAACGGCGTCATCACACGCAGTTTCTACGACCAGCTGATGTTTACGGGCCCGATCAATTCCGGCATGAGCGGCGGCCCGAGCGTGACCGGCAGCGGCGCCGTGGCCGGCGTGAATGTCTCCAAGCGGCGCGACGGGGAACTGGTCAGTTTCCTGGTGCCGATCCGCTATGCCCAGGAGCTGCTGCGCAAGGTGGCCGCGCAGGCGGTCGCGCCCAAGGACTTCAATCCCCTGATCGGCCAGCAGCTGCTGGCCCACCAGAAGGCGATGGTCGACCGCCTGCTCGACAAGCCGCTCGAGATCAAGAGCATGGGACCGTACATGGTGCCCGTGCGCGAATCGGACCAGGTCCGCTGCTGGGGGCGTTCCAACGTCAAGGCCGAGGCCACCTTCACGGCCGACACCATGGCCTGCGCGATGGAGTCCGCCATCTTCGTGTCGGAGTCGCAGCAGACCGGGCATGTCTCGATGACGCACCAGTACGTGCGCACGACCAGCCTCGATACGATCCGTTTCGCGGCGCTGGCCAGCACCCTGTTCAAGGCCGACAATCTGGGCAACAACAAGGATGCGCATCTGACCTCGCCGACCTGTACCGAGTCCTTCGTCAAAACCCGTTCGCTGCCGCTGCGTGTGGTCAGCTGCGTGCGCGCCTACCGAAAATTCGCGGGCTTGTACAACTTCACCCTGCTGACCGCCTCCACCGACGACGCCAGGGCCAGCCTGCAAAGCCGGCTCGACGTGTCGGGCGTGTCATTTGAAAACGGCAGCCGCACCACGCGCGCCTTTCTGGAAGCACTGGGACGCGGAGGCATGAAATGAGCGGCCCCTACTTCATCGAAATGCTGGCGCGTAATGGCGATGTGCTGCACCGGCACCAGGTTGATGGCTTGCCGATCCGGCTGGGCCGCGGCTACGACAATGACTTCATCATCGACGACGCCTACGCCGCGCCGCGTCACGCGGTGATCGAAGCGCGCGAGGATGGCGCGCCAGTGCTGCGCGACCTGGGCACCAAAAATGGCGTGATCCACCGGGGCCGCCGCCATTCGACCCTGCTCATGACAGGCGACACTGAAATCCGTATCGGCCACACCACCCTGCGCGTGCGCAGCGCCGACCATGCGGTGGCACCCGAACTGCTGGACCGCACGCGGCATGGCTGGGAAGGGCTGGCGCCAGGCCTGGTCGGCATCCTCATGGTCGGCCTGTTTGCCGTCTTTTCGGTGTGGCTGAGCGACACCCAGTCGTTCCAGCTGGTGCGCTATCTGCAGGCGCTCGCTTTTGGCGTGGGCGGTGCGCTGGTGTGGGCGGGTGCCTGGGCCTTCGGCAACCGCCTGTTCGGGCGCCATGTGCGCCTGGGGCGCCATCTGTTTGTGCTCGGTTGCGGCCTGATGGCCGTCACGGTGTTCAAGATCGTCTCGAGCATTGCCGCCTACGCGTTCTCGCTTGAATTCCTGACCCGCTACAGCTCGCACGTGGCAATCGCGATTGCCGCCGCCACCCTGTACCACCACCTCAATACCGTGCGGCCGCATCACACGCGGCGCTTTGCCCTGACCTGCCTGATTCTGGCGATACTGGGCTCGGGCCTGACCCTGATGAGCAACGAGCAGCGTACCGGCCAGCTGGCCGACAGCCCCTACATGTCGGTGATTTTGCAGCCATCGATGCGGGTCAGCCCTGATCACAGTGTCGACGAATTCATGGGCGACATCAAGGCACTCAAGCCAAAACTTGACGTTGACCGTACCAGGAAATTCCGCGATAACGGCGATGACGAGGACTGAAACCGTGTCCTACCGCAGCAGCCTGGGCGGACATCGCTCTAATAAATCGTTTCGCCACGCGCCAGCATGGCCGTGAACTGGGCGATTCGTCTGGCCCGGGTTTCGTCCTTTTTCGCGGTTTGAATGCGGAACAGGATCGCGTAGCGGTTCTGTGAACTGAGCGTTGCAAAGAATTCTGCGGCGCCTGGCGTGGCCGCCATTGCCGCCTGCAGATCGGGCGGCACTTGCGCCTTGCTGACGGAATCGTAGGCGGCATCCCAGCGTCCATCCTTGCGTGCCCGCTCGACCTCGGCCAGGCCGCTCGGCTGCATGCGCCCTTCCTCGATATAGCGCAGCGCCTTGTCGCGATTGACCTTGGACCAGATGCTGCGCGCGCGCCGCGGCGTCCAGCGCTGGATGAAAAACTGCTCGCCGGCGCTTTTGCGCATGCCGTCGATCCAGCCGAAGCACAACGCTACCTCGAGCGCCTCGTCATACGTGACCGTGGTGTTGCCTTTGCCCTTTTTTGCATGCAGCAGGAAGATTCCGTCCGAGCTGCCATGATGCGCGGCCAGCCACTGCGCAAAAGCCGCCTGGGAATCGAATCTGAGTGCCGTATCGATATCTGTCATCGCCACTTCCTTTACCTGTGATGCCGCCACCTTTGACATCCCCCGATTAATGCGCAATCATCAGCGCTTCCGTCATTCTACCTACCTCCATGCTGCAGAACCGCACCCGCGCCGTTGTCGTCATCGCCTGGTTCCTGTTCTGGGTCATGATGGTGGCTGTCGCCGTCCAGGACTACGCCCGTGACGACGGCAACGCCTACTGGCAGCCGGTGCTGTGGGAAACCTCGTCGATGCTCGCCGCGACGCTGCTGCTGCTCGTGCAGCGCCACTTCACCCAGCCCCGCGATGCCGCGCTCCTGCCGCAACCGGCGCGCTGGTTCGCGCTGCAGTTCGCGTGGCTGCCGCTGTACTGGAGCGCCTTCGTGCCGATTGCCTTTGGCATCCGCCACGGTGTGTATGCGTTGATGGGCCAAGTCTACCAACACGAAGCGTGGGGCGAGACCTTCCTCTACGAGTCGCTCAAGCTGACCGTATTCGTCAGCCTGTTTTTCCTGATCCGCTTCGGCATTCTGTCGTATCACCAGCTGCTGGAAGAAAAAATCCGGGTCGAGCGTGCCAACGCGCTGCTGCGCCAGGCCCAGCTACAGCGCCTGGCGCAGCAGATGCAGCCGCACTTCCTGTTCAATGCCCTCAACACCATCTCGTCGCTGATGCACAGCGATGTCGACAAGGCCGATGCCACCCTGATCCAGCTGGCCGAGGTGCTGCGTACGACGCTGGACGTCAGCGATCTGCATGAGGCACCGCTCGCGACCGAGCTGCGCCTGGCGCAGGGCTACGCACGGGTGATGCAGGAACGCTATGCCGACCGCGTCGCGATCGACTGGCACATCGCCGACAATACGCTGGCCTGCACGCTGCCCGTAATGAGCATCCAGCCGCTGCTGGAAAATATTTTCAAGCACACGGTCGAACAGCGCCGCCAGCTGACCCGCATCAGCATCACCATTGTGCGCGCGGGCGACGTGCTGAGCGTGACACTGGAGGACGATACCGGCACCTTTGCCCCGACCGGCAAACCTGGCATCGGCCTGGCCAACCTGCGCGAACGCCTGGAGGTGCTGTACGGCGAACGCGCAGCGCTGACGCTCGCCCAGCGCGCACCGGCGGGCGTGCGCGCGGAAATGAGGATCCCGTGCGCATCCTGATCGTCGACGACGAACGTCCCGCGCGCGACAAGCTGCGCCGCCTGCTGGAGCAGGAAAGCGACCTGACCGCGCTGGCCGAAGCGCGCGACGGGGTCGAGGCGCTGGAGCAGATCGCCACCTTCCAGCCCGACGTGGTATTCCTGGACATCCAGATGCCCGAGGTCAGCGGCATCGAACTGGCCGCATCGCTGCCGGCGCCGGCCCCGCTGATCGTGTTCGCCACCGCGTTCGACCAGTACGCGATCCGTGCTTTCGACGCGAATGCGATCGACTATCTGCTCAAACCCTACGACCGCGACCGCCTGCAGCGCGCCCTGATGCGCGTGCGCCAGCGCCTGCAAACACCGGAACCGGCACCTGCCTTTGACAGCGGCCATGTGATCGCACAGCTGCTGGTCACGGAACGGGGCGTCACGCGCGTGGTCCGCGTCGATGATGTGCAGTGGATCGAAACGGCTGACAATTACGTGGTACTGCACAGCGCCACAGGGCAGCCACTGATGCGCCAGACCATGGCCGGCCTGCTGGACAAACTGGGGCCGCGTTTTGTGCGCTGCCACCGGCGCGCGGCAGTGCAGCTCACATGGATCGACAGCGTGGTCGCGCTCGACAAGGGCGACTGCGAACTGGTGCTGCGCGGCGGCGCCCGGGTCCCATGCAGCCGCCAGTACAAGGCTGCGGTGCTGGAAAAATTGTAGGCGCGCCCGGCTCGCCCCATCCCGATCCCGGCTCGCCACATTCGGCTCGCTCCGGAAGGCGCAAGGTCTTACGCTGGCCGTGTTCTCCACTTTCGACGAGCCAATGCCATGCAAGCGCCAACAACAAGACTGTTCTTCCTCGACTGGGTGCGCATCATCGCCTTCCTGCTGCTGATCCTGTACCACGTCGGCATGTACTACGTGACCTGGGACTGGCACGTGAAAAGTCCGTTCGCCAGCGACGCGATCGAGCCGCTGATGATCATGTCCTCGCCATGGCGACTGAGCCTGCTGTTTCTGATTTCCGGGGTTGCCGCCAGCTTCATGCTGACCAAGATCGGCGCGGGGCGCTTCATGCGTCTGCGCAGTGTGCGCCTGCTGGTGCCACTGATCTTCGGGATGCTGGTGATCGTGCCGCCCCAGGCCTACTTTGAAGTGGTCGAGAAAGTCGCTTACCAGGGCAGCTACGCCGATTTCATGCGCCTGTATGTGTCGGGCTACGGCGGCTTTTGCCGCAAGACCGACTGCCTGGATCTGCCAACCTGGAACCACCTGTGGTTCGTGGCCTACCTGTGGGTGTACACCCTGCTGCTGGGTGCGATGATCATGCTCCTGGGCGCGCGCTTCGACCGGATTGCCGCACGCCTGACGGCGTCGCTGAGCGGCTGGAAGCTGATCGTGCTGCCCGTCCTGGTGCTGGGCGCGCTGCGCATCGCCCTGGCCTCGCACTTCCCGACGACCCACAACCTGACCTGGGACTGGTACAACCATGCGCACTATCTGAGCGTATTCCTTCTGGGCGCGATGTGCGCGCGTAGTCGCGGCATCTGGCAGCAGATGGATGCCCTGCGCTGGAGCGCGCTGGGGATGGCCTTTGCGTGCTGGGCCGCCGTGGTGGTTTACTACCGCTTGCCCGAAACGCTGACCTTGCACCCAGACATGCAGTACTGGCGCATGCTGATGCGCATGGTGTACATGCTGTGTGCATGGTGCGCCATCGTCGCCGTATGCGGCTTCGCGCATCGCCATCTCAATCGCGACAGTGACAGCCGCGCCTACCTGACAGAGGCAGTATTCCCGGTGTATATTTTGCACCAGAGTTTGATCGTCTCGATCGCTCACCTGATCAAGCCGGCGAAAATTGCCCCGGCGCCGGAAGGGCTGATCCTGGTGGTGCTGACCTTGTGCATCAGCTTCGGGGTGTTCGAAGTGGTTCGGCGGGTGCCTGTGCTGCGCCCTCTGTTCGGCCTGTCGTGGCGCTCGCCGCGTGCAGCAGGCGGGTTCGCCAGTGTCGAGAAAGCAAAAGAGCCCGCCCCAGCGCACTGATGACGGGCCCTTGCAGCCGGTCCGAAGGACGGACCGGGTGTCGCATCATGCAAGCAGATCAGGCACCTTTGCCGACGCTGCCGCCAGCCGTTGCCTTGCTGGCGCCTGCGCCGCCAGGTGAACCGGCCGAACCGCTCGAACCGGTCGCAGAGGCATTACCTTGCACGCCGGCCTGGGAGCCGTGCGTATCGCTCTGGCTGGCGCCTGCGCCGCCGCCCTGGGCACTGCCCGACTGGCCGCTTTGCATGCTGGCGCCACCGCGTTGCTCGGCACCATTGCTGCGACGGGCGCCGTCCTGCATGAACGGATCGGTGAACTTGCGCATGGTTTCTTGCTGGTTGCGCATGCTGCGTTCGGTTTCCTCGGACGCGACACGTGCCACTTCGTCAGCCAGCTGGCGTGCCGTGCGGGTGGTTTCCTGGACGTGCTGCTCGGTCACACGGGCCATTTCCACCTGCGAATCGGCGGCCACGCGCGAAATGTGCTGCTGATAAGCACGCAGTTTTTCCGTCGCAGGCTGGGCGCGCGCAGCCGTGGCGCTGATGATATCGGTCTGGCGGTCGGCAGTGATGATTTGCTGGCCGGTGATCGCGGTTTCTTCCAGCATGGTCTGGGTCAGCTGAATGTTCAGGTCGCACAGTTGCTGGAAGGAGCGGAACAGCGATTTGGACATGTCGTTGAAGAAGGCCATCTGCGCATCGAAGTGGGTGCGCACGGCGGGAGTAACAGCTTGGGAATATGGATACATGTATTTACCTCAAATGAATTAGCGATGGGAATAAATGCGGAGCTGGCAAAACAAGCTGGCGGGAATTGCTTGCCGCCCTCCGCTGCGAGTGCTTATTGGAACGCTGCCCTGTCGACGTTTTGGTGTCTATCGCGCAGAACGTCTTCAGCACAAGGTACAAGGCTAGGGGAGTGAGTCTCACCGAGTTTGATCCGTATCAAACGTGTTCGTGTCCTCAACAGGACCTGTTCGATCTGGTGCAGTTTCTTTTGCAACGCACCAAAAATTGGCGCAAAAGCTGTGTTTTTCACCCCTTTTTGCTGGCGCGGAACTTGCATCGCTTCAGTGACCATTTGCGACCAGGGCCCGAACAATGCTGCTACGAAATGACCTGCTGCACTACACCTTCCCGCGCGCGCGCACCATCCGCATCCTGTGGATCGACAGCGCGCACAAAATTGCCTACACCTTTGAATTGCACGCCAAGAGCGCCCATCCCCAGATCGCCACCCTGAGTTCGCTTGTGGACGATGTGAAGACCCAGCGCGCCCAGTTGCTGCTGGTGGACCCGTATCTGGTCCAGGCCCGGCCCGACGATTTGCCAGCCAGCCACCTGCAATTACAGGCGCGCGCCTGGGACGTGGTCAGTACCCTGGTGACGCAGGCGCCGGCCATCTTCCAGCCAAGCGCACGCGGCGGCATGGTCATGCGCCATGCCGAACTTCACGGAATTTCCTACCCGTCGATTTATCGCTACCTGCGGCGTTACTGGGAGCGCGGCCAGAATGCCAACGCCCTGCTGCCTGACTACAAGAATTCCGGCGGCCGCGGCAAGACGCGCACCGCCAGCCCGGATGTCAAACGGGGACGGCCACGCAAGGGCGAAGGCCACCCGGGCATGAATGCCTGCAGCGGTGTGCGCGAGACATTTCGCGACGCGGTGGCACGCTACGCCGCCACGCACAGCACGTTTTCACGGCGCGGCGCATACCGGCAAATGATCGAGGATTTCTTCAGCGCCAGTGAAGCGGCAACGCCCAGCTTTGGCCAGTTCAATTACTGGATCGAAAAAGACGCCTGCCTTGCCCAGCGTCATGCTGCGGCGCGCCAAATCCAGCGCCCGCGCGCGCCGGCACAGGTCGCCATGGGCACTTGAAAAAGTTCCCGGCTCAACAGGCGGGCGGGCCCTTCAGCTCGATCGTATTGCCTTCCGGATCCTGAAGGTAAATGGAAGGTCCCTCGCCCTCGGCGCCGTAGCGCGAGGCCTGGGGCCCGGCAATCACGCCGGCACGGTCCAGCTGCTGACGGATGGCCCCTTCGTCGTAGGGCTCGACCCGGAAACAGAGGTGGTCCATATTGCGCCCTTCGGCGCCCGGCGGCGCGCCACCAGCCTTGCCGAGCTCTCCATCGACCGGCACCAGATCAACCAAGCAAGTTCCGGCGCGCAACTGTACGAGGCCAATGGTGTCCTGGCGCCGTTCGATCGTGCATCCCAGCACGTCGCAATAAAATGCCAGCATGGCGTCCAGGTTCACCACGCGCAGTACCACGTGGTCGATGTCACGGATCCGTATCATCAGTCGGCGTGCCGTTCCACCCACCCGGCGAAGGCGTCGATGAAGTTCTGCAAGAACGCCTTGGTACTGTCATCGTTCAGGGTGTCGCCGTCGTACAGTTTGCCGACATTGCTGATGTAGGCTTCCGGCTGCTGCATGGCAGGCATATTCAGGAAGACCAGCGACTGGCGCAGATGATGGTTGGCGCCAAACGCGCCCGAGCTGCCCGGCGAGACGCTGATGACGGCGCACGGCTTGCCGTTCCAGGCGCTGGCGCCATACGGGCGCGAGCCGACGTCGATCGCATTTTTCAGCACGGCGGGCACCGAGCGGTTGTATTCGGGTGTGCAGAACAGCACACCGTCCACCGCGCGAATGCGCTCGCGGAATTCGGTGTAGGTGGCCGGTGGCGCGCCGTCCTCCTGGTTGTACATGGCCAGCTGGCCGATCTCGATGATTTCCATCTCGAGCTGCGATGGCGCCAGCAGCATCAGGGTCTTGGCGACCCGGCGATTGAACGATTCCTTGCGCAGACTGCCAATGATGACAGCGATCTTTCTCGTGGCCATAGCATTCCTTTCGGGGTGGACGGCGATTTGACGGGAGTAACAGCTGCAAATAGTAGCAATATTTGCATGACCCCGTACGCACGCGCGCTCACCCCGGCACGCAAGGGTCAGTAGCCGACCGTGAACCGTTTGCGCGGATGCACCGGCTCTTCCAGTTCATCGATCATGGCAAGCGCGTAGTCTTCCACCGAAATGCTGCTGCTGCCGTCTTCGCGCGTGAGCAGGCGGTCCAGCGCGGTGCGGAACACGCCGCTGCGTTGACCGGGCGCGATCACGGCGGCCGGGCTGAGCATGGTCCAGTTGAGCGAACTTTCCTTGCGCAGCAGCTCGAGCGCCTGTTGCGCGCCGTGCGCACTGGCCTTGTACTGCGGCGGAAAATCGGGCGCGTCGATCAGCAGCTGGCCGGGCGCAACTTCCAGCGAACCGGCGCCGCCCACTACCAGCAGGCGCGGCACGCGCGCTTCCTTTGCCGCCGCGACGATCCTGCCGATGCCGGTAACATAGTAGTCTAGGATGTCGGCCTGGGCATGACCGCTGAAGGCGGAAATCACGGCGTCGAATCCGCTCAGCTGGGCGCTCAGCTTCTGCACGTCCATCACATCGGTCGCCAGCGCGGTCAGATGCGCTTGCGGCGCCAGTTTCTCCGGGCGGGTGACCAGTGCCGTCACGGCGTGGCCGCGTGCCAGTGCCTCGTTGCGAAGGGCGGACCCGATAAAGCCGCTGGCGCCAATGATTACGATGTTCATGCAATGCTCCTGATGTGTGGTTGGTATGCACGCATCATGCCATTCAGGATTGATAAGATAAACGGCAAGAACGATAATTCATTGTTCTCACTACCTTATCAATCACCATGGCCATCCCCGACCAGATAGACCTCAACAGTCTCACCATCTTCGATTGCGTTGTCGAAGCGGGCAGCTTCACGGGCGCCGCCGACCGGCTGGGCGTGGCCAAGGCCAAGGTCAGCGTGCAGATCGCGCGCCTGGAACGCCAGCTTGGCGTGTCGCTGTTCGCACGCACCACGCGCCAGGTCACGCTGACCGATGCCGGCCGCACGCTGATTGAGCAATGCCAGCCACTGCTGCGCGGCCTGTCCGAAGCGCTGGCCGAAGCCGGCAACGATCAGGGCGAGCTGTCCGGCATGCTGCGCATCTCCACCACCGCGCTGCAGGCGGCGCAAACAGTGGGACCGGCGCTGGTGGAATTTGCCGCCCTGCACCCGCGCCTGCAGATCGATCTGCGCACTGGCGACAAGGTGGCCGACATGGTGGCAGAGGGAATCGACCTGTCGTTCAGGATGGGCTGGCTGCGCGACTCGACCCAGCGCGCCATCAAGCTGCGCGAGTTCTCGCAATGCGTGGTGGCGTCGCCGGACTATATAAAACGCCGCGGCAGGCCGAAGCGCCCCGAACAGCTGGCGCAGCTGGACTGGCTGGCCCTGTCCCTGCTGCCAACGCCCCTGACCTGGAAATTCAGCCACGCCGACGGCCGCGAGATAACGGTGCACATGCAATCGCGCATGCAGGTCGATGCGCCCAGCGGCCTGCTGGCACTGCTCGAGCATGGCGCGGGCATCAGCGCCATCGAGGAAATGACAATGAAGGATGCGCTGGCCGCCGGGCGCCTGGTCAGGCTGCTGCCGGCGTGGACCTTGCAGAAGGGTGGCGTGTACGCGGTGCTGCCGCCGGGCCGGCACGTACCGGCCAAGGTGCGCGCCTTTATCGACTTCTACCGCGCCTATCTGGCGCGGCCTTAAATCCGGCCGCGCCGGAACTCGGCCAGGAATTTTTTGGCTGCAGCTGCCGTCAGTACCACCACCGGGTCGCCGTGGTACACATACAGGAAGGGCACGCCGCCCAGGCGGTCGGTGAGCTTGGCCGACACCAGAAAGCGCGTGCCGGGCGGATGCAGCGCCGCATTGACCAGAGCGCGTCCGCACTGCACTTTCAGCGTTGGTGCGAACGCCTGGCCAGCCATGGGCCGGATGCGCAGCTGGCCAGTGCGCGGATCGACAAACGATTCGACCGCGACCTCACGGTAGGCATAGAAATCGCGCGCCATGTTTTATGCCTTCGCCAGTGCCGCGGGAACGCGCACCACGCGCTCTTCCCGGATCGGCAGGTTGATCAAGGCCGCGCCGATCGCCAGCACAATGTCGGCGTACCACATCCAGGTGTAGTCGCCGTAGGTCACGTACGACAAGCCACCCAGCCAGGCGCCCAGGAAGCCGCCGATCTGATGCGACAGCAAGGTCAGACCGAACAGCGTGGACAGGTAGCGCATGCCGAACAGCTTGCCCACCAGGCCCGCCGTGGGCGGCACGGTGGCCAGCCAGGTGAAGCCGAGCGCGCCGGCGAAAACGTAGAAGGTCAGCGCGGTTTTTGGTGCCAGCAGATAGATCACGATGATCACGGCGCGGCTGGCGTACATCAGTGCCAGCAGCGACTTCATGCGATAGCGGGTGGACAGCGCGCCCGCCGTCAGGCTGCCTGCAATGTTGAATAGGCCGATCAGGGCCAGCGCCGCGGCCGACACGCCGGCCGGCAGATTGCACAGCGCCACTTCGTTCGGCAGGTGGGTGACCAGGAAGGCGATATGGAAACCGCAGGTAAAGAAGCCGGCATGCAGGAACAGGTAGCTGGGGTCGCGCAGAGCGATCCTGATTTGCGCGCCAAGACCGATGCCGGGCGCCTCCGGCGGTTTTGGTGGCGCCGCCGGATCGGCCTTGGCCAGACCGGCGTTGCGGCGCAGCGGCCAGGCCAGCGGGATTGTCAGCAAGGTGGTGGCGGCCATGGTCAGCAAGGCCATCACCCAGCCGGCGCTGCTGATGATCGCCTGCATCAGCGGCGCGAACACGAACTGGCCGAACGAGCCGCCGGCGTTGATGAAACCGGCCGCAAACGGACGGCGCGCGGCCGGCAGGCGCTGGGCGGTCGCGCCGATCAGGATCGAGAAGCTGCCCGCCCCTGCCCCGGCCGCGCTCAGGATGCCCATGCAGACAATCAGGCCCCACTGCGAGCTGACGAAGGGCGTGAGCGCGGTGCCGCCCGCCAGCAGAAAGGCGCCCACAATAATGACCTTGGCCGAGCCCCACTTGTCGGCCACCGCGCCAAATACCGGCTGCGCCGCGCCCCACACGAACTGGCCGACCGCCATGGCGAAGCTGATCGAGGCGATGCCAAGGCCGGTGGAGGTATTAATCGGCGACATGAACAAGCCGGTGGTCAGGCGTGCGCCCATGGTGATCATTAGAATCGCCGACGCGGCCAGGATCAGCATCCACGCGGCGCGTGGCGACATCTCATTCTGTGTGTGCATGGTGTGCTTCCTCAAGCAAGGGACTCAGTTGGGTCATGGTGGTTTCCAGCTGCTCATTGAGGGCGCGTACGGCATCGCGCCCCATCAGCTTTTCGAATTCGGTTTGCGCGGCGCGCCAGGCCAGGTAGGCCTGCTCCACTTTCGCCCGGCCCACGGCGCTAATGGTGACGATGCGCTGACGGCTGTCGGCCCCCGGTTTCAGTTCGACGAAGCCCGCATCGAGCAGTGGCTTGAGGTTGCGCGTGAGCGTGGTGCGCTCCATGCCCAGCGTGTCGGCCAGTTCCGCCACCGGCAGCGGCGCGCGCGCGGCATTCACCAGCAGGCTGTACTGGGTGGTTTTGAGGCCGACCGTGGCCATGTGCTGGTCGTACAGGCGCGACATGGCGCGCGTGAGCTTGCGCAGCTTGAAGCAGGTGCAGCCCAGCGGTTTTTCGATCAGGTCCATTCGGGTGCTTTAATTTAGGTGCAGGTACACATATCCGATAAACTGGATTATAGTGTATCTACACGCTTTGTGTTCAACTTCGCAAAAAAGGATAAAAAGATGGAACAACAGGACAAGCGCCAGCAGTGGCTGGACGACGCGGCCGCCATGCGTGCCGGACTGCGCGCGCCGGGCGTGGCCGACCGGGAAGCGCTGCGTTCGCGCACTGGCATCGAGTTTCTGAGGGCAATCGGCAGCGGCGCCCTGCCCCCGGCCCCTATCGCCGAACTGCTCGATATCACGCCAATTACGGTGGAACCGGGCCTGGTGGTGTTTCAGGGCTTGCCCTCGCTGGCGCACTACAACCCCAGCGGCGTGGTCCACGGCGGCTACGCCGCCACCCTGCTCGACACCGCTGTCGGCTGCGCCATCCATTCCATGCTGCCCGCAGGCAAAGGCTATACGACGCTGGAACTGAAGGTGAACTATATCCGCGCCATGACGGATCAAACCGGTCCGGTACGCGCCGAAGCCAAGGTGGTCAGCGTCGGTGGCCAGGTCGGCATCGCCGAAGGGCGGATTACGGATGCGAACGGCAAGCTGTACGCTTTTGCAACCACCACCTGCCTGATCTTCGATATCTGACGGCCCCGCCCGACAAGCTGTTGTGATGCCTGACTTTATTTTTGTTCAACGGGAAAAAGTTTATACGAATCAATTAAACTTGCCAGTACCTATATTTTTAGTGGTTTCCCGATGAGCGAGCAATTCAACCCTTACATGGCGCCAGCCGCGTTCACGGAACCGCCGGCCGTTGCTGAACAAATGCGCAAGGCCAGCAATGGACTGCGCTTTGGCACCTTTATCATCGACTATGTTTGTTTTGGGGCGGTCGCGTTCGTCTGCGGCATTGCGGCGGCCATTGCTGGTCCCGCAGCGACGGAACTCATTCAAACCTGGAATGGCAACTTGTTCGGCTGGGTCGTGTATATCGTCTATTTCGTCTTCTTCGAATCGATTTGGGGCCGCACGCCTGCCAAGTTCATTCTCGGCACGAAAGTGGTCACCGACGATGGCGGCAAGCCTGGTTTTGGCACGATCCTGAAACGCACCTTCTGCCGTTTCATCCCTTTCGAGCCATTTTCTTTCTTTGGCGAACGGGGCTGGCATGACAGCATTTCCGATACTGTCGTGATCCGCACGCGTTAGGTCCCGGCCCGGAAAAGTTGAACGAAAGACCAACTCGCGTCATACTGGACGGCGAACTCTCTATCAACGCGCCGTTAAATTGAAACGCTGGCCTCAATGAACGAATACATTTTCCTCATGCATGGCGATGTGCAGGACCAGGCCATCGCCAACAATGGAGAGCGATGGGAACAGTACCTGTCTGCCCTGCGTGCATCCGGGTGTTTCGACGGCGGCAGTTCAATCGGGCCGGGAAAGCGTTTCAAGCATCACTGTGCCGACCAGAGCGCCACTGGCGATGTCACTGGCTACTTTCGGGTGCGTGCTGAAACCCTTGCAGGGGCGCGCCGGTTCCTGGTCGGAAATCCGACCTATGAAGCCGGTGGCACGGTCGAAGTGCGCGTGCTTTTACGCGACTAGTGCGCGCAATCTATCATCGAACTGACCCCGATCCGCATGCACGCCATCGACTGCCCGCACTGCAAACAGGCCACGCTGCGCCACCTCTGCGTGGTCCGCGCCACGCCAGAGCGGCCCGTACGCTGCAAGGCATGTGGCAAGACCAGCTACATGCCGCGCTGGGTCGCGCTATGTTGTGTGGGAATGCTCGAAGCGGCAATTTGCGGCGGCGCCGTGCTGGCACTGTGGCAGCAGAACGCGTGGCTGTTTTTAGCTTGTCTGGCACTGCCTGCGGCGTTCATGCTGGCGGCGGCAAGGGTCGTTCCGCTGCGCGTATCGAGCAAGGTCTGGCCGACCGCTTATCCGCTCAGGTAACCCCGCTTGCGCCACGACGATGTGCTGGCTATGTTGCCAATGCGGCGCGGTAGCGCAGATAATCCTGCGCGGTTCGCTTGGGCGCTTCCGCCATCGGCAAGTGCCCTATTCCCGCCATCATGATCACCTGTGCGTTCGGGAACAGCAGCTTGAACGAAGCAGCCCCCGCCGGACTGAGCACCTTGTCTTCCTCGCCCCACACCACCAGCGCCGGCGTTGGCATCGGCTGGTACGTCGCTTCCAGCAGTGGCGACTCCTGCATCTGGCGCATGATGCGCGTGTGCAGCGCCAGATCGGCCACGCCACGCCGGCCCAGTGCGATGCGCGCAAAGCGCGGTACGAACGGCGTCTTGTGGGTGGTGATGGCGATGGTCGCGTCGAAGTCTTCCACCCGCCTGACCAGCAGCGGACATTCGCCCGTGGCCTCGTAATGGCGCAGCATGTCGGAGTCGTGCGAGGCCGCAGTCCCGGCCGGATCCAGCAGCCACAGGCTCTGCACCATGTGTCCGTACGGTACCGCGAACTGGGCCGCGATGAAGCCGCCCATCGAATTGCCACCGAGGTGCAGCCGTTCAATCCCGAGCGCACTGATAAAGCTGTGGATGCGTGCGACCTGGTCGGCCATCGCGTAACTGGCCCTGGGGTCGCGCGTGGCGTCGCCAAAGCCGGGCAGATCGGGAATGATGACGCGGTAATGCGGCGTCAGAAAGCGCGCGATGCGGGTGAAGTTATCCTTGTCGCCGCCAAAGCCGTGGATCAGCAGCAGGACCTCGCCCTTGCCCCCTTCCAGATACGGCATGGCGAAACCGTCGACGTGCGCGCTGCGCGTACGCAAGCCGCTGATGCGGCGCTCCAGCCACAGGCCTGCCGCTGTCATGGCGACCGGCGCCAGGCGCGCGGCAAGGACCAGGGCGGCAAGCAGCGCCCCGAAGGCAAACAGATAAACCATGTGGTATCCCGGTCGTTAATATTGAACGACCATCATACCGAACGATTACGCTGCAGTGGCCTTAATCAACATGCAGATCGCTTCCGCTGCCATGCCTTCTTCGCGCCCGAGGTAGCCGAGCTTTTCGTTGGTCTTGGCCTTGATGTTGATCTGCTGCGGGGACACGCCCACGTCTTCGGCAATGCGCGAGACCATCTGCGCGATATGCGGCGCCATTTTGGGCGCCTGCGCGATGATGGTCGCATCGATATTGCCGATGGTGTAGCCGGTGGCCACCACGCGGTGCGCCACTTCGCGCAGCAGCGTGCGCGAGTCGGCGCCGGCGAACATCGGGTCGGTGTCCGGGAAGTGCTTGCCGATGTCGCCCAGACCGGCCGCGCCGAGCATCGAATCGATGATCGCGTGCAGCAGCACGTCGGCGTCGGAATGGCCGAACAGGCCGGTCTTATGCGGGATCGTGACCCCGCCGATGATCAGTTTGCGGCCCTCGACCAGGGCGTGGCAGTCGTAGCCGGTGCCGATGCGAAACGGAGGTGTTGGATTGTAGGAAGCCAGTGCCATGATATCGTTCACAATAGGTTACGGCGCGGCCAGGTACATCTCGGCAATGCGGATGTCCGCGGGCAGCGTCACTTTTAAGTTACGGGGATGTCCTTCGACCAGCTTGGGCGAGTGTCCGAGCGCCTCGATCGCGCTGGCGTCATCGGTAATGACGCTGGCATCGGTGGCGGCAGCGAGCGCATCGACCAGCAGCCGGTAGCGGAACATTTGCGGAGTCTGCGCCAGCCACAAGCCGTCCCGCGATACCGTGGAGACCGCTGCGCCCGCGCGCTTGACGGTGTCCACCACCGGCAGCGCGAGCAAGCCGCCGACGGCGTCGCCGCCTATCGTTGTAATCAGTTTTTCGATCAGCGCCGCGTTCAGGCCTGGGCGCGCCGCGTCGTGCACCAATATCCAGTCCTGCGCGCCGACGACCTCGCCCATCTGGCGCAAGCCGTTCTGGATCGATTCCATGCGGGTCGCGCCGCCGCAGCGCAGCACCGTCACGCCCGCGCCCGGTACGACGCAATCGATCTGGCCGTCATCGGGGCTGACCACGATGTAAATATGGGCAATCAGTTCGCTCGACAAGAAAGCGTCGATGGTGTGGCGCAGCATGGGTTTGCCGCCGATGGCCATGTACTGCTTGGGTCCGTTCGCAGCCATGCGGGCACCGACGCCGGCGGCCGGAATCAGGGCAAAATAACGCGGAGCTGGCTGGTTCATGGTTATCTGTTGGTTAGAGCGGGTGGTGCTATGAATGACTGTACCTCACCTTGGCAAACTCTGCTCAGTCGCGCATATTCCTGCGGCGTGTCGATGGCATCATGCAGCAAATCGGCCTTCTTGATCTGCGCGGTAAAGAACGGAACCCAGACATTTTCCATCTCGCGCTTGAGCGCTGCCTGCGCCTGCCCTGCCGGACCGTACTCCGCCTTGACGTTGAAGCGCCGCTGCATGGCATCGCGCACCGCCATCTCCACTTTCGGCAATTGTTCAAAGTAAGTGTTGAGATGACGCATTTCATGCGCAAGAATTTCGCGGTAGGCGCAAGTGCCGGGCACAAACTCTTTACCGATATAAATGACAGTCGGTTCGTAGGAGACCGTCACTTCGATATGCGAGCTCACGCATTCGTAGCGCGAGATGGGGTTGCGCATGACCTGGGCGCGGTAGCCGATATTGGTGGCGTATTTGGTGGCGGTCACGCCCAGCACGGCGCCGTTGACCGGGGCCGGCTTCTGGGACTTGGCGGGCAGCTGCCGGAACGACAGGGAATTGTCGATCGTGTAGCCGTTCAGTTTTCGTTTGACGATGGCTTCGGACGGAGCCATCTGGTCTTCGCACAAGGCCTGGAACATGCCGCGCGAAGCGAACGCGCTGTTGCAGCAGAAGGCCAGCAGGACCAGTAGCAGCGCTCGCATGGGCGCCTTAGGACGCCGACCAGTTGCCAGCTGCCAGCTTTTCAAGCCAGAAGGCGCCAATGATGGTCTTGACGTCCGTGATCTGGCCCTTGCGGACCATGTCCAGCAATTCGGGAATCGTGGCGGTGAACAGGTCGAGGAACTCGCCCTCGTCGAGCTGTTGCGGCCCCGCCGTCAGGCCACGCGCGACAAAGATGTCCAGGTGTTCATCCGAATAGGCAATCGCATTGTGGATGGTGCTGATGAACTGCCAGGTGGCGGCGGTGTAGCCGGTTTCTTCCTGCAGTTCGCGTTTGGCGCAGGCCAGCGTGTCCTCGCCCGGATCGATCTTACCGGCGGGGAACTCGATGAACACGCGGTCCAGCGGATAGCGGAACTGGCGCTCCAGCAGCACGCGGCCGTCGTCAAACACAGGCAGTATGACCACCGCGCCCGGATGCTTGATGTATTCGCGGTAGGTCACCGCGTCGTTGGGCAATTTCACGCGGTCGCGCGTGACCTTGAGGAAGCCGCCATCGTAGGCGAGCTCGCCGTCGATCCGGGTTTCTTTGAGCTGCGTATCCATGCCCGCTCCTGGTACGTAGTTAGTGATGGCGCTTGCGCAGGTAGCGCAGCACGAATCCCGGGAACCCCAGCACGACAAACAGCGGCACCGTGATCATGTAGAACTCTTTGACCTGGCTGAAGACATTGCCGATGCGCGCTTCCAGCACGTACGCGATGAGACCGGTGACAAAGTATAGAACAAGCAGCTCGAGCACGCGTATCCAGCCGGCTTTGTGCTTGGAAGGCAATGGTATGACGCCGAACACGGCCTCATTCATGAACGGCAGGTTGGCGAGTACCAGTGCAACGGCAATCACCAACCATGCGGAAAGCGTTACATCCATCAGGTGCCGAGCGTGGCGTTCATGGCATGCATGCAGGCGGTCAGCAGCGGACCGGCATAGATACCCAGAACAACGATGGCGATGCCATTCACGGTCAGGGTGGCGCGCATGTCGAACGGCACGGCCAGCGGGGCCTTGTCTTCCGGCTCATCGAACCACATGACCTTGACCACGCGCAGGTAGTAGAACGCGCCGATCAGGGAGAACAGCACGGCCAGCACGGTCAGCCACACGGCGCCCGTCGACAGCACTGCCTGCAGCACCGCGAACTTGGCGGCAAAGCCCATCATCGGTGGCACGCCGGCCAGCGAGAACAGCAGGATCGACATGACGGCCGCGAACCACGGGCTGCGCTTGGACAGGCCCTTGAAGTCGGCCAGTTCTTCGGCTTCGAAGCCAACCCGGGCCAGCAGCATGATCACGCCGAAGGTGCCGAGCGTGGTCAGGACGTAGGTGATCGAGTAGTACATCGCCGAGCTGTAAGCCGCGGCAGCGTTGTCCTGCTGCCCGCCGACCACGCCCGCCATCAGGCCCAGCAGCACGAAGCCGGTCTGGGCGATGGTCGAGTACGCCAGCATGCGCTTCAGATTGGTTTGCGCGATTGCCGTCAGGTTGCCAATCGCCAGCGACATCACCGCCAGGAACATCAGCATCTGCTGCCAGTCGACTGCCATCGGCATCAGGCCTTCGACCAGGATGCGGATGCAGATCGCGAACGCGGCCAGCTTTGGCGCCGCGCCCAGCAGCAGCGTGACTGCCGTCGGCGAACCCTGATACACGTCCGGTACCCACATGTGGAAGGGCACCGCGCCCAGCTTGAAGGCCAGACCGGCCACCACGAACACCACGCCGAACACCAGAATGGTGTGGTTGGCCATCGGACCGGCGGCGGCGCGGGCGATTTCACTGATATCGAGCGTACCGGTGGCCCCGTACAGCATCGAAATACCATACAGCAGGAAGCCGGATGCCAGCGCGCCCAGGATGAAGTACTTCATCGACGCTTCGGTCGAAGCAGCATGATCGCGGCGCAGCGCCACCAGGGCGTACAGCGACAGCGACATCAGTTCCAGGCCCAGGTAAATGGCCAGCATGTTGTTACCGGAGATCATGATCATCTGGCCCAGCATGGCGAACAGGGCCAGCACGTAGAACTCGCCGCCCAGATTGCCCGACAACATACCCCGCTCACCCGCATACTGGCGCGAGTAGATCAGGGTGATGCCAACCGCCACATAGGTGAACAGCTTGAGCAGGTTCGCCATCGGGTCCGACACGAACATGTTGTTGAAGGTGTAGACCGTCAGGCCGGCCGAATAATCGAGCCAGGTCAGATAGCCGCACACGATCAGCGTGGCCAGCGACAGGTAGTAGGTCAGCGCGCGCTTCGACGCCGGCAGGAACATGTCGATCAGCAGAATCGCCGAGCCGGCGATCAGCAGGAAGATTTCGGCATAAACCGGAACCAGATTGGGATTGGTAGTTTCGATCATAGTCTGTTTTAGTACGCCAGTTTCGGTGTCTGGACATGCTGCAGCAGGTCCGCGACCGAGGTTTGCATCGTGTCGGTAAATGGTGCTGGATACAGGCCCATCGCAATCACGGCGATCGCCAGAATGCCCAGCATCAGGAATTCGCGCTTGTTCAGGTCCGTCAGTGCTTTCACGTGCTCGTTGGCGATTTCGCCGAACACCACGCGCTTGACCATCCACAGCGAGTACGCCGCGCCGAAGATCAGGGCGGTGGCCGCCAGCATGCCGATCCAGAAGTTGAACTGGACCGCGCCCAGGATCACCATGAACTCGCCGACGAAGCCGGAGGTGGCCGGCAGACCGCAGTTGGCCATCGAGAACAGCACGATGAAGGCCGCGAACTTCGGCATGGTGTTGACCACCCCTCCGTAGTCGGCGATCTGGCGCGAGTGCATGCGGTCATACAGCACGCCGATACACAGGAACATCGCGCCGGAGATGAAGCCGTGCGAAATCATCTGCACGATACCGCCCTGCACCGACATCTGGTTGAACATGAAGAAGCCCAGCGTCACAAAGCCCATGTGCGCGATCGACGAATAGGCGACCAGCTTTTTCATGTCCTTCTGTACCAGCGCGACCAGGCCGACGTAGATCACGGCGATCAGCGACAGGGTGATGATGAACGGGCCCATGCTGTGCGATGCATCCGGCGTGATCGGCAGCGAGAAGCGCAGGAAGCCGTACGCGCCCAGTTTGAGCATGATCGCGGCCAGCACGGCGGAGCCGCCGGTTGGCGCTTCGACGTGGACGTCCGGCAGCCAGGTGTGGACCGGGAACATCGGCACCTTGACGGCGAACGCTGCCAGGAAGGCCAGGAAGATGAAGGTCTGCTCTTTCATCGTCAGCGGCAGCTGGTGCCAGTCGAGGATGTCGAAGCTGCCCGATGCGTTGTACAGGTAGATGATGGCGACCAGGGTCAGCAGCGAACCGAGGAAGGTGTACAGGAAGAACTTGAACGATGCGTACACGCGGTCCGCGCCACCCCAGATACCGATGATGATGTACATCGGGATCAGCGTCGCTTCAAAGAAGAAGTAGAACAGCAGGCCGTCCATGGCGGTGAACACGCCGATCATCAGGCCGGACAGGATCAGGAAGGCACCCATGTACTGGGCCACGCGCTTTTCGATCACTTCCCAGGCCGAGATCACGACGATCACGGTGATGAAGGCCGTCAGCGGCACGAACCACAGCGACAGGCCGTCGACCGCCAGCGAGTAGAAAATGTTGAACTGGCCGATCCACGGCGCTTTTTCGGCGAACTGCATGCCGTGGGCGGCGTTGTCGAAGTTGGTCAGCAGCGGAATCGTGGCCAGGAAGCTGACGATGGCGCCGGCCAGCGACAGCCAGCGGGTCAGGCCCGGCTTTTCGTCGCGGCCGACGAACAGGATCAGCGCGCCAAAGGCGATCGGGAGCCAGATCGCCAGGCTCAGATACGGAGGTAATGTAGAAATAGACTGCATCATGTTGTCGTTGTCTTTGCGTGTCTGATTAAGCTTGCCAGAACGAGAGGAAGTACTCCAGCTTTGGACCGAAGTAGATCAGCGAAGCGAGTACGCCGACGATCATCACGAAGGCGTAGTGATAGATGTAGCCGGTCTGGCCGGTACGCACGATGGACGAGATCCAGCCCACCAGTTTCGCACTGCCGTTGACCAGCAGACCATCGATCAGCTTGCGGTCGCCAATGTTCCACAGGCCGCCGCCGAGCAGGCGCGCGCCGCCGGCGAACACCACATCGTTGAACTTGTCCATGTAGTACTTGTTGTCCAGCAGAGTGTGCAGGGCCTTGAACTTGGCATAGAACCAGGCAGGTACGCGCTGGTTGACCATGTAGCAGTAGTAGGCGGAAGCCACACCAGCCAGGGCCAGCCAGAACGGCGCCGTCATCAGACCGTGCACGGCCATCTGCCACCAGCCGTGGAACTCTTCATGCAGCTCGTGCATCGCATGGTGGTTCTCGCCAACGAAGATCACGCCCTTGAAGAATTCCCCGTGCAGCATCGGCTCGATCGTGATCGCGCCGATGAACACCGATGGAATGGCCAGCAGGATCAGCGGCAGCGTCACCACCAGCGGCGACTCGTGCGGCTTCTGGCCCGGAGCCAGACCGTGGTGATGGTGGTCGTCGTGCGCGTCCTCGTCGTGGGCATCGGAATCGTGACCATGGCTATGACCATGGGCGTGTGCCTTGCCGAAGCGCTCTTCCCCGTGGAACACCAGGAAGTACATGCGGAACGAGTAGAAGGCAGTCACGAACACGCCGGCCAGCACGGCGAAGTTGGCAAAGCCCGAGCCCCAGATATGGGTGGCATGCACCGCTTCGATGATGCTGTCTTTCGAGTAGAAGCCCGAGAAGAACGGCGTACCGATCAGCGCCAGGGAACCGAGCAGTGCGGTGATCCAGGTGATCGGCATGTACTTGCGCAGGCCGCCCATGTTGCGGATGTCCTGGTCGTGGTGCATGCCGATGATGACCGAACCGGCGCCCAGGAACAGCAGTGCCTTGAAGAAGGCGTGCGTCATCAGGTGGAACACGGCCACGGAATAGGCCGACGAACCCAGTGCCACCGTCATGTAGCCCAGCTGCGACAGGGTCGAGTAAGCCACCACGCGCTTGATGTCGTTTTGGATAATGCCCAGGAAGCCCATGAACAGCGCGGTAATCGAACCGATCACCAGCACAAAGGACAGCGCGGTGTCCGACAGTTCGAACAGCGGCGACATGCGCGCCACCATGAAGATACCGGCGGTAACCATGGTTGCCGCGTGAATCAGTGCGGAAATCGGGGTCGGGCCTTCCATCGAGTCAGGCAGCCAGACGTGCAGCGGGAACTGGGCCGATTTGCCCATCGCGCCAATAAACAGGCAGATGCAGGCCACCGTCAGCAGCATCCAGTCGGAGCCCGGCAGGGTCAGCAAAGCCAGCGCTTCGCGCTTGGCGAACACTTCCTGGTAGTTCATCGAGCCGGCGTAGGCCAGCAGCAGGCCAATACCGAGAATGAAGCCGAAGTCGCCCACGCGGTTGACCAGGAAGGCTTTCATGTTGGCGAAGATCGCGGTCGGACGGGTGTACCAGAAACCGATCAGGAGGTAGGACACCAGGCCCACCGCTTCCCAGCCGAAGAACAGCTGCAGGAAGTTGTTGGCCATGACCAGCATCAGCATCGAGAACGTGAACAGCGAGATGTAGGCGAAGAAGCGGTTGTAGCCCTCGTCTTCGGCCATGTAGCCGATGGTGTAGATGTGCACCATCAGCGACACGAAGGTCACCACGCACATCATCATCGCCGACAGCGCGTCGATCTGGAAACCGACTTCCATCTTCAGGGTGCCGACCGTCATCCAGTTGTAGATGGTGCCGTTGAAACTGGCGCCATCCTGCACTGCCATCAGCGTCTGCACCGACAGGATCAGCGCGATCAGCACGCCAAGAATCGTCACTGTATGCGACGTCTTGCGGCCAACCATGTTGCCGAAGAACTTAGTACCGAACAAGCCTGCGATCACTGCGCCAGCCAGCGGCGCGAGTGGGACGGCAAGTAAGAGGTTAGGGTTGAGAAGTTGCCCCGCCATGTTGAACCTTAATCGTTATGTATTCGAGTTTTTAACCGAGATCGCCGAAAACTTAGCCTTTGAGCCTGTCCAGGTCTTCCACATTGATGGTGTCCAGATTACGGAACATGACCACCAGAATCGCCAGGCCGATTGCCGATTCGGCAGCCGCGACGGTCAGGATGAAGAAGACAAAGATCTGCCCTGCCGCGTCGCCCAGATAGTGCGAAAACGCGATGAAGTTCATGTTCACGGCCAGCAGCATCAGTTCGATGGCCATCAGCAGGACAATGACATTCTTGCGGTTCAGGAAAATGCCGACGATCGAGATCGCGAACAGCATCGCGCCCAGGATCAGATAGTGGGTAAGCGTTAAAGTCATTATTTGGTCTCCTTGCTGGCGGCGTCCTGCGCTTCGGCGGCAGCCAGGGCAGCCGCTTTCGATGCAGCATCGATCGCTGGCTGGTCCACGGCCGTCATCTTGACGATGCGCAGGCGGTCGTTACGCTTGACACGGACCGCGTCGCCCGGGTTGAAGGCCTTGGTGTCCTTGCGCTTGCGCAGGGTCAGTGCCACGGCGGCAATAATCGCCACGAGCAAGATCGCTGCGGCAATTTCAAAGCCATAAATGTATTTCGTGTAGATCAGCAGACCGAGTTCCTTGGTGCCGCCGATGTTCGCGCCGGCTGCAACTTGTGCCGGCTCGAAATCGAGGAAGCCGCGCCACAGGATGGCTGCCATCTCGAAGATGATCACGATGCCGATACCGAGCGCCAGTGGCAGGTAGGACCAGAAGCCTTCGCGCATCTTGTCGATATTAATATCGAGCATCATGACCACGAACAGGAACAGCACCATCACCGCGCCCACATACACCAGCACCAGCACAATGGCCAGGAATTCGGCCTGCAGCAGCATCCAGATACCGGCCGCGTTGAAGAACGCCAGCACCAGGAACAATGCAGCATGCACCGGGTTCCGGGCGGTGATGACGCGGACCGCTGCGAACAGCATGATCAGCGAGAACGCGTAGAACAAATATGATTTAAACATGACTAACCCAGACACTTGCGATTAACGGTAAGGCGCATCGGCTGCACGGGCAGCGGCGATGTCGCCTTCGTAGCGGTCGCCAACAGCGAGCAACATCTCTTTCGTGTAGTACAGGTCGCCACGTTTTTCGCCGTGGTATTCCAGTACATGCGTTTCAACGATCGAGTCGACCGGGCAGGACTCTTCGCAGAAACCGCAGAAGATGCACTTGGTCAGGTCGATGTCGTAACGCGTGGTACGGCGTGAACCGTCGTCGCGCTGTTCCGATTCGATCGTGATGGCCATGGCCGGGCACACCGCTTCGCACAGCTTGCAGGCGATGCAGCGTTCTTCGCCGTTCGGGTAGCGGCGCAGCGCGTGCAGACCGCGGAAACGAGGCGACATCGGGGTCTTCTCTTCCGGGTATTGCACGGTAATTTTGCGGGCGAACATGTACTTGCCGGTCAGCGCCAGGCCCTTGAACAGTTCGACCAGCAGCATGCTGCTGAAAAAATCTTTAATCTGAGTCATTGTTCCTGTTCCTTACTTCCAAATGTTCCAGGACGTTTGCATCACGCCTGCAACCAGTACCAGCCATACCAGGGTTACTGGAATGAAGATCTTCCAGCCCAGACGCATGATCTGGTCATAGCGATAGCGTGGGAAGGTACCGCGCACCCAGATGAACAGCGAAACGATCAGGAAGGCTTTGGCAAACAGCCAGAAGAAGCCACCAAACGCGCCGCCGAATTCCAGGAAGGCAAACGGTGCATGCCAGCCGCCGAGGAACATGATCGAACCGAGCGTGCCGATCAGAATCATGTTGGCGTATTCGGCCAGCATGAACATCGCGTACGACATGCCCGAGTATTCAACCATGTGGCCGGCCACGATTTCGGACTCGCCTTCGACCACGTCGAACGGGCTGCGGTTGCACTCTGCCAGACCGGAGGTCAGGTAGACCACGAACAGCGGCAGCAGGGGCAATACGTTCCACGATACAAAGTTCACGCCGTGCTCGATGCCCCAGCCGCGGGCCTGGCCAGCGACGATATCCGAGAAGTTCAGGCTGCCCGACACCATCAGAATTACCACAAGCACGAAGCCGATTGGAATTTCGTAGGAAATCATCTGCGCCGAGGCGCGCATCGCGCCCATGAACGAGTATTTCGAGTTCGACGCCCAGCCGGCGATGATGATGCCGTACACCTCGATCGAGGTGATTGCCATCAGCAGCAGCAAGCCGGCGTTGACGTTGGCCAGCGCCACTTCAGGACCGAAAGGCACCACCACCCAGGCGGCCAGCGCCGGCATGATGGTCATGATCGGACCGAGGATGAACAGGCCGCTCGAGGCTTTGGCCGGGACCACGATTTCCTTGAACAGCAGCTTGAGCGCGTCGGCGATCGGCTGCAGCAGACCGGCAGGACCGACCCGGTTCGGGCCGATACGGATCTGGATCCAGCCGATCAGCTTGCGCTCCCACAGGGTGGCGTAAGCGACCAGACCCATCAGCGGCAACAGCACGCACAGGATCTTGGCCATGGTCCAGAACAGCGGCCAGCTATAGCCGATATGGGTGGCGCCCCAGGCGTTCACGCCATCGATCATTTCAGGCAGCGCCATCAGACTCCCTCCCCTGCTTTTTCAACATGGATTGCACCAAACATCGCGCCGAGGGTGGCGGTTGCAGGATGCGACGAAGCGACACGGACCGCATTGCCTGGCAGGCGGGCATCGATGCCTGCTTTCAGAATTGCGGAACCGTTACCCTGCGTGACCTTGACCTTGTCACCGGCCTTGACGCCCAGCTTCTCGGCCAGCGCGGCAGGCAGTTGCACCAGCGGCGCGTTCGAATCGGCCGTGCGCAGCAGCGGCTCGGAACGGCGCGCGATCGGATCGGCGAAGTAGATCGGCACATCGGTCACGCGTTCGAGCGCGCCGGCCGTACCGAACGAGGCCGACGAAACAGCCGCTTTCGATACATTGTTCAGCTTGGCCGACAGATCGGTCACGCCTTTGCCGAACAGCTCGTCGCGGATGCTTTCCGAGGTCTCGTAGTCGAAACCAGCCACGCCCAGCAGATTGCCCAGTACGCGCAGCACTTTCCAGGCTGGACGAGTGTCACCCAGCGGCTTGACGGTGCCGTTGAAGCTTTGCGCGCGGCCTTCGCAGTTCACGAAGGTGCCCGAGGTTTCGCTGAATGGCGAAATCGGCAGCAGCACGTCAGCGTAGTCGAAACCATGCTGGAAGGCGGACATGACAACCACCATCTCGGCGCCAT
The DNA here is from genome assembly GCA_036399735.1 of Telluria sp. GTDB lineage: Bacteria > Pseudomonadota > Gammaproteobacteria > Burkholderiales > Burkholderiaceae_D > Telluria_A. Next base: position 1,354 of record DASWMN010000148.1, on the reverse strand, counting down.
CGAGCGCGGCGCGGGCTTGCTGCGGATTGGCCGCATCGAGTTCCGGTTCCGCGTTGAGCAGCACATAGGCTTTCTTCGGCGTGGCAAATGCGGGGGCCGCGTTCTTGGCGGTGGCACCGACCAGGTAGCCGCCGACGGTGTTGGCCGCTTCGGTCAGGTAGCCGAACTTGGCGCCGGTCTGTTCTGCGATCCACTGCGCCGCTGCATGCAGCTTCGACGCTTGCGGATGGTGTACAGCAGCGTTGCCCAGCAGGACTACGCCGCCTTCGCCGTTCAGATTGGCGGCAAGCTTGCCGGCAGCGTCGGACGCTTTGATGTTCTCGAAACCGGCCGGGGCTGCAACGCCCTTCGCGCCCGCGACGGCCACCACGATTTCCGACAAGGCAGCAAGCCAGTCGGATGGTGCGGCAATCATCTTGCTGGCCGTCGGGATCAGGAGTTCATCGTCGGATGCGTGCACGATGGACAGCTTGGCGCCGTTCTTGACGGCAGCGCGCAGGCGCGTTGCCACCAGCGGATGATCCTTGCGCAGGAAGGAGCCGACGATCAGCGCGCGCTGTACGGTCGACAGTTCGGCAATCGGCATGCCCAGCCATGGCGTGACCTGGCCGTCCAGCGCGAAGTCGCTCTGGCGCAGGCGGAAGTCGACGTTCTCGGAACCGATGCCGCGCATGGCCTTGGCCAGCAGGTGCAGTTCTTCCACGGTCGACTGGGCGGTTGCCACGGCAGCAATGCTGTCGGCGCCATGCTCGTGCTTGATGTTACGCAGGCCGTGGGCCACATATTCGAGCGCGGTCTGCCAGTCGGTTTCCTGCCACACGCCGCCCTGCTTGAGCATCGGGGCGGTCAGGCGCTCTTCGTTGTCCAGCGCTTCGTACGAGAAACGGTCTTTGTCCGAAATCCAGCATTCGTTGATCGCATCGTTTTCCAGCGGCAGCACGCGCATGACTTTGCCCGCCTTGACCTGAACGATCAGGTTGGTGCCCAGCGAATCGTGCGGGCTGACCGACTTGCGGCGCGACAGTTCCCAGGTACGGGCGCTGTAGCGGAACGGTTTCGATGTGAGCGCGCCCACCGGGCACAGGTCGATCATGTTGCCGGACACTTCGGAGTCGACGGTCTTGCCGACGAAGGAAGTGATCTCGGCATGTTCGCCACGGCCCAGCATACCCAGCTCCATCACGCCGGCCACTTCCTGGCCAAAACGCACGCAGCGGGTGCAATGGATGCAACGGGTCATCTCGTTCATCGAGATCAGCGGGCCCGCGTCTTTCGGCGGCACCACACGCTTTTCTTCTTCGTAACGCGAGTTCGACTTGCCGTAACCTACCGCCAGATCCTGCAACTGGCATTC
>DASWMN010000147.1:0-5828 GCA_036399735.1 Telluria sp. | reverse complement strand
AGCAGTACTACCGGCTGCGTGTGCTGGACGCCTTCGCCCCGGTACTGCCGGCCGCCTTTCGCGCGGCGCGTTTCGCGTTTCGCGGCAAGGCACTGGGCGGCGCCACGCAGCCGGAGCCGCGCTGGCAGCAGGGCATCGCCTCGCTCAACACGGTAATGGGCGACGGCGTCGGCCAGCTGTATGTGCAGCGCCACTTCTCGCAACAGCACAAGGACCGCGTGCAGGCGATGGTCAGCAACATCCTGGCGGCGTTTGGCGAATCGATCCGCGCGCTTGAATGGATGACGCCGGCCACCAAGGCACAGGCGCTCGACAAGTTATCCAAGTACGGCGCCAAGATCGGCTATCCGGAGCAATGGCGCGACTATGGCGATCTGCTGGTGCGCTACAACGACCCGATTGGCAACCGTGCACGTGGCACCCGCTTTGGCTGGTCGCTGCAGGCGGCCAAGGTGGACCGCAAGGTCGACCGCCGCGAATGGCAGTTCACGGCGCAGACGGTGGACGCGATGTACGACCCGATGCTCAATGAGATCGTGTTCCCGGCCGCCAGCCTGCAACCGCCTTTCTTCGATATGGCGCTCGATGACGCGGCCAACTACGGCGCAATCGGCGTCAATATCGCCCACGAGATCAGCCACGGCTTCGACACCATGGGCAGCCAGTTCGACGGCAACGGCGTGCTGCGCAATTGGTGGACGGAGGCAGACCGCCGGGCCTTCGAGGCGCTGGGAAGCCGTCTGGCCAGCCAGTTCGATGCGTACGAACCGCTGCCAGGCAAGCATGTGAACGGCAAGCTGACACTGACCGAGAACATGGCCGACCTGTCGGGGATGCAGATCGCCTTCCACGCATATCAGCGCAGCCTGGCTGGCAAGGCTTCCCCGATGGTGGACGGGCGCAGCGGCGAACAGCGCTTCTTCATCGCGCACGCGCTTTTCCGCCGGGTGAAAATGCGCGATGAAGCGCTGCTGACGACCCTGTCGTCCGATCCGCACGCACCGCACGCGTACCGCGCCAACGGACCGGCCGTCAATACCGACGCGTTCCACGAGGCGTTCAACACCCGCCCGGGCGACGGTATGTACCGCAGCACCGATGAACGGATCCGGATCTGGTAAGCGCCAGCGCTGGTTGATAGAATGCGTGCTCAAGCCACCTCTCCCGCCACGATGCCAATCCGCTTCCTTCCGCGCGACCGTCAGTTCTGGTTGTACCACTGCAGCGCCGTCGCGGCGGGCCTGATCGTTACCATCGGCATGGCGCTGGCCTGGGGCGGCATCGCCAGCTACGAAGTCACGACCAGCATCGCCTGGGTGCCGCTGTACACCCTGGCTGTGCTGCTGTACCGCTGGCTGTATCTGCGTCACGCCGGTCACACGCGCGGCATGGGCTGGCTGATCGCATGGTCGGTGCTGTACAGCGCTGCTGCGGGGGTATTGATGGCGGCCTTGCTGCAACTGGGTGTGGTGCCGCTGTTCTGGGAGGTTTTTGTGGCCAAGTATCGGGAAGCGCAGGTGCCGCTCGATTTCGGCAGCTTCCTGTTCATGCGCATTCGCGAACAGGGTCCGCAAAATCAGCTGTTCGTACTTGTCTGGAGCTTTATCTACGTCAGCGTGACTTCCGTGCGGCGTGTGCGCCAGGCGGAAACGCACAATCTGCGCCTGCAGAACAATCTGAAGGAAGCGCAGTTGAGCAGTCTGTCCAATCAGCTCAATCCTCACTTTCTGTTCAATTCACTCAATAACATCCGCTTCATGATTCATGAGGATGCGCGCCGCGCCGACAGCATGATCACTGCCTTCTCCGAGATCCTGCGCTATTCGCTTGACAGCAGCCGCCACGAAAAAATCAGCCTGGGGCGGGAACTGGCAATCATCGGCCAGTACATCGCCATCGTCAAAACCGAGCTCGAACAGCGCCTAACATTTTGCATGCGGATCGACGCCGGCCTGCACGAAGCGCTGATTCCGCCGATGGTACTGCAGATGCTGACTGAAAACGCGATCAAGCATGGCCTCGAGCATTTGCCAGGCGGCGGCGCGCTCGACATCACCGCCACCCTGGATGGCGACAACCTGGTTTTCGAGATCTGTAACGACACCGCGGAGACAAGCGGAAACAAAGGAGATGGCATGGGTATTGGCCTGCGCAACATCGCACAGCGCCTGGCGCTGCTGTATGGCGAGCGCGCTGCCCTGCAGGTCACGCAGGCGCCGCAGCGCTTCACGGTGCGCCTGACGTTGCCGCTGGAGCGCGCGACATGAGGGCAGTGGTGGTGGAAGACTCGCGCCTGGCGCGCGAGGGCCTGGTGCGCATGCTGGCGCAATTCGACGACATCGAAGTCGTCGGCCAGGCGGAGCATCCCGACAGCGCACTGGCGCTCATCGCGTCAACACGGCCGGACGTGATTTTCTTGGATATTCACATGCCGGGCGCCACCGGCTTCGATCTGCTGGCCGCACTCGACTACCTGCCGCGCATCGTATTCACGACCGCCTACTCGGAATACGCGATCCGCTCATTCGACTACAACACCGTCGACTACCTGCTCAAGCCGATCAGCCACGAGCGGCTTGAAGCCGCGGTACGCAAGCTGACTGCAGGAGAGCCCGAACAAAGTGCCGGGCCGCGGCCCGCGCTCGACATCCACAGCAAAATTTTCGTGAAAGACGGCGAGCGCTGTCACCTTGTGAGCCTGGCGTCGATCCGCTACATCGAGAGCTGCAAGAACTACGTGCGCATCTTTTTTGGTAACGACAAGGCCTACATCAAGAAGTCGATGAACAGCGTCGAAGAACGGCTGCCGGCCCGGCACTTCTTCCGCGCGAACCGGCAGTGTATCGTCAACCTGCAGGAAATTGCCTCGATCGAGGAATCGATCAGCCTTGGCTACGACGTCACCATGAGCGACGGCAAAGTGATCGAGATATCCCGCCGAAATGCGGCGGAACTCAAGGATCTCCTCAGCCTCTAGCCTAGTTGCCGAACTCGATGCGGGTAATCAGGCCGGTACTGACTGACACCATTGCATAGTCGTTACCGGTGCGCACCCAGTTGTTGCCGTTCGCAGGTGGCGGCAGACCGATGCGGCGCCAGTTGTTCACGCGCAGATTGCGGCCCCAGTAAGCTTGCGGCAAGCGCGTGCCGCGATACAGATCGTGATGGGGACCGGCGCCGCGCACGCGGCGGTGCATGCGGTGGTCGCGCCGCTGCTCATAGCGGCCGTCACGCCACATACGGTCGTCGCGCTGGTAACGGTCGCCATGGTCGTAGGACTGGGCAAAGGCGGTGCCGGAGGAAAGGCAGGCTGCGGTCAGGACTGCAAACATCAGGGCTTTGGTTTTCATGGCGGACTCCTGTCATCAAGTGGAACTGTGTCACAGGCATCAGTGGTGTGCCCGTGAGTTCATTACACTGCAGATGTCCTGTTACAACCACAGGCGCCCGGTAAGAAGTGTTACCAAACGTCAGGCCGCGTGCTGCTGCGCCGCACTTACAACTTCATGGAAAACGCCGGTCTGCGTAAAGGATTTGCCGAACAGCGGATGCACGATCTCGATCCGGATGTCGAACTGGGTCGCGTGGTTGTTGCGGTGGCAGAGATAGGTTTTACCAGGCGTGAACAGGCCCGGTAAAGGTATGCGCACACCGAGCACTTCCCAGAAATAGCCATCGCTTTCGAAATACAGATCGCCATCGCGCACGGACAGCAGCAGCTTCATCCCGAGCCCCATGCCGACGTATTCAAGCACTTCGCCGCGGCTGCTCTCGCGCATGAAGGACGTGAACTTGACCGGCTTGCGACCATGCAGATGGTAGACGCGCTGCTTGTAAATCGCCGGATCGTCTTCCTTCGAATAGACTTCGATATCGACCGGGAAATTGGCGTCATTGTAGGGGATCAGCGCGCCCTTGATCAAAGGGCTGGTCAGGTAGCCAAGCAGCTTGCCGAAGCGCGAACAACTGAGTTCATCGAGCATCCCGGTGTACACCAGCGGTTGGCCGGGCGCCGGATTTTTGGCGAAGCGGTGCTGGATATCGAGATGCAGCTTGTTCCATTCCGGTCCCAGGATCTTGCGGAACAATTCCCCTTCCGAGACGTGCATCATACGGCCACCTTTTTGCGGTCGACGAGGAACAGGTAGATCAACGGCGGCAGCATCGTGACAAGCGCGAAGGTATCGATCCATACGTGGGCCCAGCACTGGGCCTGCAGCGAAATGAGCATGTCCTGCGGCGCCCACAGCACCATGCCGGCGATTAGCGCGCCCCAGGCAAAGGCGTTGCGCTGGCGGTTGCCCATCCAGGCCAGGCCGGCCATCCAGATGGCGGCAGCCTGCACGGTCGGTCCGAACAGCGAGATCCACCACACCTGCTGGGCACGGGCCTGGGCAGGAATGGCCGGGCCCCAGAACGCGCTTTCAATCGCCTGGTGATAGCCGTCGAACATGGAAAGGCCTGCGATCAGCGGCAGCAGCATGCCCACCGCCAGGTGCGCGGCAATGGCAGCGTACACGTACCAGACGGTCCACTTTCGGATGGTTTCAGAACGCATGCAGTCAGTCTTTGAGGTAGGGATTGCGATGGGCGCACACGCCATCCTGGCAGACCGGCGTGATCTTGTAGCCGAGCAGTGTGGACATGCGGTAGCGGTTGCGCGCGAACATGCGGTACAGGTAAGCGAGCGGTGGGCGCAGGAACGGCACGCGCAGCGGCGCGACCAGGTAGCCGCGTCCGACCGCCGTATAGGCGGCGAGCAGACTGTCGATGCCGGAATAGACGGTGCCGTCGGCCGCCTGGCTGAACATTTCCAGGTTCAGTTCGGCCATGCTGGCGCCCAGGTGCGAAGGATCGAAACCTGGCATCGAGATATCGGTAAAAGCGAGTCGGTGTTTCTTGTCCCAGCGGCCCAGGCGGGCCATCTCGGTCGAGCAGAAAGCGCATCTGCCATCGTAGTACAGGGTCAGTGCGGGCGTGCTCATGGCGATGACTTATGGGGTAGTGGCAGGTTTGACCGGAGCTGGCGGTGGCAGCGGCGTGGCCGATTCCTTCTTCTGGTCGGTGCTGCTGAGGATCTGTACGAACACTTCGTTCTGCTTGATCATACCCAGTTCGAGGCGGGCCCGCTCTTCGACCGCGCCGGTGCCATCCTTCAGATCGCGCACTTCGGAATCGAGCTTGGCGTTGCGTGCCTTGAGTTCTTCGGTGTGGATATGGGCGGCGGCGACTTTGTCTTCAAGTTCGGATACACGCAGCCAGCCTCCCTTCCCGAACCACAGGGGGATCTGGACCAGCAGCAGCAGGGCCGCGAGGGCAAGCGTGATCAGGCGCATGGCAGGTTAAAACCGGCCAGCGAAAAGCTGGCCGGTGTCTCTGGATTACTTCAGGTTGTAGAAAGCGCTACGGCCAGGATAGCTGGCGATGTCGCCCAGATCTTCTTCGATGCGCAGCAGCTGGTTGTACTTGGCCATGCGGTCCGAACGCGACAGCGAGCCGGTCTTGATCTGCAGGGCGTTGGTACCAACGGCGATGTCGGCAATCGTCGAGTCTTCGGTTTCGCCCGAACGGTGCGAGATCACGGCGGTGTAGCCGGCGCGCTTGGCCATTTCGATGGCGGCGAAGGTCTCGGTCAGGGTGCCGATCTGGTTGATCTTGATCAGGATCGAGTTGGCGATGCCTTTCGAGATGCCTTCTTTCAGGATCTTGGTGTTGGTGACGTACAGATCGTCGCCCACCAGCTGGACTTTTTTGCCCAGGCGGTCGGTCAGGATTTTCCAGCCATCCCAGTCGCCTTCGTGCATCGCGTCTTCGATCGAGATGATCGG
>DASWMN010000146.1:0-2686 GCA_036399735.1 Telluria sp. | reverse complement strand
GTTCGATTCATCGCTATCCCTACCTTGTGGTGAACGTACTGGTCTGCAGGTGCGCCAAAAACTACTTAGGGAGTATCCGTCAATCAAGCTCAAAGTCAATGTCAGGCTCCCATCGAATCGACAATAAAGTTGTATGCCGTTTCTGCACAGTATCGAACGTCAGCGCCTGCGCCACACGCCTAAAATGGGGAGCATCTTTTTGCCACTTTTGCGAGCCATCCATGCCATCCACCAGCGATCCCGATCTCAATCCGGGCGACGAAGCAGCCCCCGGCACGCCCGGCGCGGCCGAGGACATTTGCGAGCAGTGCAGCGGAAAGGGCACGCTCGCCAGCGGTGCCGAATGTCCGGCCTGCGGCGGTAGCGGGCGCGTCATGCGTGGCATCGGGGGCGGTTAGCAGCGCATGGACAGGCCGGCGGCGCGGCGCGATAATGGGACATGCCCGTCCCGCCCATCGCTCCCCGTCCCCGCCCTGCTTCGCTGACTGATCTGTTCGTTTCTTTTACGCTGCTGGCACTGCAAGGCTTCGGCGGCGTGGTCGCGATCGTCCAGCGCGAACTGGTCGAGCGCAAGCAATGGCTGACGCAGGACGAGTTTCTCGAAGACTGGGCCGTGGCGCAGGTCATGCCCGGCCCGAACGTGGTGAACCTGGCGCTGATGATCGGCGGGCGCTATTTCGGCCTGGCCGGCGCACTGGCAGCACTGGCCGGCATGCTGACGCTGCCGCTGGTCGTGGTGTTGCTGCTGGCCTTGCTGCATGCCCGCGTTGGCGATCACCCGGGCGTGGCGGGGGCGTTTCGCGGCATGGCTGCCGTGTCGGCCGGCATGTTCGGCGCGGCCGGGCTGAAGCTGGCGGGCGCGCTGGTGCGCAACCCGCTGCCGCTGCCGTGGTGCGCGGCGCTGGGCGGCACGGCCTTCGTGCTGGTGGCCCTGTTGCGCCTGCCGCTTATCGGCGTCCTGCTTGGCGTCGGCGGTCTCGGTTGCGTGCTGTGCTACCGCCGTCTCAAGCCATGAGCGCGCCGCACATCGCGATGGACTGGCACGACTGGTTCGGACTGTTTGTGCATTACCTGCAGCTGTCGCTGCTGTCGATCGGCGGCGCGATCTCGACCTCGCCCGAGATGCAGCGCTACCTGGTCGAGGACAAGCATTGGCTCAGCCAGGTCCAGTTCAACGAATCGATCGCGCTGGCGCAGGCGGCGCCCGGCCCCAACGTGCTGTTTGTGGCCCTGCTGGGCTGGAACATCGGCATGCAGGCCGGCGGCCTCGGCGCGGCCATGCTGGGCATGACCATCACCATGACCGGCATCTTGCTGCCCTCGACCGTGCTCACTTACAGCGCGGCGCAGTGGGGCCAGCGCAACCGTGAACTGCGGGCTGTGCGCGCGTTCAAACTGGGCATGGCGCCCGTGGTGGTGGCGTTGATGTTGTCGACCAGCTACATTCTGGGCAGTGCGGGTGGCCAGGCCCCGCGCGACTGGCCGCTGTGGCTGCTGACGCTGGCCAGCGGCTTGCTGATGTGGCGCACGCGACTGCACATTCTGTGCTTGCTGGGCGCCGGCGCCCTGCTGGGATGGCTGCAACTGGTCTGAATACCGCCCCGCGCCAGCACCAACAAAGGAGATCGGACATGAGTAACGGCTTATTTTCTGGGAACCCGAAAACCGAGTGGCTGTCCGACAAGGGCAGCGACCGCGACATGCGCGTGCTGGAGGCCTTCTGGTACATCGACCCAGACGGCCGCCGCTGGGACGCACCTGCCGGCACCATCATCAACGGCGCCAGCATCCCGCGCACGCTCTGGTCGTCCGTCGGCAGCCCGTACACGGGCGACTACCGGCGTGCCGCACTGCTGCACGACGCGGTCATTGGCAAAAGCGGCGTACTGCGGGCCGACGCCGACACCATGTTCTACTACGCCTGCCTGGCTGGCGGCTGCTCGCTGCTGCAGGCGAAAATGCTGTACGCCGGCGTACGCGTCGGCGCCTGGGCCAGCACCAGCCAGGTACTGGCCATGGACCCGGTGGCGCAACTGCCCGACGGCTATCGCCTGCCCGGCCAGCAAACGGCGCACGAACTCGAGGTGCGGGCCCGCTACACGCTCATTGCCAACCAGCTGATGGCAACCAGCGACAACTTCGCCGACATCGAACAGGTGGTCAACAGGAACCTCGGCACGCAAGCGGGGCCTTGAGGCATACTGGCGTTTTTTTCCAGCCACGGAACCACCATGCTCGAACTGATCAGCGAACACGCCTGCTTTGGCGGCGTACAGCGTTTTTACCGCCACCAGTCCACCGCCATCGGCCTGCCGATGCGCTTTTCCGTGTTCATCCCGCCCTTGCCCGCGCCCTCCATGCCGGCGCTGTTTTACCTGGCCGGACTGACCTGTACCGAGGAAACCTTCGCCACCAAGGCCGGCGCCCAGCGCGTGGCGGCGCAGCTTGGGCTGATGCTGATCGCCCCCGATACCAGCCCACGCGGCGCAGATATCGCCGGTGAGGCCGACGACTGGGACTTCGGCGTCGGCGCCGGTTTTTACGTCGACGCCACGCAAGCCCCATGGAACCAGCACTACCGCATGTACAGCTATCTGCTGGAACTGCGCGAACTGGTGGTGGCCGCGCTGGGTGCCGACCCGGTCCGGATCGGCTTCTGCGGCCACTCGATGGGCGGCCACGGCGC
>DASWMN010000145.1:0-33383 GCA_036399735.1 Telluria sp. | reverse complement strand
ACCGACGATCATCAGTTCGTTCAGGTGGGCCGCGTTGGGGAACTCGGTCACCGGCGGCATCGGCACATAGCGCCCGCCGAACACTTCGTTGATGAACATCTTGGCCACGCGCCGGCCGGTGTCCTGCGTGTTGTGGTCGTTGACCGTATCGATGACCAGGCTTTCCAGCACGCCCTGCAGCTTGGCGCTGACCTCGTCGAGCAGCGCTTCAAGTTCGCCCGGCTCGATGTAGGGGGCGATATTGTCGTTGGCGTGAAAGCGCGTCTTGCTCTTTACCAGGCGCTCGCGGATCCGCTGCGACACGGGAACGCTGACCGGAATCAGGGTCGAGGTCAAATCTGTTGGCATGCTAAAAGCCCATATAAAAGTGTGCGCGGACGGCGGGACGGCCGGCGGCGTGCTGCACTGGCTTTCTCATGGTAGCGCAAAAGCCGCGGGCAGCTTGTCGCAATTATACTGAACCCTTCCTCTCCTTGTTTGACAGGCTCAGCGATCGGTCCAGCGCAGCGGCAAGGCTGCCCGCGACAGGGTGCCGCGGGCGCAGGCAAAGCGCCACGAGCGGGCCTGCGGCGCGCCGTCCGGCTGCCAGTCGATGGCAACGCTGCCCTCTAGTTCGAGCACGTCGCCGCTGGCGAAATCGATGAACAGCAGGGCCGCGCGCGCATCGAGCACCAGGTTGCCGAGCGTGTTGAAGAAGCGGTTGCCCGCGTAATCGGGCACCTGCAGGCTGGCGCCGTCAATACGCACAAAACCGCGCGGGCCGCCCCGGTGCGAGATATCGACCCCGAATTTGCCGCCGGTGGTGGCGATGAAAAACGTGTCGGCGTTTGCAATCAGCGCTTGCGCCGCCGCGTCCAGTCCTTCGAAGGTGGCAAGCGTCGCTGGCGCCGCGGCGGCCGGATGCACATCGCGCAGGGTGATGTGGCGCGGGCAGTTACCGAAGCTTTCATGCAGGTCGATCACCAGCTTGCCCGGCTCGCTCGAACGCACCACCCCATTGGCGCGGTTGCGGCGGCGGTTGGAAAAGTCCAGCCCCAGCAAGCCGATCGGCCGGCCAGACGTGAAAAGCACGGGCGTTGCAATGGTCAGCGTGACGTCATCGGGCGTATACACAAAGCCCGGACTGCCATGCAGCACCTGGGCCCGCGCGGCGCCGTCGGCATCCACCGTGGCCGCCATGATGAAAGGCAGCGCCTCGAAGAAAAGACGGTGCTGGTCGGGCATGAAAGGCCGGATGCCGGCGCCGTTGCCGACCACGCCGGCCAGCCGCTGCGCTTCCAGTTCGCCGTGGTGGAAGCCACTCATGATGGCAGCTTCGACGCAGGCATGGCGACAAAGTCCGGCAGCGCTTCGACCCGGCGCAACCAGGCTTGCAGGGCCGGGAAAGCATCGATGGCGATGCCGCCTTCGGGCGCGTGCGCGATATAGCTGTAGCAGGCCAGGTCGGCAATGGTGGCGTGCGGCGCGGCCAGGAAATCGCGCCCGGCCAGATGTGCTTCCATAAAGGCGAGCAAGCGCTTGCTGATCGCGGCGGCGCCGTCACGGTCGCACGGCGCCTGCCACAGCGCCGCCGCGCGCGCCATTGACGGGCCGAAACGCACTTCACCGGCGGCCACCGACAACCAGCGCTGTACGGCGTAAGCGCCTTGCGCGTCTTCCGGCAGCCAGCTGCTGCCCGCTGCATAGCGCTTGACCAGGTACACCAGGATCGCATTGCTGTCGGCCAGCGTCAGCGCGCCATCCTGCAGTACCGGAATCTGGCCCAGTGGATTGAGCAAGCGGAAGGCCGCGCCGGCACGCACATCGGCTGGCGCGTTGACGTACTCGAACGGCAGTTTCAGCATGCGCAGCAGCAGTTCAACGCGGTGGGCATGGCCCGACAGTTTGGTGCCGTGCAGGATCAGAGTGGAAGGAGTGCTCATGGTCGGGGCCTCGCAGTTCAGGGAAACCCATGCTAACGCTTCCACCTGGCGACGTAAATAATGGTAATCTGCAAATCATTATTTCAATCTGTGGAAGAATCATGGACCGCCTCGATGAACTGCATATTTTTACCGCGATCCTCGACGCGGGCAGCCTGAATGGCGCGGCGCGCAAGCTGCGCCGCTCCGCGCCGGCAGTGACGCGCGCGCTGGCAGCGCTGGAAGAACGGGTCGGCCTGCGCCTGGTGGAGCGCACCACGCGCAAACTGGCCCCGACCCAGGCCGGCCTGCGCCTGGCCGAGATGGCGCGCCGCGTGCTGGCCGATTACGACGACGCGGTGCGCGAGGAAGAAGGCGCCCCCCTGCGCGGCAAGCTGCGCATCACCGCGCCGCACGTATTCGGACGGCGCCACGTCACGCCGGCCGTCATTGCCTTTCTCGACCAGCATCCCGATCTGCAGGTCGAGCTGGTGTTCAACGACCGCAATATCGATCTGATCGAGCATGGCGTCGATCTGGCGGTAAGGATTGGCGCGCTGGCCGATACCGGCATGGTGGCGCGCCAGGTGGGCGAGGTGCGGCGCGTGCTGGTGGCCAGCCCTACCTATCTGGCTGCGCGTGGGACGCCGCACACGCCGGCCGAACTGGAACAGCACGATGTGATCTTCAATGCGGGGATGGCGCCCAACACCGAATGGCGCTTTCGCGAGGGAGCGAAGGATGTGACGGTGCGCCTCAGCCCGCGCCTGTCGGTCAACGAAATAGACGCCATCCTGATGGCCGTGGTGGCCGGGCGCGGCATCGGGCGCCCGCTGTCCTACCAGGTGGCCGAGCAGCTTGAAGCCGGCACGCTGGTGCGCCTGCTGCGCGCGTATGAACCGGCGCCGCTGCCGGTGCATTTGCTGGTGCCGAGCGTGCGCCACATGGCGCCGCGCCTGCGCGTCTGTTTCGATTTTCTGGCGGCCCGGCTGGGGGCGCTGGCCGTGATTGCGCCCGAGCGCCGGGGTCAATAGTGCAGCGCTTGCCAAAGGATCAAGTCTCGGCGATCATAAGGCATGAAAACGAACCTCTCCCCTACCCTGCTGCGCCTGCTCGGCGCCGCCCTCCTCGCCACCGCCAGTGCCGCTTGCAGCGGCGTGCCCGGCTCGGCGCCCGCAACCCCTGCAGCCGCGCCTGCGCCTGCTCCCGTTACAGCGCCGGTGGCGGCAAATGCCGCGGCGCCCGCGCCGGCCGGCCTGCTGCAGCAGCTCGAGGCCGAAATCGGCCAGGCCGCCTGCGACAGCACGGCGCAATGCAAAACCATCGCCATCGGCCACAAGGCTTGCGGCGGACCGGAAAGCTACCTTGCGTATTCGACCAAAGGCGGTGATGCTGCCAAAGTCGCCCGCCTGGCTGCCGACTACAGCGCAGAACGCAAAAGCAAGAACGCCAAGTCCGGCATGATGTCGACCTGCTCGGTCGCGGTTGATCCGGGCGCGACCTGCAAAGCCGGACGTTGCGTGAGCGGGGGCGGCAGCAACCTGGCCGAGTAAGCCGAACGCGGCGCCAGCGCCCGTCTCAGACAGGCGCTGCCGGCGCTGTACTGCGGAACAGGAACTCCAGCTGGCTGATCGCGCCCTGCGCGCGGGCCAGCGCCTCGCCCGCACTGGCGCCTACCGCCACAACCGCGGCGCTGCGCTCAAAGCTGGACAGGACGCGCACGCCCGGCGTGCCCGGCTCGCGCAGCAGTTCCAGCGATTTAACATACGGGGGTGCGCCTGCCGCGGCCGCGCCGCGCACTTCGGCCAGCTGCAAGCCGGCGTCCGCTTCCGGACCTGCATACCAGATCGCCGCACTCTGCTGGTACACCACCTGCTCCGGAAGCAGGTGGGCGACTGCCGCGCCGACGGCCTGCGCTGCCGCAATTTCGTACAGGTCCACAGCGCAGCTGTGCCGTACCAGATCGACAATCCGGTCGCCGCCCAGACGGGTGTGCGTTTCGATGATGCGCGGTCCCGCCGCAGTGAGCATGATCTCGGTATGCGAGGGGCAGTCACGATAATTGAACGCACTCAGAATCGCGCGCACATAATCGCCAATCGCGGTCACCGCCGCGGCATCGAGCGGCGCCGGCACCACGTGGCCGATCTCGACGAAGGTGCTGCTGTTCTTGTATTTTTTGGTCACCGCCATAATGTGGTGCACACCCCTGGTGCTGATCGCCTCGACGCTGAACTCTTCGCCCTCCAGGAATTCTTCGACAATCACGCCGGCCGCAAGGGCCGCCGCACCCAGGCGCGCCAGCGCGGCGCCGAGATCATCGCCGCTGCTTAGTTTGGCCACGCCGACGCTGCCCTCGCCCGCCACCGGCTTGACGATGCACGGCAGGCCGACTTCGTCGATGGCGCTGCGTACCGCCTGTTCTCCCTGGGCGAAGGCGAAGCGGCAGCTGGCGATGCCTTTGGCCGCGAGCGCTGCCCGCATGGCAAATTTGTCCGTCACCAGCTGGTGCAACTGCGGGTCGACCGCGCACATGATCTCAAGGCGCTGGCCAATCTGGTACGCGCACTGCTGTTCGCGGTCGTTGAACGCCACCACAGCGTCAAACGGCGTGAGGCGATGCATGGCCTGCGCCATTGCCAGCCACTGGGCGTCGCCGGCTTCCTGCTCCATCACGACGATGTTGCGGTAGAAGCCGGCCAGATCCAGGCCTTTGGCCTTGTCCCTGCTGATGATCAGGCTGGCCTGGTGCCCTTGCGCCTGCAGGCGCTTGTGGCATTGGCGAAGTGTTCCAAGAATAAGTACATGCATGACAGCTCCAGATGAAGGGTGTGCGACAAAAAAAAGGGGCGCTCTAACGGCGCGCGCCGCGTGCGAGCGGCACCACTGTCTCGGCCGGGCGCAGCACAAGGCGGCCCGTGCGCCATGCGTGCCAGCGCCCCAGGTACAGATAGATCACCGGTGTGGTGTACAGCGTCAGCAGCTGTGACAGCAGCAGACCACCGATCATGGTGATGCCCAGGGGGCGACGCAGCTCGGCGCCGATGCCGCTGCCGAACGCCAGCGGCAATGCGCCCAGCAGCGCCGCCATGGTGGTCATCATGATGGGCCGGAAGCGCAACAGACAGGCCGCGCGGATGGCTTGCAGCGCCGTCTGGCCGCCGCGCTCGGCATCGAGCGCGAAATCGAGCATCATGATGCCGTTCTTCTTGACGATCCCGATCAGGAGAATCACACCGATCAGCGCGATCAGTGAAAACTCGTTATTGGTCAGCATCAGGGCTGCCAGCGCGCCGACGCCGGCGGACGGCAGGGTCGACAGAATCGTGAGCGGGTGGATATAACTCTCATAAAGGATCCCGAGCACGATGTAAATGGCCAGCAGCGCCGCCGCGATCAGTACCGGCTGGCTCGCCAGCGAGGCCCGGAAGGCCTGCGCGGTGCCACGAAATTCGGCACTCAGTCGGAGCGGCTTGTTCATGCGGGCTTCTTCGGCGCGGATGGCGTCAATCGCTTCACTCAAGGCATGGCCGGGGGCCAGGTTGAACGAAATGGTGACCGTCGGCAGCTGCCCGTCATGGTTGATGCTCAGTGGTGCGCTGCTCGCCTGCACCCGCGCGAAGCTGTTCAAGGCGACCGCCCTGCCGCTGGCGGCCGGCACCAGCAGCTCGCCCACCAGCGCCGGATCGGCCGTGTCGACCTCCAGCACCACTCGATAGGTATTGCTCTGGGTGTTGTAGCTGCTCACCTGGCGCTGGCCGAAGGCATCGTGCAGGGTCTGGTCGACCTGCTGCGGGGTGACGCCCAGGCGGCTCATCTGGTC
The DNA here is from genome assembly GCA_036399735.1 of Telluria sp. Lineage (GTDB taxonomy): Bacteria > Pseudomonadota > Gammaproteobacteria > Burkholderiales > Burkholderiaceae_D > Telluria_A. The sequence goes on along the minus strand of DASWMN010000145.1, from coordinate 27,659 downwards.
GCGGTCGAGCATGAGTTTGAGCTGCGGTACGAAAGGATCCTGGTCGCTGTTGACGTCCTGAAGAAAAGGAATCGTCTTGAGCATCTCGGTCATGCGCGGCCCCCATGCGGTCAGTTCGGCCAGATCGGTATCGCGCAGGGTGTACTCGTATTGTGCCTTGCTGATCCGGGTGTCGACCTGCACATCCTGGCGCGCCGTCAGAAACAGCGAGACGCCGACCAGTTTCTTGCTCTTTTTGCGCAGACGGTCGATCACTTCGGCCACGCCGGCGCTGCGTTCAGCGAGCGGACGCAGATCGATCTGCAGCCGCCCGGTGTTGGCGGCCGGGCTGCCTTCCACATAGAAGAACACATCCTTCACATCCGGATCGGCGCCCACCAGCTGCGCCACTTCGTGCATCCGCGCCAGCATGGCGGCGGACGATATGTCGAGCGGCGCCTCGACCACGCCGCTGACCAGACCATTATCCTGCTTGGGGAAGAAGCCCTTTGGAATCGCCAGATACAGTGCCACTGTCGCCGCCAGGGTCGCCAGCCACAACACCAGCACCGTGCGTGCATGGGCGAGCGCCCAGTCCAGGCTTGCTGCATACGCGCCGGCGCAGCGCGCCAGCAGCGCCTGGCCGTAACGGAAAATGCGGCTTTGGCCTGTTTCTGGCGTCGCCTTCAGGAAGCTGGCGCACAGCATGGGCGTGAGCGTGAGCGAGACCAGGCCGGACAGCGCAATGGCCAGTGCAGCCGTCACGGCAAACTCGCGGAACAGGCGTCCGACAATGCCGTCCATCAGCAGCAATGGCAGGAAAACGGCCAGCAGCGACAGCGTCATGGATACGATCGTGAAGCCGATTTCGCGTGCCCCCAGCAGGGCCGCGTCAAGCGGCGTCTTGCCCTCTTCAACATGGCGCAAAATGTTTTCCAGCATGACGATCGCATCATCGACCACGAAACCGATGACGATGGTCAGCGCCATCAAGGACACATTGTTCAGACTGAAACCCAGCAGCTTGATGATCGCCAGGGTACCCAGCAGCGAAAGCGGTATCGCCAGCGAGGGGATCAGCGTGGCGCGCGCACTGCCCAGAAACAGGAACACCACGAACACCACCAGGGCAACCGTCGCCACCAGCGTGAGCTGCATGTCGAACAGCGAAGCCTCGATGGCCCGGGTGCGTTCGCCCAGCACGGTCAGGCGCAACGAGGGTGGCATGGCACCGGCGATGCGTGGCAGCGCGGCGCGGATGCGCGCGCTGGTGTCGAGTACATTGTGGCCCGGCTGCTTGCGGATATCCATCAGCACCACCTGCTTGCCGCGCAGCCAGGCACTCGAATGCACATCTTCGGTGCCCTCCACGACCTCGGCCAGATCGCGCAGGCGGGTGGTGGCACCATTGCGATTGACCACGATCAGGCTGGCGTAGGCAGCCGCGTCCATCAACTGGTCGCTGGTATCGAGATTGAGTGCCTGGCGCGCGCCGCTGATCATCCCTTTCGGCAGATTCACGCTGGCCGCGGCGATGGTTTCCCGTACCTGTTCCATGGTCAGACCGGCGCCCGCCAGCTTGTGGGGATCGATCCGGATCCGCACTGCCGGGCGCTTCAGACCGTGGAAGTAGATCTGGCCCACGCCCTGCACCCGCGACATTTGGGGCAGCATCACGGTTTCCACGATGTCGCTCACTTTTTCGATCGGCATGGCGTCCGACTCGATCGCCACCGTCAGCAGCTTGGCGTCGCTGGGACTGCCCTTCTCCAGGGTCGGCTGGTGCGGCAGATTCTTCGGCAGATCGGCCCCGGCGTTGGCAATTGCGCTCTGCACGTCGAAGGCGGCGGCGTCGATATTGCGGCTCAGGGCAAACTGCAGCGTGATGGTGGCGCCGCCCTGGCTGCTGGTCGAAACGATTGATTCCAGCCCCGGAATCTGGGCCAGCGCGCGCTCTAGCGGTGCGGTCATGGCGCTGGCAACAGTGCTGGCGTTCGCCCCGGGGAACTCGGCCGAGACGATCACCGAAGGAATGTCCACTTCGGGCATGCCCGACACTGGCAGCAATGCATAGGCCAGCATGCCCATCGCGGCCATGCCCAGCGTCAGCAGAGCGGTGGCGACCGGTCGCCGGATGAAAGGGGTCGACAGGTTCACGATGCGCCACCCTTGGCGGCCGCCGGCGCCATGATCACCTGTACTTTGGTGCCCTCGTCGAGCTTTTGCTGACCGTCCACGACCACACTTTCGCCTGCGGCCAGGCCGCTGCCCACCACCGCCCACGCAGGCTCGCTGGCGAGCAGGGTAACGGCGCGGCGTTCGACCTTCTTGCCATCCCTGACCACGTACACATAGCGTCCTGCGGGGCCGGCCTGCACCGCCGACGGCGGCACCACGATGGCGCCGCTGCGCGCGCCCAGTTGCAGTTCCACGTTGACGAACTGTCCGGGCCACAGCGCCTCATCGCGATTGGCGAAACTGGCCTTGAAATGCGCGGTGGCGCTGGCCTGGTCGATCTGGTGATCGATCAGGGTCAGGCTGCCCTGGGCCAGCGCTTGTCCCGCGCGGCTGGCCGCCAGTACCGGCAGCGCGCCGCCGGCCTGGCGGGCACGGATGGCCGGCAGTTCTTCGGCCGCCAGGGTGAAGCTCACCACCACCGGCATTACCTGATGAATCTGGACCAGCGGGCCGCTATCGGGGCGCACCACGTTGCCGGCGTCGACCAGGCGCGCGCCCACCCGCCCGCCAATCGGGGCGCGGATGGTGGCATGGGTGAGCTGCAGCTGCGCGATGTCGAGCTGGGCCTGGTCGGCGTCGACATTGGCCTTGAGCAGTGCCAGCTGGGCGTGCTTCGCTTCGAGGGCCTGGGCGGAAATGAAACCACCTGCCAGCATCTCGCGCTGGCGCTTGAGATCCTGCTCGGCGTTGGCCAGCAGGGCACTGTCGGCGGCGCGCCGGGCGCTGGCGGCCCGCACCTGCGCCTGCAGGGGCAGCGGATCGATCCGCGCCAGCACCTGCCCCTGCCTGACCACCTGCCCCTCATTGAACTCGACGCTCACCAGCTGCCCCTCGACCTGGGTGCGCACTGCTACCGTATTCATCGGCTGCACCGTGCCCAGTGCATGCAGCGTGAGCGGCACGTCGCGCCGTTCGGCCAGCGCCACCAGGACCGTGGCGCCAGCCTTGGCCGGTTTGGCCGCTTCGGCGCGGGGCAGCATCCGGTATCCCAACCCGACACCGGCGCCAGCTACCAGCAACAGGAACAGCCCCAGGAACAATTTACGATTCGTCTTCATGCACACTCTCAGATTCAATAGAACGCAACTAGGCCGCTGCCGCGACAACCGCGCCACGCAAGCGCGCCAGCAGGTACGGCAGCATGCCGCCATGCTCGAAGATGGCCAGTTCGGCCAGCGAGTCGATGCGCAGCACGGCGTCGAGATAGACCGGCTTGCGCTGCGGATGGCTGGCGCGGATGCGCAGCGCCAGCCCGACCGCCGCGCGCTGCCCCGCGCCCGGTTCGAGGTCGAACGTTTCGCTGCCATCGATCCCGCTCTGCTGCCAGCCTTGCGCCAGCTCGAACGGTGCAATCCCCATCGCGATCAGATTGGAACGGTGGATGCGCTCGTAACTTTGCGCCAGCACCGCACTCACGCCCAGGCACCAGGGACCGCGCGCCGCCCAGTCGCGCGAGGAACCGACGCCGTAGCGCTCCCCGGCCAGCACGATCATCATGCTGCCTTCGGCGCGGTAGCGTTCGGCCGCCGCGTGCACCGGCATCAATGTCCCGTCGCCCTGATGGCGGGTCTGGCCACCGTCGGCGCCCGGCGCCAGCAGATTGACCAGGCGTTCGTTGGCGAACGCGCCACGCGCCATCACCTTGTGGTTGCTGCGGCGTGAACCGAAGGTGTTCAGGCTCTCCGGCGTCACACCTTGCCGCGCCAGGTAAGTGCCGGCCAGCGAGGCGCTGCCGATCGCCCCGACCGGCGAAATATGGTCGGTCGAGATATCGTCGCCCAGGGCCAGCAGCGCGCGCGCCCCCTGCAAGGGCCAGTTGCGGCGCCGTTCCTGCGGCTCGAAATAAGGCGGGCGCTGAATGTACGTCGAGTCGGCCTCCCAGCTGTAGCACGCTGACGGCTTGAGTGGCAGCGCGCGCCATGCCGGCGACGCTTGTACCGGCGTCAGGAAAATGTCGGCGCGCAGACAGCGCGCGGCCAGCGCGTCGATTTCGGCGTCGGGCGCGAGCAGCGCGTCCAGGAAAACCGGCTGGCCGTCGGCCGCGTGGCCCAGCGGCGTGCGGGTAAGGTCGATGTCGACAGTGCCGGCGATGGCCAGCGCCACCACCAGCGCGGGCGACGCGAGATAGTTGGCACGGATGGCGGGATGAACCCGGCCTTCGTAGTTGCGGTTGCCGCTCAGGACGGAAGCGAGCAGCACGCCCGCCTCGGCCGCCGCGCGTGCGTCCGCCAGCAGGTCTCCGCCGCCGCCATTGCACGTGGTGCAGCCGTAACCGACAATGTGGAAGCCGAGCTGCTGCAGCGGCTCGAGCAGACCCGCCGACTGCAGGTAAGCGGTGACTGCGGTCGAGCCGGGCGCCAGGCTGGTCTTGATGCGGGGCGAAACACGCAGCCCCAGCGCCACTGCCCGTTTGGCCAGCAGGCCGGCCGCAAGCATTGCGTGCGGGTTGGAGGTACTGGTGCACGAGGTGATGGCGGCAATGGCGATGTCGCCATGGGCCATCGGCGCCCCGGCTGGTACCGGCGCCTGACCCTGCAGGCGGCGCGCGAAGGAAGCGCCAAGCTCAGGCAGCGCCAGGCGCTGGTGCGGCTGGCTGGGACCGGCCAGCGTGATGCCGACCGAACCGAGCTCGAATTCCAGCAAGCGGCCAAAGCACGGCTGCGGGGCGTGCGCCGTGCGCAGCATGCCCTGGCGCGCGCAGTAAGCTTCCACCAGCGCGCAGTCGGCGCTGCTGCGCCCGGTCTGGCGCAGGTAGCGCAGGGTTTCGGCGTCGATCGGGAAAAAGGCACCCATGGCGCCATATTCGGGCGCCATGTTGGCGATCGTGCAGCGGTCGGCCGCATGCAGCTGGTCGAGCCCGGGACCGCAGAATTCCAGCAGCGCGCCCACCACACCGGCTTCGCGCAGGAACGCCGTCAGGGCCAGCGCCAGGTCGCTCGCGCCCACGCCGGGACGGCGCTGACCGTGCAGGCGCACCCCGACCAGTGCCGGGACGCGCGTGCGTACGGGCAGACCGAGCATGATCGCTTCGGCTTCCAGCCCGCCCACGCCCCAACCCAGCACACCCAGGCCGTTGACCATGGTGGTATGGCTGTCGGTGCCGATGACGGTATCGGGGATCAGTGCGGCGACGCCGTCGACGCTGCACTGCATGACCACGCGCGTGACACGCTCAAGATTAATCTGGTGCACGATACCCTGGCCGGGGGGGACAATCTGGACGTTGTCGAAAGCGTCTTCCGCCCAGCGCAAAAAGGTGTAACGTTCGGCGTTGCGGCGCATTTCCTGGGCCTCGTTCCAATCGCGCGCATCGGCGCTGCCGGCCTTGTCGATCAGGACCGAATGGTCGACCACAACCAGGGTCGGGAGCACCGGATTGACGGTGCGCGGGTCAGCGCCCTGCGCAGCGAGCTGATCGCGCATGGCGGCCAGATCGACCAGGGATGGAATCCCGGTATAGTCCTGCATGATCAGGCGCGCCGGCATGAAGCCGATTTCAGTGTCCACCGGCTGGCCGGATGCGAGGCGCCCGATGGCCGTCAGGGCGCTCTCGTATTCACCGCCACGCAGCAGTGCTTCGAGCAGTACCTTGGCCGCAAACGGCACCGCGTCGAGCGCCACGCCGGCGTCGCGCGCCAGCGCGGGCAAGTCCCAGATGCGTAGTTGCCTGCCGCCGGTCTCGAGGTAGCATGCTTCAGTTGGGGAATGCATGGGCGCCTCCCCGGGCCGGATGCACCAGGCCGCTGCGGCCGCTGTAATGGAGCAGCGGCCGGATCAGAATATTGTTGGCATCCTGTTCCAGCGCGTGCGCCGCCCAACCCGCCATGCGGGCAGCAATAAAGAGCGGCACCGACAGATCGTTCGGCAGGCCAAGCATGCGGTACAGCAGGCCGGCGTACAGGTCGACATTCGCTTCAATCCCGTGCCGCGCATAGGGGGCCATTTCGGTTTCCAGCGCCTGGATGATCTGGAACCCCGTCAGGTCGCCGCGTTCCTGGCTGGCGCGCAGGGCCGCCCCGCGCAGATGACGCACGCGCGGGTCCTCGGTGCGGTACACGCGGTGCCCGAATCCCATCACCGGCAAGTTGGCAGCGCGCCGCTGCGCCACATAGGCGGCGGTGTTTTCGACCGTGCCGATGGCATCGATCATGTCCATGACGCGCTCGATGGCGCCGCCATGCAGGTCGCCCGCAAACGTTGCAATGGCGGCCGTGATCACGCCGTACATGTCGACCTGGCACCCGGTGGCCACACGGGCGGCAAAGGTAGACGCGTTCGAACTGTGATCGGCATGTACCACGAAGTCGCAATTCATCAGCCGCACCTCGAGCGCGCTTGGGGCCTCGCCTTTGAGCATCCACAGCAGATGGTCGATCAGCGGCAGGCCGGCATCGGGGGTCACCAGCGCGCGCCCGCTGCGGGCCGCGTGGTGGGTAGCGATGAGCAGGGGAATCTGGGCCAGCAGACGTACCCCGACCGCGCGCCGCGCCGGTGCCGAAGGATCGCTGGCGTGCGGGTCGAAGCCGCCCAGCGCCGACACGCCGGTGCGTACTGCCTCGACCGGGTGCGCATGGCGCAGGTCGCGCATCAGCTGGGCCACGCTGGCGGGCAATGCACGCGCCGCGCTGAGCTCATCCTGGAATGCCTGGCGCTGCGCCGCATCGGGCAGATGGCCGAAATGGAGCAGGAACGCCACTTCATCGAAGCTCGACAATTCGGCCAACTCGTGGATCGAATAGCCGCAGTATTCGAGCACGCCGTTGGTGCCGTCGATGCGGGTAATCCGGCTGCTGTCGAAGTGGATGCCATTCAGGCCGCGGTACAGTACCGGTCCCTGGGCAGGGGCAGGCACCGGCGCCGGCGCGGCCCGATTGGCGGCCCCGGCGGCCCAATGGCGCAGCGCCTTGACGGTGACCAGCTCGGTCAGCAAATCCTGGCTGATCTTGCACTGGTACTGCTTTTCCAGTGCCAGCATCAGGTCGACGTGCGAGAGCGAGTCCCACTGGTGAATTGACTGGTAGCTGAGCTCGTCGTTGAGCTCGGCCGGGTTCAAGCCCAGCACGGCGGCGACAATCTGGTCGACATCCTGGTATTTCTGTGTTTGATCTGTCATGACTTCTTACGGTTAGGTAGGCGCGCCCGAAGGCGCACTAGGAATGGGACTGCGACAACAACACGGAGGATTCGGACGGCGCCGGTGGCGGCGCCGCACTGAAGGCATGCGGCGAGAACACCACCAGCAGGCTAAGGGCAAAACTGACCAGCGCCGCCAGGGCCAGCGCCAGCACCAGGGAAAGGCCGGCCACCGCGGTGGCGGCCGGCACCAGCGCGCACGCGAGCAGGGCTGCCACCAGCGAACGGGCCAGCCCCATGCGTCCCTTGTAGGGTCCCTTCACGCGCAGCTGCAAGGTCGTGGTCAGCGCGGTGAGCGATAAGGCGCTCATGGCCCCGATGAAAAACGTCAGTGCCGCGCACAGCCAGGCGTTGCCGCTCGCGGCCAGCAGAACGAAGCCGGCGCCCTGGCCACCCAACGCGAGCACGGCGCTGCGGCGCGGGCCCAGGTGGGCGATCAGGCGATCCACCCACAGGCCGGCCAGCATGGCGCCGACCGCGAAACCGCCGTCGAGGATCGACAGGCCGTAGGGATTGCCGCCGAAGTGCAGCGCCACCAGCAGCACGAAGAACAGGTTCAGGAAGCTGGGGGTGAGATAGTCGCCGGCGCAGGCCACCAGCAGCGTGCCGACGCCGCGGTTGCGGCGGATAAACCGGAACGCGTCGGCCCAGTCATGCCACAGGTTGGCCAGCCAGGCCGTGGCGCCGCGCCGGGCGCTGGCAGCCATCAGCTCCACTTGCACGGTGGCCGACACCAGAAAATAGGCAGCGGCACCGAACAGGAACGACAGGCCGTTCAGGCCGATGGCCACAGGCGCGCCCCAGTAGTTCAGCACCACGCCGGCCAGGCCGATGCCGAGCAGCTGGCCGGCCTGCATGGCTGAAAAGGCAAAGCCGTTGTAGCGCGCCAGCTGCGCCGCCGGCATCAGGGCCGGCTCGAGCGCGAACCGGGCCGCCTTGGAAAACGGTTTGCCGACCTGCACCGCGACCGTTACCAGCGTCAGCAAGGCGAGCTGGTGGCCGCTCTCGAGGTACAGCAGCAGGCTGACCGCGAGCACCAGCAACCCCCGTACGGCGTCCACGACGACCAGGGTAAGCCGCGGCGCGAAGCGGTCGGCGGCCGATCCTGCCAGCGCATTGGCCAGGAACAGCATCAGGTATTCGACCACGATCACCACGCCGAACGCGGCCACATTGCCAGTGCTGTCGTATAACAGCTTGCCGATGGTGAGAGTCTGGATGCCATTGCCGATGTTCGACACCATGGTGGCGCTCAGCATCAGGCGGGCGTTGCGGTTCAGGCGTGTCATGCACTCGTCCTTCAAGCCGCCGCTGCAACGCTCAGCGCCAGCAGGGCGTTGCGGTCGATCTTGCCGTTTACATTGAGCGGCATCTGCTCGATCCAGTACACGCGCGCTGGCACCATGTACGCGGGCAGCGACTGGCGCAGTGCCGTGCGCAGCAGTGCTTCGTCGCTGGCGCCGGTGACAAAGGCCACGATGGCGCTCGGCTGGGCGTAATCCGGGAACGGCACGGCCACCGCCTGGCGGCAGCCCAGCCGGCACAGCGCCGCTTCGATCTCGCCCAGTTCGATGCGGTAGCCGTTCAATTTGACCTGGTGATCGATGCGGCCAAGGTAAGTCAGCTGGCCATCGGCGCGCTGCCGCACCAGGTCGCCGGTCCGATAGTAGCGGCGCTCGACGCCGTCGGCACCGGTGGCATCGAACAGCCGTTCGGCCGACAATGCCGGTGCATGCCAGTAGCCGGGAAACACCTGCGCGCCGGCGACGCACAATTCACCCGGTTCGCCCGGCGCCACCGGCCTCAGGTCGGCTTCGGCCAGCATGGCATGCAAGCCGTCGTAAAGTCGTCCGATCGGCACCACCTGGTTCACGCATTCGGCGGGCGAAGCGGCCGGGTCCCAGCGGTACACCGCGCACGCGATCGTCAGCTCAGTCGGGCCATACAGGTTCTCGAGCGCGGCGTTGGGCGCGGCCAGGGCCCATGCTGCGGCCACAGCGGACGGCAGCGCCTCGCCGCAGAACAGGCTCAAACGCAGCGACGGCATGCAGCCAGCGGTCAGCTGACCGAGCCGCATCGGCCCGTTGGCCATGGACGGCACCGAGAACCACACCGTGATCGCGTTTCTGCTGACGAAGCGCAGCGGGGCGAGCAAATCGGCCGCCTGCATCACGCACAGCGAGGCCGCGCCGCCCCAGGCCATGAACAGGTCGAACACCGACAGGTCGAAGGTCTGGTCGAAGCTCTGGCTGACCCGGTCGGCGCAAGTAATCTGATAGCGGGCCTGATTAAAGGCGAGGAAGGCCGCCACGTTCGCGTGGGTGACGGGCACGCCCTTGGGTGTGCCCGTGCTGCCCGAGGTGAACAGCAGATAGGCCAGGTCGTGCAGCGCGGGGGCCACCGGTGCGGCCAGTGGCGCCGCCCCGGCCAGCTGGGCGCGGCCAGCGCGCAGCGCGCCGCTGCCAGCCTCGCTGTCAGGCAGCAGCACCGGCGGCGCCAGCGCCAGGCCCACGCATACTTCACCCAGCAAGGCGGCAGCGCCCGCGTCGGCAATGATGGCGCTCACCTGCGCCTGCTCCAGCATGGCGCGCGTACGCGCTGCCGGAAAGCGCGGGTTGAGCGGCACGAAGGCGGCGCCCGCATACAGTGCGGCCAGCACACCGACGTAGGCGGTCAGGCTGCGCGACGCAAACACCGCGACCCGGGCCGGACGGGCGCCACTGTTCGCTTCCAGCAGCACGCTGGCCCAGCGCCGGGCCAGCAGTTCGAGCTCCCGGTAGCTCCAGTGGTCCGGGCCGATACGCAGCGCCTCGGCATCGGGGTGCTTGGCGCAGCTGCGCAGGAAGCCGGCCAGCAGGCCTTGATGGGACGCGGCGCCCTGGGCGTCGGAATGGGCAGGTGTCATGATGATCGATGCAGCCGTGTTGGTCGGGTCGGTGGGATGGCTCAGGCAGCGGCCTGGTCGCGCAGTGTGGCCGCGGCATGCGGGTTGGCAGGTCGCGGCAAGCCCAGGTTTTCGCGCAGGGTCTTGCCTTCGTACGCCGTGCGGAACAGGCCACGTGCCTGCAGCACGGGAATGACCTGGTCGACAAATTCGCTCAGGCACCCCGGCAGATAGGGCGGCATGATGTTGAAGCCGTCGGCCGCCTCGTTCTCGAACCAGTCCTGCATCTGATCGGCGATATCGGCCGCGCTGCCGAGCACGACGCGGTGCCCGCGTCCGCCTGCCACGGCCTTGTACAGTTGGCGCACGGTCAGGCCTTCGCGCCGCGCCTGGTCGTACACCAGCTGCTGACGGCTCTTGCTGCCTTCCGTGTCCGGCAGTTCCGGCAGCGGTTCGTCCAGCGCGAACAGCGACGCTTCCACACCCAGGCGGTCGCTCAGCAAGCCAAGGCCGACGCGCTCGTCGATCAAGTCCTGCAGCTGCGCGTATTTGTCTTCGGCTTCAGCCATGCTGGCGCCAATGACGGGGAACAGCCCGGGCATGATCTTGATATGGTCGGGCAGGCGGCCATGCTGCACCGCCTGCGCCTTCATGCCGCGATACAGGGCCTGGGCCTGGGGCAGCGTTTGCTGCGCGGTGAACATCACTTCAGCCACGCTGGCGGCGAAATCCTGGCCGTCCGCCGACGAGCCGGCCTGCACGATGACGGGATAGCCCTGCGGTGCGCGCGCCAGATTGAGCGGGCCCTGGACCTTGAAGAATTCACCCACGTGGTTCAGCACATGCAGCTTGTCCGGGTCAAAATAGCGGCCCGCCGCTTTGTCATACAGGAAGGCATCGTCTTCCCAGCTGTCCCACAGTCCCGTCACGACCTGCATGAATTCGCGCGCGCGCCTGTAGCGCGTCGCATGCTCGACCTGCTTGTCCAGACTGAAGTTCTTCGCTTCTGCGTCGCTGGCCGAGGTCACCACATTCCAGCCCGCCCGGCCCGCGCTGAGGAAGTCGAGCGAAGCGAACTTGCGCGCCATGTTGAACGGCTCGTTGTAGGTAGTCGAGGCGGTTCCCGTCAGGCCGATGTGGGTGGTGTGCACGGCCAGCGCAGACAGCAGCGTGATCGGTTCGAAGTGCACCATCCGCCCCCAGCGGCTCAGTTCATCCTTGTCGTTGTAGTGGGTGCGGATGCCCACCCCGTCGGACAGGAACACCAGATCGAACAGACCGCGCTCGGCGCACTGAACGATACTGCGGTAATAATCGAAATCGAGGCCGCCGCTGGCCATCGACTCGGGGTGCCGCCAGGCGGCGACATGGTGGCCCGGGGCGGGCAGAAAGGCGCCCAGCTTCATCATGCGTGGTGTGGTATTCAAAGCGGATCTCCGGTGGGTAAGCAGATTCAGGTCAGGGTGCGCACGGGCGCGCCGGCCAGCCAGGCGGCGATATCGGCGACCGCTTCGCTGAAATAGGTGGTGTAGTTGCGTTGCGAGACGTAGCCCAGATGGGGCGTTGCCAATACATTGGGCAGACGCCGGAATGGATGGCCGGCGGGAAGCGGCTCCAGGTCGAACACATCGAGCCCGGCGCCGGCAATGGTGCCCTGCTCGAGCGCGCAAATCAGGGCTTGCTGGTCGACGATGGCGGCGCGCGATGTATTGATCAGAAAGGCGCCAGGCCGCATGCGCGCCAGTTCGGGGGCGCCGATCAGGCCACGGCTGCGTTCACCGAGCACCAGGTGGATCGAGACGAAGTCGCTCGCTTCCAGCAAGGCGTCCCTGGATGGCGCCAGTGTGGCCCCGGCCTGCGTCGCTTTCGCCTGGTCCAGGTTCGGACTCCACGCCAGCACCTGCATCCCGAACGCCTGGCCGATGCGTGCCATGCGGGTGCCGATCTTGCCCAGCCCGAGCAAGCCGAGCGTGGCGCCATGCAGGTCGGTGCCAACCGTGCTTTGCCAGGGACCGTCGGCGCGCAAGGCCGCGTTTTCGGGCCCAATCTGGCGCGCCAGCGCCAGCATCAGCGCCCAGCTCAGTTCTGCCGGTGGCTCGGATGCGCTGCCGGTGCCGCACACGGTCACGCCGCACGCCTGGGCTGCCTGCAGGTCGATCGAGGCGTTGCGCAAGCCGCTGGTGATGAGCAGGCGCAGGTTCGGCAAACGCCGCAGCAGGGAAGCCGGAAAGGGGGTGCGTTCGCGCATGATGACGACAATGGCCGCCTGGCCCAGGCGGGCGGCGAGCGCGTCCTCGTCCTCGATATGCTCGCTCAGGACCGAGACGGCGACCTGCCCTTCCAGCGCGCGCCAGTCGGCGTAACGCAGGGCGGCATGCTGGTAATCGTCCAGGACGATGCATTGCAGTGTCATGATTGCTCCAGAATAGGTTCAGGCGCGGGCCGGATGGCAGCGCGTCGTTGCAGCCCGAGGCCGGGGCCGGCTGGCAGACTGACCCGCCCGTTTTCCACCAGCACGCCCGCGTACGGGTCGTTCGACAGCAGCAGGTGGCCGTCCAGGTCCAGCCAGTCGGCCAGGCCGCCCAGCTGCGCCATGGCGGTCACGCCAATCGTGCTCTCCGCTTTACAGCCCAGCATGACTTTCATGCCAAGCTGGCGCGCCAGCACGATCATCTTGTGCGCGTTGCGAATGCCGCCGCACTTGAGCAGCTTGATATTGATCCCGTCCACGCAGCCATGCAGGGCCAGGATGTCGTCCACGCCGGCACAGTCTTCATCGGCCAGAATCGGCATTGCGGCCCGCTCGCGTACCAGGCGCAAGCCGGCGCGCTCGCCACGGGCCACCGGCTGCTCGACCAGGTCGACGCCGATACGCGCCAGTTCGGCGACCACCTCGAGCGCCTGCTGCGCCGTCCAGGCGCCATTCGCATCGACCGCCAGCAAGCCGCCATGGAGCGCGCGCACGGTTTCGACCCGCGCGAAATCGGGCACGCTGCCCATTTTCAGCTTGATGCACGACCACTGCGCCAGCGCCTGCGTTTCGCGTGCGGCCACGTCGGGCGCCACGATGCCGATCGATGCGAAAGTGGGCGGCAAGGCCAGCGCGCCCAATCCCAGCAGCGCGTGTACGCCCAGGCCGGCGCGCTGGCCGAGCAGGTCATGCAGGGCCATGTCAATGGCAGCCATGGCCGACGCCTGGTCCTGCACCGGCAAGTCGCGCAGGATGGCCTCGAGCTGATCCGGACAGCGCCCGCGCAACAGCGGTACGCAGCGCCCGAGCGCCTGGGCCAGGCTTTCCAGGCTGGTGCCGTAGTCGGGTGCCGGCACTGCCAGGCCCAGGCCGTGCAGGCCCTGCCACTCGAGCCGGACCACCAGCTGCTGCAGCAGCCTCGGGCGCATGCCCTTGTGCGTCAGGATCGGTGCGCTGATGTTGAAATCGACGGTATCCCAGCTCAGTTGCATGATGGCGCGTCCGGGCTGGTGGTGATGCGGATGCATGCGAGCATGGCTTCGCAGCGGGCGATCGCTTCGGCTTGCGTGGCGCCGGTGGCGATCACATGGCCCGCCCGGTCGCTGGAGCAGCGAACCGGGCGGACGGTGTCGCCGCAGGCGACGTCGATGCGCAGTTCGACAAAGCCAGGCAGCGCGCGCACGGCGTCCAGGCCGCCGATCGCGCCAACCACGCCCGGTTCTGCCACCAGATAGCGGATCGCCGCAGCGCGCAGTGGCGCTGGCGGCGCCTCCAGCGCGGCCGAGACGCCGGCCGCCCAGCCCAGCGCCAGTCCCTTGAGACTGACGCCATACGCCTGGCGCACCAGTTCATTGATGCGGTCGCCGCCGACCCGGTTATGCGATTCGACGATGCGCGGACCGCGCGCGGTCAGCTTGATTTCGGTGTGGGCCGGACCATCGCGCAAGCCGATCGCATCGAGGAAGGTACAGGTCAGTGCGCCCGCTGCCGCGGCACTGGCCGAATCGAGCAGGGACGGCACACAGTGCCCCCCCTCGACGTGGTGCGCGAGCACGACCTTGTCGGTCAGCGCAACGATCACGTGGCGGCCATCGAAACTGAATGACTCGACGCTGATTTCCGGACCATCGAGGTATTCTTCCATCAGGAAGCGTTCGATGCCCGCAGCAGCCAGGCCGGCGGCCGCCGCGGCCGCATCAGCGGGCGCTGCAACCGTAAACACCGCAAAGCTGCCGGCGCCATCGACCGGCTTGACGATGGCCTTGCCGTGCAGCGCAAAAAAGGTGGCAATGTCGTCGCCGCTGTTGCCAACGCGCGCCACCACCGGGCTGATTGCGGTCCGCGCCAGGTGGGCGCGCATGCGCGCCTTGTCCTTGAGCAGCTCGACCGTATCCACCGAACTGCCCGGCAACCCCAGGGCACGGGCCACGTGGGCGGCCGCGACCAGCCCGTCTTCGCTGAGCGAAATCACACTGTTGAACGGGTAAACCTGGGCCAGCACCCTGGCAATCGGGAGCAGCGCATCGAGGTCCTCGTAGTCGATCAGGACTGCATGCTCCACCAGGGGAAGGAAGGCTGGCTTGAAGGACTTCTTGCTGTTGATGTTCAGCACCCGCAGGCCCATCGCCCTGGCTTCGGCCAGCAAGTCCTCGCCTTCGCGCCCTGCGCCGATCAGGAGCACGCGCTGCAAATTGGTTTTGGTCGTCATGTTCATCGTGTTCAGTTCACTGGTGTATCAGGGTTCAGTGCGAGCATCAGTGCGCCGACCGTCATGCAGGCCTGGCGCAAGGTCATCTCGTGAAAGCCCGCCGGCTCGAACGGCTCGCTGTATGCAGGCGGCACAGCCTTGTGCAGCACGCCGCTGCGCCGTTCGAAACGTGCGATGAAGTACGGCGAAATACGGCCCTGGACGTCGGCCAGCCAGTCATTGACTAGCGCCTGCACGGCTGCCATTGCCGGCGCCTGCCCGGCAGCACTGTGGCGGCGCACCCGTGCGATCAGATCCGCCAGCAGCGCATGGTCGCCCTCGTGCGCGCTGGTCGGGCACAGCATGAAGATCGTGACCGGCATCAGGATGAACAGCAAAGGGTCGATCCCCTTAAAATTGCGCAGTACCGCGCCGCAGATTTTGGTGGCGCTTTTGGCACGCGAACTGCGGGCGAAATAGCCGTTGTGAACTGGCGGATAGCCGGCCATGTCGCGCGCGCCCCAGTGGAAGTGCGGATTGAACGGCTGCGTCATGCTGGCGCGGTCAATCGGGCTGTCGGGGTAATGGGTACTGAACAGGCCGCAGAGCATCTGAATCAGCGGCGTAGCGACCACGGGAATGTGCGGCGGCAGCGAGGTGATCATTGCATCGAAGCGCTCGGGCGCGCTGACCGCCAGCAGCGGCAGAATAGCGGCCTCGACCGTTTGTTCCAGGGTGCCGTATGCGGTGCCGTTCATGCTGTAGATGGCGTCCTGGCGGAACATGTCCTGGCGCGTGACGATGCCGTCCAGGCCAGCCTGACGGCCGAACAATTCCTGCAAGGCGATGCGCGCGTTCGGCTGGGCGGCGGCGTCATCGATCAGCGTGGCCAGCACGGCGCGCAGCGTCGGTTCATCGCGCATCAGCATCTCGGGCTCGAGCCCGAAGCGAAACTGCGTCAACCCGCGCATGCGGCGCGCATGGATGCGCGTGAGCGCTTCAAGCTGATCCTGGCCCTGGTCGCGGGCACGGACAAAGGGCGTGAACAGCGCTTCGCTGCGGTCGCGCAAGACAAATTGATTGCCATCCCAGGTATGCAGCGCCAGCTCGATGCGGCGGCCGTCTTCGATCAGCGATCCGGGCAGATACACGCAGTCGCCCTGCGACAGCGTGCTGTCTTCGGTCTGATTGAAGGCGTATACCAGCGGGTAGCCGCGCCCGCCGGTAGCGGCGCAGCGGTTGAAATCCATCGCGCCGGCGCGGCCGCTGGCGATCGCTTCCCAGTTGCCCATGTGGCCGGAGCGCGGCGGCAGCAAATGCGGATGCGCCGCGACGACGTCAAGCAGGCGGCCCACCGCCAGGTCGGTATGGCCCAGATGCAGCCAGTCGAAAGCGCAACGACGCCGGGCGAAATCCTCGATCCGCGCGTGTGAGATCTTTTCTCCGGGGCGGCCGTCGCCGATCAGGTCAAGCGCTTCGAGCAGCGCCAGCGGCGAACTGTCGGCCCGTGCCAATCCACTCTCACGCAGCATCGCCGACCTCCGCGCCGATGGCGCTGAAGCGCTGGCGGCAGCGCGCAAGCGCCGCGCCTTCGTCCCCCAGGCCGACCGAGCGCACCTGCCCCACCAGGATCGCGTGATCGCCGTGCTGGTGCCAGGCAGCCTGTTCGCACACCAGATGGGCCAGCGCGTTCTCCAGTAGCGGCAAGCCATCGCCGTCGACGACGAATTCACCGGCGCCGAATTTGTCGGCGCCGCGCGTGGCGAAGCGCACCGCCAGCGCTTCCTGTTCCGGACGCAGCATGTTCAGCGCGAAGGCAGGTGCGCGCGCAAAGTCGTGGTAGCAGCTCGCGCTGCGTGCAATGCAGACCAGCACCAGGGGCGGGCTCAGCGAGATCGAGGTGAAGGAGCTGGCAGTCAGTCCGCAGGGCTGGCCACCCGCACCGGTGGTGGTGGCGACGACGACACCGGTGGGATATCGCTGCATCGCCTCTTTGAAACTAAACCCGTCTGTCATCGCATTCTTCCATTCATGATCGAACCTGTTCGCGGCTAAAACAACGCGATAAATTATTTCAAAGAATAGTTGTTTATACAACTTAGAAAGATTATTAATTTATCGGAAAATTTAACAATTTTTATGGTATTACCGCGCGAGATAATGGCGCATGCACCACGCATGAATTCGGCTTGTACCGGATGCAGGGGTGCTATGCAAACAGGGTGTTTTTATTTCCGTTAAAAAGACGAGTCGAGGAGAAAACAAAAGCTGTTTCCCAAGAGGAATCAGCCGGTTCCTATTGGCGCTATAGGAGTTTTCCTAACTCAAATGGCAAATTTGCGCGATTTGGCGGTTTATGTCGCCTATTCCGAAAAGCGAGCTGAACACATAATGCGGCCTGAATAAACCGATCGTAGAAGCGCTGTTTTATTCAAGGAATTCAGATGGCAATTGAGGACGGCAGAGGCTGCCGGTTTATGCATCGGGAATCAAAGAATTTAACATTCTCGACGCGGCATTTCGAATTGGCCGCAGCGTGCCAGCCATGCCCGCGCATCGGCAATTTTCGTCGCCAGTGTGGATGGCTAGCCACAAAACAGCGGCGCTTCGCGCGCCCCGATGATGGGTCGGAGCGTAAAAAAACCCCAAGCGCCTGCACAAGCGCTTGGGGTTGGGCGCCCCGCAGGGCGCGTCAGGCAGTACGGGCTATTTAATAAGCCAGTGCCTGCGCCGAACGGCCAGTGTCGAACAGTGGCAGCGGATCATTGGTGTTGACTTCAACCAGGGTGGTGCCCTGAGCAACGCCGCCAACCACATACTGCACGGCGCCGAGGTGACGCTTGCCAGCTGCCAGACCCGACCAGCCTACGCTGACCGAACCGGTGCCGCCCATGTAGGCGATACCAGGCAGGGTGGCCTTGAAGCCGCCGCTGATCACGTTCGGTGCCAGCACCCACGAGGACAGCTTGTACTCGGCCGAACCACCAACCGGGTCGTAGCCAATCACGCACACCTTGTACACACCAGCGGCCGGATTAAGCAGCTGAACGCGCTCGTTGGAGCCGCCGTTGCCGCTGGTGGTCAGGGTGTTCGAAGGCGATACCACGATCAGGTCCAGATCCGAATCCGAACCGCCAGCGGTGTCATCATCGAACAGGGAGAAGCGCGCCGCCAGGGTACCGGCAGGGATGGTGACGGAGTGCACGTTGACACCGGCACCGCCGCCAGCGCGGCAAGCCGCGGTGTAGACAGTGCTGTTGGTGCCGGCCGGGCCGACCACGCGGGTTTCCTGCACTGCTGGCAGCAGGCCGGACTTCACGCCGCTCATGGCGCCGGCAAAGCCGGTACCGATGGTGAACACCTTGCTGCCGGTGGTCGCTTCCGCGGCCACCACAGCCGGTGCCGACAGGGCCGAACCGCGGGCGGTCAGCGGGCTGCGCACGTTGGTCACGCCGTCCGACCAGGTCAGGCTGCCGTACACCCAGGTATCGAGTGGTGCGGTGGTGCGGGTCAGCTTGACTTTGAAGGTGGCTTTCTGGCCAGGCGCGATGACCAGGCTGGCAGGCTGCACGTCAACCGTGTAACCAGGCACCGCCGCGGTGGCGTTGTAGGTCGAGGTCGTCGTGCCGACGTTGGTCACGGTACGGGTCAGCGTCAGCGAACCGAGTACGTTGGCCGCGGTCAGCGATGCCAGATTCAGGTTATAAGCCGGAATCGTGCCGATGGCGGTACAGGTCGCTGCCGAATACACGCCAGCGTTGATACCGCACAGGAAGCGCGCGTAATCGATCTCGGTCGCGTCGTACACCAGACCAGGATTGGATGCGGCGCTCGGCGTGACCTGGCCCGAACCCTGGCCCCAAGGCAGGGTGCCGGTGGTGCGCGCGGTGGTGTCCCAGGCTACCGAACCGTTCTGGCCGTCAGGCTTGGTCATGGTGGCGGTGGTCATCAGGGCCGACTTGATCATGGCCGGGGTCCAGCTCGGATACTTCTGCTTAAGCAGTGCAGCGATACCGGCAATGTGCGGGCTGGCCATCGAGGTGCCCGAGTAGAACGCCCAGTTGGTCGGTGCCGTGGCGCCGCCTGCGACAGCATTGCGCTGGTCGCGGGTCAGGTCAGCGGTCACGCCAGCCAGAATGTCGCTGCCCGGCGCGGAAACGTCCGGCTTCATGATGTTGTTGTTGGCAACGTTCGGGCCGCGCGAGGAGCTACCGCTCATTTGCGGCGCCTGCACGGTCGGATCGACCACGCCACGCAGGTTGCCCAGCGAAGCGGTGGCGCTGCCGGTATTGGCATCCATGTAAGCCTTGAGCGCGTTGCCATCGGCTGCTCTCAGGTGCACGGTCGAAATCGAGTGTGCCTGATTGAGGATGGTATCGGCACCGCCGGTGACGTTGGCAATGATCACGCCGGCTGCGCCAGCGGCCTTGCCGTTGGCCGATTTATTCACCAGCACGTTGGCACCGCGGTCGCAGACCAGGATCTTGCCGGTGACTTTGGCCGGATCGAGCAAGGCCGCGACCGCGTCGGCCGAACCGAAGCAGCGCAGCAGATTGTCGGTCACGGGCACGCCGTCGAAACCGGCATCGCGCGAGCGGATCAGAGGGGCGTAGCCGCTCTGCGCGTTCGACGAAGCACCGGTCATGATGGTGCCGCTGCCAAGGGTGGCGTCGCCCACGAACAGACGGTTGTGGGTCGAGTTGCCGACCGAGGTCAGCCATGGGCTGATGTGGGCGGTCGGGGTCACGCTGGTGGCGGTCGGGCCGCCGTTACCAGCCGAAGCCGCAACGAACACACCGGCGCTGGCCGCGCCCAGGAAGGCGACTTCGGTCGCTTCGCTGAAGGAGCCGCCGCCGGCGTTCGGGCCGATCGAGAAGTTAATCACGTTCACGCCGTCTTTGACAGCCTGTTCGATCGCGGCCACGCTGTTGGCGGTGGCGCAGCCGTTCTTGCCGGTGACGCCGTCGGTCCAGCAGACCTTGTAGGCGGCCACGCGTGCGCGCGGCGCCATGCCCGATACCTTGCCCAGGACCAGACCGTTGTTGTTGACGATCACATTGGCATTGCCGCCGGCCGTGCTGGCGGTGTGGGTGCCGTGGCCGCCGCTGCCTTCCGCGCCGGCGACCGAATCGCGGGCCGACAGGAATTCCGTCCAGTGCAGGGTCTGCGAGGCGGCCTTGAAGTAGCGCGCGCCGATCAGTTTGTTGTTGCAATTGGCGACGGTGAAGCCTTCGCCAGTGACGCAGCTGCCCTTCCAGCTGGCCGGTGGCGCGCCGTAGACCACGGTGCTGCCGGTGTGGCTGGCATTGCCGTTGTTGTCGATGCGGTCGGCAAAGCTTGGGTTCTCAGGCCAGATGCCGCTGTCGACGATACCGATCACGATATCTTCGCCGGCGCCAGCCTGGCCGCCGAGCTGTTGCCACAGACCGCCTGGCGCATCGAGGCCCAGGAAGGTCGGGGTGTAGTTGGTATCAAGCTGCATCACCGAGTCGGCGGTGATGTTGGCCACCGCGCTGTTTTTCTTCAGCGCGCGCACTTCAGCGTCGGTCAGCAGGGCTGCGAAGCCATTGAAGACCACCTGGTATTCGTGCGTGATTTGCGAGGCAGGCACGGTGGCAGCGACGCTGGCCTGCTTGCTTTCGAGGTAGTTGATGTAGTTCTGAACGTCGGCTGCCTCGACATTGAGGCGGGTACCTTCGGCCGGCTTGGTGGCCGGCAGACCGGCGGTACCGCCGGTGTAGGTGGCGACCGGCTTGTCGGCCAGCTGCACGATGTACGAACGGCGCGCTTCCTGCGCGTTGGCGCTGACGGCGATCGAGGACAGCAGCAGCACAATGGCTGCGGATACAGGGCGAAGATTCATGAATGCGGTCCTTGCGATCAGAGTGAAGTGGAACGTGCAGCACGGCGGCGCGACACACCCAGCGCGGCCAGGCCAAGGCCGGCGAGCAGGAACGACGCTGGTTCCGGTACCGCATTCAGGGTCACATCATCGAGCGCGAACTGGGCCAGGTTGTTGGCCGGGCTGTCGACCGAATTGGTGCAATCGCTGTTGGCATCGTAGATGCAGGCGCTGATCGTCAGGCTGGTAAACACATTGCCACGGAAGGCAGCGTCCAGCGCGGCAGGGCCGAACATGAACTGGCCGTTGTTGTTCTGGCCAGGGAAGGCCAGGCTGGTGGACACGGTCTGGCCGAACCAGTTAGTGCCGGTCAGCACCAGTTGACCGTAGTCGCCAGGACCTACCGGCAACGGCGAAATGAAGGCGAAGTTCAGGCCACTGAGGGTAAAGCCATTGAGCGTGCCGGCATGCGTGAATTGCACGCCGCCATCGTTGAGGATGGCCAGATAATTGCCGTTGGCGCCAGCAGGGCAGCCGATCACATCGCAGCTGAACGGGTCGTTGCCGTCCAGTATGTCGCCGATGCCGCTGACAACATTTGCCGCGGCAGCCACAGGGCCTTCCACGAACAGCAGGTTGTAGCCTGCCTCGCTGATCGAGGTTCCGCTTTCATACACGGCCGGCGCCTGGGGAGTGAACGTGATGGTGTCTGCCAACACCGGTGCGGCGCTGAACAGCGCCGCGATCAATCCAAACATGGTTGCGCCATGGCGCGGGTTGAGTCTCTGGTTCATTATTTTCATTGTGCTACCCTCTGTGGACTTACTACGATAAAAACAAGTGTCAAAGACTATAGCAAAAGAATTAATTTAAATAGGCGTTAAATTAACGTGGAATCTTTGTATTTTCGCGACGCTGGCCGAACCAAATTTCGTTTGCACTATGGAAAAGCTATTTCCGCGTCGTCACAAATCTGCAACATTGCGTGAGATTCCTGTAAAACAGCTTAGTTGTGAAAGTAACATTCCCACACGCAAGTTAGTGCAGCAAATCGCTTGCGGCGGTATCATGGGTCCTCAAGAAACACGCGCTAGGATTGCACCATGAACCGTCGCCGCTCCTTCCTCAAGACCTCCGCCGTACTGGCCACCGCCCTTTCCGTGCCGGCCGTTGCGCGCGCCGCAGCTGCCGCGCCGCACGAACGCGTGCTGCGCCTGTACAACACCCACACGGGCGAAAGCATCAAAAGCGTGTTCTGGGCAGAGGGGGAATTCATTCCCGAAGCCCTGACCGACATTAACAAGCTGCTGCGCGACCACCGCAACAACACCATCGCCACCATGGATCCGGAATTGCTGTTGTTGCTGGACCGGGTCAGCGCGCGCTTTGGCGGGACCGATGTGCTGCACGTCATTTCCGGCTATCGTTCGCCCGAAAGCAACGCCAAACTGGCCGCCGCCAGCGGGGGCGTGGCCAAGCACAGCATGCACCTCGAGGGCAAAGCCATCGATATCCGCATGCCAGGGCGCGACCTGGCGGCCCTGCACAAGGCGGCCCTCAGGGCCAACGGCGGCGGGGTGGGCTACTACCCGGACTCGCAGTTCGTCCACCTCGACACCGGTCGTCCACGACACTGGTAAGGCGGCAGGCAAAATATGATTTCGCTAATTTATCGGCGAAATTATGTTGCATTGCAGCTATTAGCGCTTTTCTGCCTCTGGCGCCCGGCCTTGCTGGCCGCAGCGCCCGATGCAGTCCCTTCCGTGCGCGTTTCCAGCGTGCGCGATCCAGTCGACAAGTCGTATCGCAAAATGCTCTTGGGCATGGACCGCTTCGATCGCGAGCATGCCCTGGCGCCGGCTGCCAGCCTGCGCTTTCGCCTGTTTCCGCGCCTGCCCGGGACCCGGCTCGACGGTGTTGCCCTGCGCGTGGCCGGCGAAACGCTGTCCCTGCCCATCCCCCTCGCCCCCGACTTCAGCTTTGTGCTGCCGCGCAATGCGCAAGCCGAACGGGAAGACGCGGCCGTGTTGGCCAACCGCAAGAGCGACACCATGACCTGGCGCGCCTGGGTGCAAACACCGGGCCTGGCGCCCGGCACGCGGCGCCTGGGCGACCTGCGTCTGGAATGCCGGGTCGGCATCGAGTCCGGACTGATCTCGAACAGCGCGCCGCTGTTCGGCTGGCTGGCGGCGCTGCTGACCGACGCGACAAGCGTGTGCAATCAGCCCGATGGCAACTACCTGTTTTTCGCCGAGCGTGCCGTGTTCGGCGTGACCCTGCGTGACGGCGCGCGCAGCGAAGCGCTGCCGCTGTCCATGCTGTACGCCGGCGGCACCCAGACGCGCGACTCGCTGCCTTTCTGCGACTGCCAGGTTCTGCTGGAGCGCAGCTATTACGCGCCCTTGTGGGACCGCAGCTGGCCGGACGACACGATCCTCGAATTCGACTATATGGAGGATGCGCCATGAAGCGCATGCATACGGCCGCCTTGCTGTTTCTGCTGGCCGGGTGCGCGGGCGCACCACCGCCGGCCGCCCCGCTGACGCAAGACCGCCTGACCGTCACGGTGGTGCCCGGTCAAGCCAGCACCGCCTCGGTGCGCGCGGCCCTGGGGCCTGCCCACAGCCAGCAGTTCGACAACGGCTATCAGGTCTGGGACTACCAGGTCGCCCGCGGCGCCGGCCGCTACGCCGAATTCGTGATCCTGTTCGGTCCCGATGGGGTGGTGCGCAAAACCCGCCTGCGCGAACCACCGGCCGGACACGCCGGGGCTATCCCCTGAACCCGGGCGAGCCAGTACAATGATCGCGCAGGCGCACTGGCGCCCCAGGCATCATGGTTCTGGACCAATGGAAAGCAAGCGCACATTCAAACCGATCGCCATTCTGGCGCTCACCCAGCTTATCTCCTGGGGCACGCTGTACTACGCGTTCGCGATTGTCGCGCGCGATATCGAACGCAGCCTGCATCTGTCGCCGCAACTGGTATTCGGCGCTTTCTCGTGGTGCCTGCTGGTGGCGGGGCTGGTGTCCACGCCGGCCGGCATACTGATCGACCGCTACGGTGGACGCTACGTCATGGCAGCCGGCTCGCTGCTGTGCGGGACCGGCTTCATTCTGCTCAGCCGCGCCGAGGACGCCACCAGCTATTTTCTGGCCTGGACCGTGCTCGGTGTATCGATGTCAGGCGTCTTGTACGAAGCGGCCTTTGCCAGCCTGATACATGCGTTCGGCGCCATGGCGCGGCGGCCGATTTCAACCCTGACCCTGTTCGGCGGTTTTGCCAGCACCGTGTTCTGGCCCCTGACCCTGGCCATCAATACCAGCGCCGGCTGGCGCACCACCTTCTGGTATTACGCCTTGCTGCAGCTGCTGCTTTGCCTGCCGCTGCACCTGCTGCTGGACGGACCGGCAGTGGGCGGACATCAGCAACGGCCCCGCACCGACAGCGACCTGACGCTGCGCCAGGCGCTGCGCCACCCCGCTTTCTGGACGCTGGCCTTCGCGTTCGCCTGCAACAGCTTCATTTTCTCTGGCCTGTCGGTGCATCTGATTCCGATCCTGCATGGCTTCGGCCATCCGATGGCCACCGTGGTGCTGATGGCCGCGCTGATCGGGCCGATGCAAGTGGGCGGCCGCCTGGGCGAGATGGCGCTGGGCCACCGCTTCACGCCGCAAACAATCGGCAAGGTATGCTTTGCCGCGCTGCCCGGCGCCCTGCTGGCGCTGCTCTTCTTCGGCAGCCGGCAAATGGCCATGGGCCTGTTCTGCGTGCTGTACGGGCTGTCGAACGGCATCCTGACCATTGTGCGCGGTACCGTCCCGCAAATCCTGTTCGGCGCGCGCAATTACGGCGCTATCTCGGGGGCGCTGGCCGGCCCCTCGCTGCTGGCCAAGGCGGCCGGGCCGCTCGCAATCGCGGCCGTGATCGAACTGCATTCCAGTCCCACCATCCTGTTCGGCATGCTGCTGCTGATTTCGCTGGCGTCGCTGGGCTTTTTCCTGATGGCGGTGCGCAGCCACGCGCCGGCCCTGCAGCCGGCTGTTAACAACCTTCCCTGACGAGACCCATATGGCACGACTACAACTCGACTTCCCCGAAGAACAGTACTACTACACCACCCCGCTCACGGTCCGTGTAACCGACATCAACGGCGCCAACCACCTGGGCAACGACTCGATGATCTCGATGATCTCGGAAGCGCGGGCGCGCTTTCTGTACGAATTCGGCGTGCGCGAGAGCGAACGTGACGGCACCGGCATCATCGTCACCGACCTGGCAACCACCTACCGCAGCGAGGCGCATGCACGCGACCAGCTGCTGTTCGAGGTGGGCGTCATGGACTTTAACAAGTACGGCGGCGACATCACCTTCCGCATCACCCGGCCCAAGGACAAGAAACTGGTCGCCATGGCCAAGTCCGGCTTCGTCTTCTACAACTACAAGACCAGCGAAGTGGTCGTCATGCCCGACGAATTCCGCACCAAATTCCCGCGCGCGAACTGGATCGACTAAAAAACAAAAATAGTTGGAACTATTCGGGGGTGAAACGGGAATACAGGTAGAGACCAACATGACAACTACCGACACCACCTCCGACACCGACCTGTTGCGCCAGCTACGCGACGGTAACGCGGCCGCTTTCCAGGCGCTGTATCGGCGCCATCAGGGTCCGCTGTTCCGCTTTGCCGTGCTGCGTTGCGGTTCCTCCGACAGCGCCGCCGACGTGGTGCAGGAAGTGTTCATGGGCCTGCTCACCGGCACCCTGCGCTTCGATCCCCTGCGCGGCGCCCTCTCCCACTTTCTGTTTGGCGTGGCCCGCAATCTGATCCTGCGCCACGAACAGCCACACCTGCGCGCGCAAGCCCTGCCTGAACCCGAGGATGACCTGGACGAAGCCGAAGAAGCGGGCTGCACCCGGCACGAGCCGCTGGCGCGCCTGCTCAGCGACGAACTGGCAGAACAGGTCCGGCGCGCGATCGCCCTGCTGCCACCGCATTACCGCGACGTGCTGATCCTCTACGAAATGCATGAACTGTCCTACCTGGAGATCGCGCAGATCTGCCAGGTCGATATCGGCACCGTCCGATCGCGCCTGTCGCGTGGCCGCGCCGCGATGAGCAAACGCCTGGCGGCCCACCGCCCCACGACGATGAACGAGGTCTTACCATGAACACCGATGATTTGCACGATCCTGAACTGTCGCCCCCATTGGCCCACCTGCGCAGCAGCATGTCCACGCTGGACACGCCGCGCGGCGTCGAGAAGGAGCTGATGGCTGCCTTCGCCGAGCAGTTTCCGGCGCGGCGCTGGTATCACGCGCTGTCGCCGCGCCGCTGGGCGCTGGCCGGCGGCACTGGCGGACTGGCGGTGCTGGCCCTGCTGGCGGTGACGATGCCGCTGCACGCGCCCACCACGGGCACTGGCAACACCGGCGCAGCACACCTGCTGGCCGACGACGGCCCCGCCTTTGTGGCGCTGCAGCCGATGGAACGCATCGAGCAGGAACAGCATCCGCGCGTGCTGGAGGCCGATGTACCGCGTACCGCCCTGGCCTCGCTCGGCCTGCCGGTCAGCCCGGAAGAAGCAGGCGACTCGGTGCGCGCCGAGATGCTGGTGGGCGCCGATGGTGCGCCGCTGGCATTGCGCCTTGTCGTTTCACCCTGATACCAAATACCCAACCCGAAGAGGATCACATGAAGACCAAGATGCTGTTGTTACCTGCCCTGCTGGCAGTCCTGCTGGGCCATCCGCTCGCCGCCCTGGCCGATGCGCCGCTCGCGCTGCATTTCGACGACAGCGGCGAGGCCGCTGAACGCGCTGGCACAGCCCACGTAGTGCGCGAACGCGTGGTGATGAACATGGACCAGGCCAGCGCGCAGCCCTTCGATCATGCGGCGCTGACCGGCCCCCTGATGATCAGCCATGGCCGCATCGTCAAGAACGCGCCCTACAGCGCCGAAGTCGTGAGCGAGCAGCTCACCAATCTGGCCGATGGTAATCAGATCGCCAACAAGTCCAGCAGCATGAGCTATCGCGACAGCGCCGGACGGACGCGCCAGGAACGGCGCAACGCGAACGGCGATGTGACCCTGGTGACGATCCGTGACGGCGCCGCCGGCGCCACCTGGTTCCTGCGGCCTGAAGCGAAGACGGCGACGCGGCTGGTCCAGCCCGACCAAGTGGCCCACATCGCGGCCGAAAAAGCCCGCGCAGCGGCGGAGAAAGCGCGCGCGTCCGGCGAGATCGCACGCGCCGCCGGCGAACGCGCACGCGCCGCCGCCGAAAAAGCCCGCGTTCGGGCGCAAGCGCTGCACGGTGCGGAAGGCGACCAGGTATTCGTCAAGCGGATCGAACGCAGTGCGGGCGTGGACGGCCAACGCATCGGCGAAGATGTGCGCATCCGCGTTTCGCGCGAACTGGCCGAGCGCCAGCCGATGCCGGGGGCGGACCGTTTCGGCCCCTTGATCGCAGGCGCATTCGGCGACATGAAGTGGTCAACGAAAGCGAGCACCAAGGATCTGGGCACAAAGGAGATTGACGGGGTCAGGGCGCAGGGCAAGCTGCGCAGCTACGAAATTCCGGCCGGCGAAATCGGCAACCGCAACGCCATCGTGGTGACCACCGAAACCTGGTATTCACCTGATCTGCAGGTTACGCTGCTGTCGAAGCACAGCGATCCGCGCAGCGGCGAGCGCACGTACCGGCTGGCGAACTTGAAGCGCGACGAGCCGGCAGCGGGGCTGTTCACCGTGCCGCCCGACTATACGGTGAAGGATCCGCTCGGGAATGCGCGCAAGGTGGACGCGCAGAAGTAAAGAAGGGAAAAATCGCCCAAATCGCCCTCGCGCAGGCGGGGGCGACGTTTTTGCGGCACAGCGAAAGACCTCAGCTCACCCGGATTTTGCTATTGAACCATTCATCG
>DASWMN010000144.1:0-3941 GCA_036399735.1 Telluria sp. | reverse complement strand
CCCATCCGGCGGCGTGTTCATGGCCGCATGGGCCCCGTCGCTGGCTAACCAGGGCGAGCGCGGCAATGCCCTGGCCGCCACCCTCAACGACTACTATGCCGCGCCGCCCCACCTTGGCGACAGCGCGCGTGACCTGACCGGGCTAGGCTACGGCCAAATGGCGCACCACGAGTATCAAGCCAAAAGCTTCCACGGCGAAGGTGGGGTACGCGACCTGGCCGTCGGTGAATGGTTCAGCCTCGACGGTCATCCGGAAATTGATACCCACCCGGTCAGTGAACGCGAGTTCGTCGTCACAGGACAGCACATAGCAGCCCAGAACAATTTGCCGGTGCAAATCGGCGCCCGTGTCGAACGGCTGTTCAGCCGCAACGGCTGGAGCCATGGTGATTACGCTGTGTTTGACAGTGCCGACGGGGAGCCGTTCCGCTACCGGACGCGTTTCAGCTGTGTGCGTCGGGGCATTCGTATCGTCCCGCCGCGCGCCACCTTGCCGCGGCCGGCGCTACAGACGGCGATTGTGGTCGGCCCCGCGAACGAACAGGTCTGGTGCGACGATATGGGACGGGTCAAGATCCGCTTCCCGGCGACACGGACTGAAGACCACACACATGCAGGCGGCGCTGGCAGCGCCAACTCTGACGTCGATTCCGCCTGGGTACGTGTCGCTTCCAATTGGGCCGGGAACGGCCCCGGAGCCAACGGACAATGCGGCACGCGCCTGCTGCCGCCGATCGGCAGGGAAGTACTGGTCGACTGGGCCGGCGGCGACCCGGACAAGCCCGTCATCATCGGGCAGCTGTATAACGGCGGCGGTCCGCCCCCCTGCCTTCCGCGACGAAGGTGAACTGCCGAACACCAAGTTCCAGTCAGGCATCCGTTCGCGTGAAGTACGCGGCCAGCGCGGCAATCAGCTGCGGCTGGACGACACGCCTGGCCAGATCAGCGCCCAGCTCGCAAGCGACCACGCCACTACAGAGCTCAACCTTGGGTACCTGACCGAACTACGCGACGGCGGCAAACAGGCGCCACGTGGTGAAGGCGCCGAGTTGCGCAGCGAGCAAGCAATTGCCCTGCATGCTGCCAGGGGCATCCTGCTCAGTACGTGGCAGCTGCTGAGCGGAACTAACGCGAAGGGCAAGCAGCTCGCTCGCGATGAATATCTGAACTTGCTGCGCGAATGCGGTGAGCTGTGTGCTGCATTGGGCAAGCACGCGGCCGGGCACCAGGGCGCGGCGATCGACTCCAGCGAGCAAGATGAACTGCTGACCCGCTTCAGGCAATGGGAAGACCGCAGCAACACCGCCCCAAACGCAAGCGAACCAGGCGAACCGGTCATTGGCGTTACCTCCCCTGCCGGCATCGGATTTGCCAGCGCCAAGGCCATCGTCAGCTACTCCGCCCGCAACATCGATAACGTCGCTCAGCAGCATCTCCAGATGACTGCTGGCCAGAATTTCACTGCCAATGCGGGCAAAGGCATCTCTCTGTTCGCGCAGAATGGCGGGCTCACCGGCATCGCCCATTTCGGCAAGCTGCTACTCCAAAGCCAGCATGACGACACCGAGATCAATTCGGCAAACAATTTGACCGTGACCGCCACCGAGGGCAAGGTCACGATCTCCGGCAAGGTGATCCTGCTCATCGCAGAGGATGGTTCGTTCCTGAAATTGGGCGACGGCCCGCCGGTTATCGGAAGCAAACAAGCGCTCAAGTTCCACGCGTCGAACTACGTATTCGATGGGCCGGAAGCGATGGCGGCCCACTTACCGACTTTCGGCGAAGGCGGCGCCGACCAGAAGCTGGCAGTGCACTACGCGCGCGGCACGCCACTGGAGAACGGTCATCGTCCGCTGGGCGGCGCAGTCGAGGCCGCCAAAATGGCAATCGGGCTCAGCGACGGGTCCGACCTGGAGGCGCGCACCGGCGCTGACGGGAAATCCGATCTGATCGAACGTGCTGCGATGCACATGGCTGATATCAGACTGATGCGTGGCGGCGACAAATAGTCCAGTTGGGGAGCGAGTCACATGGCAGATTCAAGCAGAAAGTACCCAAAGTCCGAATACGTGGCAAGCAATACTTACACTGTGTTGCAGCATAAACGCGCCTCCGACAAGATTATCGAGCACCCACGCGACAAGCCGGGCAATATCATTCTTGTCCATGGCGTCAACGATGTCGGCGTCGCCTATAACGAAGTCGAAGCGGGATTGTGCGCAGGACTGGAGCAGCGTCTGTCGCGCTGCTTCAAACCCGCCAAGTACTCTATGCCGACTGACAAAAATGAAGTCGTCGACGATCCGGACGCAGTCTACTTCAAGCGCATGCCAGGCACCGACACCGACAGTCCAGTCATCCCTTTCTACTGGGGTTTCCGCGAGATCGGAAAAAACACAACCACTGTCAACGGCCAGAAAAGAGACCGCTACGGCACGCGTCTCGACAAGGATTTGTCAAAGGGCGGTGGACCATTCGCCAACGCCACCAATACGTTGCCGGACATGTGGAACCGCGGGGCAGGTGCGCCGATGGACATCATGAACGATCCACTACGGCCTCTCAAAAATGGTCCCGGCCGCATGTACATGGTGCTCGCTGCGCGTCGCCTTGCCGCCCTGATCGCGATGATCCGCGACTACGAGGCAGACGAGACGGTCACGATCGTCGCCCACAGCCAGGGCTGCTTGTTAAGTTTGCTTGCGCAGGCATTCCTGATGGAGCGTGGCGAGAAAACGGCCGATACCCTGATCCTGACCCATCCACCATACAGCCTGGAGGATGAGATGAACTATCTTGGAGATATCGCTAACTACTTTTCCGGCGGCGAAGACGCAGCGATGAAAGGCCAATACGACCGCATTGCCGGATTGCAGAGCCTGCACGGACGATTGCAGACGCTCATCAACATCGTGCAAGGTGTCGCAAAGGACAAGGCAACCATTCCGGCCTTTGCGAGCATAAACGAAGCAAACTGCGGGGGGATGGTCGAAGGGCGCTGGAAGCCGGATGCGGACCGCGATAACCGCGGCAAAGTCTATCTTTACTTCAGTCCGGAAGACATGACGGTGGCCCTGCAGAATATGAAAGGAATTGGCTGGCAAGGCGTGCCCGACTACATTCAGGGCACCGAAGCAAAGTACAAACAAGTAAAGAAAAGAATCGGACGCGGGAGCGATTTCGATATCGTAACGCGCATGGAATGGGTGCCCTCAACAGTCACGCGCATGCCGTTGAAAGAACTGGGCGACAGCTTTCGCCAACGCGTGTTCACGTCAAAGCAGCGTTTCGATCCTGGTGCGCGCAAAGTGATGCCCGTACTGGTTGGTCAGGCGCCCCACGACTTCGCACTTTGCATTGAGGGCGAAGATGACCATGCGCATGTCGCAAAAAGCGGACGCCAGGCGCGTGCATCGCTTCCAGTTGCCAAATGGCCGATCCAGCCGGACGATAAGCCGGAGGAGCAACGGTACGGGATTCGCACGATTAACGGAGAATCCTTGTCAAAGCCCTGTCTGGCAGACATGCGTGGCAATCAAATTGACGCCAACGCAATCCCGCCTACTTCCACGCACTTCAAACTCAGTGCCGCCGACCGCGGGCCCTGCGAGACCGTGGACCCGATTACGGCGTCGATTGCGATGGCAAGCGGCGCACGGGTCTACGCCGTGCAGCGCCCGGATCCGACCGGCAGAATCTACAGAGGCATTGCAGAGGCTCTGTCTGGCCCTGAGGTGAAACAGATGGAGGCAGAGTACAACGCGGAGAAAAATCCGAAAGGAACGAATGAGGAAAACAAGTTCACATTCTTGAGCGTCGTTCGCCATAGCGACGGCAAGGTCATCGCCATGGTTGAGGAAAGCGAAGACGCGGGACGCAGGCGCTGGCAAAACGAGGTGAGCGCAAAATCGTTCCACAGCGCGATCTTCGGGAGCAGCAAG
>DASWMN010000143.1:0-9986 GCA_036399735.1 Telluria sp. | reverse complement strand
AGATACAGTGAGATACGAAACAGCGCCCAAAATCGGCCGGGGCCGGCGATTGCAATGTTTTGTTGCCCGCCGTGGGGAAGGCTACAATGGGATACAAATGGTTCAGCCGGCCGGTGTATAAGACGGCATGACAAACTTTTTTGGAAGCCTTAGATGAAGCATGACAAGCAAGCCACGCATCACGGCCGTGCAGGCATCCGGCGCGTGCTGGGCGCGCTGGCCTTCCTGATGGGCGGCTTCACGGCCGAACTGGCCAGGCCAGTCAACTGCAATCTGCTGCACCGTCCGGCGGCTCGCCAGCCACATCGCAAACAGGAATTCTCATGACCGCGCCCGACCATATCATGATCGTCGACGACGACCGCGAAATTCGCGAACTGCTCGCCGCTTATCTTGAAAAGAATGGCCTCAAGGCGACTGCGGTCGCCAGCGGCCGCCAGATGCGCGCCGTACTGGCCGACACTGCCGTGGATTTGGTGGTGCTGGACCTGATGATGCCGGGCGAAGACGGCCTGACCGTGTGCCGCGATCTGCGCGCCGGCAAGCACCGCAACCTGCCGATCCTGATGCTGACTGCGCGGGCAGAAGAGAGCGACCGCATTCTCGGGCTGGAAATGGGCGCCGACGATTACCTGGTCAAGCCGTTCGCGGCGCGTGAACTGCTGGCGCGCATTCACTCCATCATGCGCCGCGCGCGCATGCTGCCGCCCAATCTGCAGATCACCGAAGCGGCTACCCTGCTCGCCTTCGGCGACTGGCGGCTCGACACCAACGCGCGCCACCTGCTCGATGCCGACGACACGGTGGTGGCGCTGAGCGGCGCCGAATACCGCCTGCTGCGGGTCTTCCTGGATCATCCCCAGCGTGTGCTGAACCGCGACCAGCTGCTCAATCTGACCCAGGGCCGCGACGCCGACCAGTTCGACCGCTCGATCGACCTGCTGATCAGCCGCCTGCGCCAGCGTCTGCAGGACGATGCGCGCGAGCCGCGCTACATCAAGACCTTGCGCAGCGAGGGCTATGTGTTCTCGGCCACCGTCGAAGTGCGCGAGGAACGCCGGTGAACGTGGCGCATGCCCCGCGCTGGTGGCCGCAGTCGCTGGCCTCGCGCCTCGCGCTGATCCTGGTCACCGGCCTGATTCTATCGAACGCCCTCACCTTCGGCGCCATTCTCTACGAACGCTATCTGGTTGCAACCGATATGATGGTCGGTAACCTGGAGCGCGAAGTGGCCAGCTCGGTGGCCCTGCTCGACCGCCTGCCCGCCGCCGAGCGGCCCGAATGGTTGCCGCGTCTCGCCCGCCGCTACTACGATTTTCACCTGGACGGGACGCCGGCGCGCACCTCCGGCCCGGCGCCCGAAGGCCTGTCTGAACGACTGGCCGAGTCGATCGAAAAAGCCATCGGCACGCGCTACCCGGTCAAGGCCTTCATGGCCGGCCAAGGGAAAGTGGAAGCGCAAGTCCGGCTGAGCGACGCCACCGTGCTGACAATCGCCCTGCGGCCCGCGCCAGGCATGCCGATTTCACCTTGGCTGCCATTGCAACTGGCTGGTCAGCTGCTGGTGATGGCCGCTTGCTGCTTGCTGGCCGTGCGCCTGGCAACCCGCCCGCTCGAACAGCTGGCGCGCGCGGCCGATGAACTGGGTCCGGACCTGCAGTCCCCGCCCCTGCCCGTTTCAGGGCCCACCGAAGTGGCGCGGGCAGCGACCGCCTTCAACGCCATGCAGGCACGCATTGCCGGCAACGTGGCTGAGCGGATGCAGATCCTGGCCGCGGTGTCGCACGACCTGCAGACACCGATCACCCGCATGCGCCTGCGCACCGACCTGATGGACGACGGTCCCGCGCGCGACAAAATGCAGCGCGACCTGCTGGAAATGGAAACGCTGGTACGTGAAGGCGTGTCCTTTGCGCGCACCCTGCACAGCGCGGTCGAGGCGGATTGCAAGGTCGACCTCGACGCGCTGCTGGACAGCATCAGCGCCGACTATGCCGATGCGGGCCAGCCGGTGACGCTCACCGGGCAATGCGGCGCGCCCATCCTGACCAAACCGCGCGCCCTGCGCCGGGTACTGTGCAACCTGATCGACAACGCCCTCAAGTTCGCCGGCCAGGCCGAGATCGAGCTGCGGCGCCAGCCTGACGGCAGCATCGAGATTGCAGTGCTCGACCGCGGCCCCGGCATTCCTGGCGCTGAACTGGAGGCGGTGTTCCAGCCCTTCTACCGGCTCGAGACATCGCGCAACCGCGATACCGGCGGCACGGGCCTGGGCCTGGCCATCGCGCGTCAGCTGGCGCAGGCACTGGGCGGCATGCTGTCGCTGGGGGCGCGCGAAGGTGGCGGCCTGGAAGCCCGGCTGGGGCTCAAATCAGCCGCTTGAACTTCACTGCGAGGCAAATCGAACGGATGCCGTCAGCCCGGCGATGCGGCCGATCCGGCCAACAGGCCGCCATCAATGTTCATTTCAGCTCCCGTGATGTAGCTTGCCTCGTCGGATGCCAGCAGGACGGCGATTGCGGCAACCTCGTCCGGCATGCCGAAGCGCTTTAAGGGCGTATCCGCGACAATCGCCCGGATATTGGCTTCCCGGTCGGGGCCTGCGCCAAGCATTGGCTCCCACATCGGTGTCAGGATGGCGGCCGGATGAATCGAATTGCAACGAATTTTCCACCCATTTTGCGCGCAGTAGAGGGCGACCGTCTTGCTGTGATTGCGAATGGCCGCCTTCGACGCCGCGTAGGCTGCCGCGCCAGGGATGCCCACCAGCCCGGACCGGGATGAGATGTTGATGATCGAACCCGTGCCCGCCCCCTTCATCGCCCCGATGGCGTAGCGGCAGCCGAGGAAAGTCCCATCCAGATTGACCCGGTGCACCTCGCGCCAGGCAGCAAGACTGGCATGCTCAGGATCGTGGGCGACCAGGCCGTCTTCAAATCCGGTCACGCCGGCATTGTTGACGACCACATCGACTGTCGGCACGGTGGCGGCGAGCTGCTGCCAGTCGGCTTCTTCTCGGACGTCAAGCTTCTGAAACCGGCATCCGATGTCGGCAGCTGCCGCTGCGCCTGCTTTTTCATTGATGTCGGTAAGGATGACGGTGGCGCCTTCCTCATGAAATTGGGCAGCGATAGCGCGCCCGATACCACGCGCGGCGCCGGTAATCACACATATCTTCTTGTTTAATCGTTGCATAAACGCTCCACGCAGTGCAGGCACATCGAAGTGGGAAAAATCCGGGGAATGATATGCATTGAAGAATTGTTTTTCAAGAACTAAATTCGCCCTATCACGCCGACGCGCCCGGCGGGCGGCGCAAGATGATCAGCGGGCGATTTCAGCCGTGCGGATATTGCGCTGCACTTTACGCTGTAACTGGATGAGACCATACATCAGGGCCTCGGCAGTCGGGGGACAGCCCGGCACGTAGATGTCGACGGGCACGATGCGGTCGCATCCCCGCACCACAGAATAGCTGTAATGATAGTAGCCTCCGCCATTGGCGCAGGAACCCATCGACACTACGTACTTCGGCTCGGGCATCTGGTCGTACACGCGGCGCATAGCGGTAGCCATCTTGTTGGTGAGCGTGCCCGAGACGATCATCAGGTCCGCGTGGCGCGGCGAGGCGCGCGGCACCATGCCGAAACGGTCCATGTCATAACGCCCGGCGGCCGCATGCATCATCTCGATCGCGCAGCACGCCAGGCCAAAGGTCAGATACCACAGACTGTCGGTGCGTGCGATGTCGATTACCTTGTCGAGCGAAGTGATGACAAAGCCGTCGTCCTGCAGGGTTGGTTCCATGCTGTTCTCCTGTCGTCAAAGGCCGGACGATAGCAGCACGAAACGAACAAAGATTGCATGGACGCGACATCTATCGGCCGCGCAGCACCAGTCCATGGGCCTGCGGGGGGTAGCGGAACAGGCGTAGCTGGGGCACTTCGCTGGCCACCGATCCGGCCAGGGCGGTTGGGCCCATGCCCGTGTAGTGGGCGAAGTCGCGCATCATGTGCGACTGATCATGGTAGCCGGCATCGACCGCAATGCGGGTCAGGCCGCCATGGCCGAGCGGCCCGCGCAACAGGGCCGCCATCGCATCGACATAGCGGTCCATGCGCCTGCTTGCGCGCACTGGCATGCCGTAGGCAGCCAGGTAGCGGCGTTCAAGCTGACGGACGCTCAGGCCAAACTGATCGGCCAGATCCCGGGTGGACAGTCCAAGCAGCGGGCGCGGCACGGCGAACGGTTCGCCACCGCGCGCATCGACCATCAGCAAGCGCAGCAGCCAGTCGCCAAGCGCTGCGACCCAGGCTGCGGGGTCGGCGCCGGCCTGAAGCGTGTCCTCGAGTTGCGCGATGTTCAAGCGCGGTGCCACGTCGATCAGATTGCGCGGATTGTCGGTCATGGTGGCAGCGTCGACGCCGAACAGCAGGTACAGATAGCGTGGCTCAAGCTGGGCGGCGACAAAGCAGGTACCCGCGCGCCACTGGCCGGGGAATGGCTTGCCGAGCGGGCCACACAACAGCGGCCCATCCGTCCCGTCCAGGGTGCCGGCACCGCCACTGCCGCCACGGATAAAAAAACTGACGGTTGCCCACGGTGACGCCGGCACCACAATCGCCCCGGCGCTGTCGCATTCAACGTGAAAATAGCGTACCATCCGGGCCAGTGCAGCCGGCGGCGCAAAGGCCATGCGCGTGCCGGTGGAAGTGGCGGCGGCGGTGCTCATGCCACCATCCCGCGGTCGCTGCGCGCAGTTGGGCGATGCATCACGGATGGCCCGGTGTGGCGGGCGCCATGGAAGACGCGCCGGCGTCGCCATCGGTGCATGCCATCCGGAAAAGGGAATTGGAGGTAGCCATAGCCGCATTCTATCGCATACTTTTTTCAACCCGAATTGAAAATAGAATTTGAATTAGCGGCAATCGAGACCCTGTTCACCGGCCAGCACCCGGGGCCATATACAAGCAGGGCTGCCGTCCCGAACTGCCGGCACTTTCCCCCATGCCCTCGCTCGATCCGCGCCGCTGGCGCAAACAAGCGCCGCTCCCGTCTGCGACAGGGCGCGCGTGAACATCGAAGAAAAAGGGATGCCGCCAGCGTTCAACGGTGATGCAGCAATTCGATCAGGGCGTTGAACTCGATGGGTTTGACCAGATGATGATCAAAACCTGCATCCGAGGCGCGTTGGCGATCCGCGTCCTGCCCCCAGCCGGTGGCGGCAATCAGCGTCAGTTTCTGCCCCCACGGCTCGGCGCGCAGACGCTTTGCCACTTCGTAGCCGTTCATATCGGGAAGGCCGATATCGAGGAGGATCAGATCGGGCCTGCGTTCAGCGGCCAGCGTCAGCGCGCCCCTTGCGTCGTAGGCAACCTGCACCTTGTGGCCGAGAAGTTCGATTGCCATCGCTAGTGTATCGGCCGCATCGGCATTGTCGTCCACCACGAGTATCATCAAGTGTTGGTCGAGCTGACTGGCCAGGGGCGCCGGCGCAGGCGCAGCTTCTGCCTGTAGCGTGGGCAAAACGAGGGTAAAGGTACTGCCATGGCCGATACCTTCGCTGGCGGCGCTGATGCGTCCGCCGTGCAGTTCCACCAGGCCGCGCACCAACGCCAGGCCGATCCCCAAACCGCCTTCTGATCGTTCCAATGCAGGCGTCAGCTGCGAGAACATGGTGAAGACGGTCTCCAGCGCCTTGGCGGGAATACCGATGCCGGTGTCGCAGATTGACAGTGTCGCTTCGCCGTCACCTGCATTCACCGACAGGACAATGCGTCCGCCGGCGGGCGTGTACTTGATGGCATTGGTCAGGAGGTTGCTGATGACTTGCGTCAGTCGGACCTCGTCGGCGTCAACCGTGATGAGATCGCCAGGAAGCTGGAGCGCAAGGCGCAGCCCGGCCGCCTCGATGGTACTGCCGAGATCGGCCACCGCCGCCTTGACGATCGCAATCAAGTCACACGGTTTTCGTCGAAGCTGCATGCGCCCCTGCGTAATCCTGGAAACATCCATCAGATCTTCGACCAGGTGGGTCAGTTGCCGCGTCTGTCGCTCGATAACATCGATGCCCCATAGTTCCTTTGGCGCGTCACCTTGCCGGAGGCGTATGACCTCCAGCACATTGCGCAGTGGCGCCAGAGGATTGCGTAGCTCGTGCGCGAGCGTCGCCAGGAATTCATCCTTCCTGCGGTGTTCCAGCGACAGTTGCTCATTGGCTTCCTGCAGGCGCGCTTCCGCTTCCAGACGCGCGTCCACGGACGCCTCCGCCCGCTTCCTTTCGTTCAATAGTTCACGCTCATAGGCGCGGCGCTCATTGATCGCGAAAAAAGCCCATTCGTCTATCTGGGTGTCAGCCATGCGCCGCACGATATTGATCAGCACAGGAAGGCGGCTGCCTTGCCGGGTCAGCACCTCGAGCTGGACTTCGGCCACCGATCCCTGAATGGCCAGCAGCGGACCGCAGTGGGTCTGAAAGAACAGGCGCCCGCCGACGCTGAGCAAGTCTTGCATACGTTTGACACCGACCAGTTCGGCCGCGCTGTATCCAAGCCAGCCACACAGGGCGGCGTTGGCGCGCAGGATGCCGCCGTGATGGTCCGATACCAGAAGTCCGCAGGGTGCGTGCTCAAAATAAGCAGCATCCTGGCATGCTTGCGCATCGACGACAGGGTGCATGGCTTATTTCAATGCCGCGGCGAGGAATTCATCGATGGCCACCATGCTTTCCTGGGGGGCGCTCATATGCGGACAAT
Source organism: Telluria sp. (assembly GCA_036399735.1). Taxonomy (GTDB): domain Bacteria; phylum Pseudomonadota; class Gammaproteobacteria; order Burkholderiales; family Burkholderiaceae_D; genus Telluria_A. Next base: position 3,231 of record DASWMN010000143.1, on the reverse strand, counting down.
GACCGACGTTGTTGATGATACGCAGTGTCGACCGGGGCAAATGCCGGTGCATGAATTCGCCAACCGACAGCGGGGCGATCATGTCTTCGCTACATTGCAATATCAAGGTAGGCACCGCACACTTTGCTACCTCGTTGCGGTGATCGGACATGAAGGTGACACGTGCAAAATGTTTGGCAATGTCGGGATCGGTGCGGCAAAAACTGTTGGTCAGTTCCATTGCCAGCTCAGGCTTGTCCGGCGCGCCCATGATGGCCGGCGCCAGATTGCTCGACCAGCCCAGATAATTGCTGTCCATCGTCTCGAGCAGTTCTTCAATATCTTCTTTCGAGAAGCCGCCCACGTAGCTCGCGTCATTGATGTAACAAGGGGACGGGCCGACCATCACCTGCAAGGCGAAGCGTTCGGGTTGCTTGATCATGGCCAGCATGCCGATCGTCGCACTCACCGAATGTCCGATAAAAATGACCGGGCCGGTCGCGAACTCGTCAACAATTTCCAATACGTCATCGGCATAAGCGTCCAGCTTGTCGTACTTGCGCTTGTCGTAGGCCGACAGATCCGACTTGCCACTGCCCACCAGATCGAAGGTAATGACCCGAAAACGCTCGGCAAAACTATCGATGAGAAAGCGCCACATCGATTGGTCGCAGCCAAACCCATGCGCCAGCATGAGGGTGAGCGGCCCGGCGCCGGTGATATTGACATTATTGCGGTTTTTGGTGGTCATCTTTGTCGATCCTGCATGCAGCTCTCGTGTCTAATATGCAATCTTACCACTGGCGAGGCGATATTGCGGTTCCGATAGAACATCGCGCTGTCGACGTGTGCGACCCGTGGTCCGCGCGTGTCCGTCAAGCTGACGCCGGCAAGCAAGCTGACGACTTGCTGTCCATTGCGTGCCCGTAGAACGATCACGCGATCGGCGCCCGGCCCCTCGGTCGCGCGAAAGTTCCTGTCCGCCCGGCGCGCGCCTTTTTCGCGTTCAGGAAACGGTAGGGGTGCGGTGAAGACTTGTTGGCGCCGGCGACGCCATGCAGCCAGGCTTAGCCGGCACGGGCAGCCGGTGCAGGCATGCGGCTGCGCGCCAGCTCGGCCAGCGCGCGCAATGCGGGTGCCACGTGGCGCCGGCCCGGATAATACAGGCACAGCCCTTCGACAACGGGCGTCCAGCCGTTCCGGCAAATTATGTCGGGGAAATTTACACCTCGCAATATGCAAATTGCATAAATCGAAAATTTCACAATCTAATCAACTGCTTAAGTAGCACATATTTCGAGGCATGATGATTGCTTACTCCACAAGTTCACACTACCTGGAGATAGTCATGTTCATCAGCCCATGGAATAAACTGTTGGTCAGCTTATCGTTTTTTGCATGCACGTCGCTGTGCGCTGCGCCGCTGACCATTGATGTTGCCGGAGTCGAGAGTTATGGGGAAATCGGCGATCCCGGAAACACCGTCCTGACCTTCGACGTGGGTGCAAATTCGACTATCACCACCATCGAGTATTCATTGAATCTGACGGCCATCGATCCAAGCTGGCTGTCAGAAATTGGCCTGTCATTTACCAACTCGAAGGGAACCGAAGGCGTTGTCTTCAACCCTGGTTTTGGGGATACGTTTGAAGGTACGGCCACTTACACGGGTTCGGCAGACCTGGTCGACTTCGGCCTGTCCTTCAAGGTGGGCAACGACGGCATCTTGCGGCTTGAGTTCTATGAAGACTTCGACGATTTCGGCGGTCCTGACGGCACCTGGAACTTCGGCACGATCACCTTCGGCATCGAACCGGAGGTCGTGCCAGTGCCTGAGCCGTCGACCGCGCTGCTGCTGGGCGCAGGCATTGTGCTGATGGGCTACCGCCGCCGCCACGGCGCCGCGTCGAAAAAGGCCCAGGCCGCCGTTCACTGAGTGCACTGAAACGCGTTCCCGGCGGTGCTGCATGGCACTGCCGGGAACAGGATGCCATATTTGTTTCGCCTTGCAAATCGCTTGCCCAGATTTGCCGCGCAGACTTCGCTCCGCTTCCATCTTCCTTCAGATCCCCGCAAACGCTGCGCCCCCCCTGCCTTCATGGAACCGTGGCAACGCCCCTCTCCTGGTGAGTGGCGCAGCTTACCCATGAAAAACGGCCGGCATTACCGCCATCGCCTTCGTTGAACACTGACGATTGGGCGCCTGTACAATTGCCACGGCTGCAAGTGGACATTTCCATCAATAAGAAAAAGGAACGGACCATGATCAACCCAAGCCGCCTGCCGACATGGATCCCCCTGACGATCGGTGCCCTGTTGACTGCATTTGGCTGCGCCACCGCGCAGGCGGCGGGAATCGCCAGCGTCACCGTTCCTGCCGCAGGCGCGCAACCCGCCCTGCAGGCGATGGTATGGTCGCCCTGCAGCAAGGCCGACGGTCCGGTGGAACTGGGCATATTCACTTTGCAGGGCGTCAGCAAATGTGATGTGGCTGGTGATGCCCTGCCCCTGATCGTGATTTCGCACGGCAAGGGCGGCTCCCTGATCGGGCACCACGACACCGCCAATGCGCTGGCCAATGCCGGCTTTGTGGTCGCCACCCTGAATCACCCCGGCGACTCATTCGGCGACGATGCGGCAAGCGATAAATTGGACGTCTTTAGTTCCAGGCCACGCGACGTGCGCCGCCTCATTTCATTCATGACGACAGACTGGCAGCATCGAAAACATCTGAATGCCTCGGCAATCGGCGTGTTCGGGTTTTCCCGCGGTGGCTACACTGCACTCAACCTGATCGGCGCTGTACCCGACGCGGCGGCAGCAGCGCAACGGTTTTGTGACGGCTGGTGGACGAGCGTCTTCTCCATGTGCCGTCAGCTCAAGGCCGGTGGCGCCGATATTGGCGCGCTGCCTGACGCCCGCATTCGCGCCGCCGTTGTTGTCGACCCGCTTAACCTGTTTGGCCCTGCATCCTTCAGGAACGTGCATGTGCCGGTTCAGTTGTGGGCCTCCGAACTCGGTGGTGATGGCGTTCAGCTCGCCCACATTGAGGCAGTCAAGGCCCAACTGCCGCAGATGCCCGAATTTCACGTGGCGCGGGGCGCCGGACATTTTGCCTACCTTGCGCCTTGTCCCGCGGCGCTGGCCCAGTCGGCCAAGGAAATCTGTGCCGATACCAAGGGGTTTGACCGGGTGGACTGGCACAAGAACATGAATGCCAGCGTGCTTGGCTTCTTTCAGAAAAATTTACCG
>DASWMN010000142.1:0-15614 GCA_036399735.1 Telluria sp. | reverse complement strand
AGCCGGATGTAAATTCGCCAAGCCAGCGCGGCGACGCGGTCGCCGAAATCAACGCCTATCTGAAGACCGGCATCGACGGCTTTTTCACCGACGATCCCGCCGTCGGCCGCGCCGCCGTCAATGCCTTCAAATAGAAGCGGTATCGCGTAGGGCAGCCAGTGAAACGTGGATGCGGCCCGACGCCAGGCTGGCGGACGACATCAACGAGCACTTGCATCCGGGAACGCGCCGCAACTGGTCATTGGCGCACGCCGCTGCAGTCGATCCAAGCTTACTGCTGGCGCGACCTCACTGTCGCCCTGTCGCGTGCCGCCCTGTGGCCAGAAACGCTATCATGCAGGGCATCGCACCTGCGCGTGCAAGCCAGTCGGGACGTGACGATGCAACTACGGCAGCAACTGATCAGCACGAACGGAATCCAGCTCAACGTTGCGAGCGCCGGCGACGGTCCGCCTGTTTTACTGCTGCATGGTTTTCCCGATACGCACACAGTCTGGCGCAAGCAATTCGGTCCGCTGACGGCGGCCGGCTACCGCGTCATCGCGCCCGACTTGCGCGGTTATGGCGCGAGCGCAGCGCCATCGGGGGTGCAAGCTTACGGCATTGCCACCTTGCGCGACGACATCCTCGGTCTGATGGATGCCATGCAGATCGGGCAGGTCAGGCTGATCGGCCACGACTGGGGTTCGGTGCTGGGCTGGTATCTGTGCATGCACGCGCCCGAACGCATCGAACGCTTCGCGGCCTTGTCGGTCGGCCATCCCGCCGCGTATGCCAACGCCGGGCTCGCGCAACTGTGCAAGGCCTGGTACGCCGCCCTGTTTCAGCTGCCAGGCATCGCCGAATCTCTGGTGAGCTTTGGCAATTTGCTGGCACTGGAAGCGCAAGCAGCCGACGCCACCCAGCTGGCCGACTGGCGCGCCAACTTCGCCCGGCCCGGCCGCCTGACTGCTGCCCTCAATTACTACCGCGCCAACCGGACGCTCGCCATCGATCCGTCCTACGACAAAATCCAGGTACCCGTGCTGGGCATCTGGAGCGCGCACGACCCGGCGCTGACGGAAACCCAGATGCGCGATTCGGCACGCTACATGGCCGCCCCTTTCCGTTACCACCGCATCGACGGCAGCGTCGGACACTGGCTGCAACTGAAGGAGGAAATGCAGGTCAACAACTTGTTGGTCGACTTTTGCGCAGAGACACTGAGTCCCAGTGTGAAATAGCGAACTGAGCCAGCTAGCGCCTCATGCGATCCTCGGCGTTTTCATCAGACAGGAACGCCACGATGATCGAACGCATCCCCATCCGCGCATACCTTCCTCCGGTCAACATCGACCTTGCCAACGCTGCCCTCGCCCTGTCAGCCGCGGTCGTCAGCTTCGTCGTCCTGAAAGTCTCATTGGCGCTGGTCCGGCGCAAGCTGTGCGCACTCACCGACGCGCAGGCAGATCATGCATGGGCGCAAATACTCAAGAAGACCCTGGCCTCGACCAGTACCCTGGCTTTGGTCGCTACAGCATTGCTGATCGGGCTTGCACTGCTCGATCTCCCCGCGCCGTGGAACGAGCGCGTCAAACATTTGTGGTTCATCGGGCTGGGCGTGCAGATTGCCATGTATTTGCATAAGGGCGTTGCCGTTGCGACCAAATACTATTTCAGGCGGCATGTTGAAGCGCACGGCGAATCGGAAACCGTGGCCCATACACTGATTATCTGGGCCGTGCAAAGTGCCGTGTGGATTATTTTCCTGCTAGCGATGCTCGCCAATCTTGGCATCAACATTACTACTTTTATTGCCAGCCTGGGGATCGGCGGTATCGCCATTGCACTTGCCGTACAAAACATTCTAGGGGATTTGTTTGCCTCGCTCGCCATCGCAGTCGATAAACCATTCGAAGTGGGCGACTCGATCAGCGTGACCGGCTTCTCCGGCACCGTGGAACACGTAGGCCTGAAGACCACGCGCGTGCGTTCGGACAGCGGCGAGCAAGTGGTCATTTCGAATACCGAACTGCTCAAGAGCACGGTGCGCAATTTCAAGCGCATGTCGCGCCGCCGCGTGCAATTCTCGCTGTTTGCCAACCCGGACACGCCCGCCGCGCTGGCGGCGAAAGTGCCGGCAGAAATGCGCCGCATTGTGGAAGCACAGGAGCAAGTCCAGTTCGACCGCGCGCATCTGAAAAGCTTCAACCAGTCAGCGCTGGAATTCGACGTGGTGTACTACGTGCTCGATTCCGGCTACGCGCTGTTCATGGACACCCAGCAAGCAGTCTTGCTCGAAGCAATGGCCGCTTTGCAACGGCTTGGCATATCGACGTCCACCGCGCAATCGCACGTGGTGGTGAAATCGGAGCAGCCCCTGCGCCTGGCGGGGGTGAAGGCGGTATGAACTTGGTGCTGGCACAAAGCCGGCGCAGGGCGGCAGACCTACCATTGATGAGTTCGCATTCTCATCATGAGGTCTTGCCATGTACTCAGCTTCTCGATCTGCATTGTTTTGCCTGGCGCTCGCCGCGCTCCTGTGCGCTTGCGCCAGTCCGCCCCCACCGCATCCACAACCAGGCCGCATTCAAAAAGTCGCCGATTTCGGTCACCAGGTAACCGGCGTCACCGTTGCAGAAAACGGGAGGATTTTCGTCAATTTCCCGCGCTGGACAGAAGACACGCCAATCTCGGTTGCCGAACTGCTGCGCGACGGTTCCCTGCGCCCGTGGCCGGACGCCAGGTGGAATGCGTGGCGCAACGTCCGCAAGGACGAACTGGCGCCGGACCAGCACTGGGTGTGCGTGCAGAGCGTGGTCGCGGACCGGCGCGGCAGCGTGTGGGTGGTCGATCCGGCAGCGCCCGGGCAAAGCGTGATTGTGCCGGGCGGGCCCAAGCTGGTGCTGGTCGATCTGGCCACCGATCAGGTGCGCCGGACCTATCGCTTCGACGAGCGCATTGCCTTGCAAGGCTCCTACCTGAACGATGTGCGCATCGCCCCGGATGGACGCTTCGCCTACATCACCGATTCCGGTGTACGGGGCGCGATCGTGGTGGTGGATCTGCAGACAGGCAGCGCGCGCCGCCTGCTGGACGGCCATCCGTCCACGCAGCAGGAACCCGGCGTGGTAGTTCAGACTGACGGCAAGCCACTGCGCAGGCCCGACGGGCGCGGCCCCGAATTCGCCGCTGACGGCATTGCCCTGTCCGACGATGGCCAATACCTGTACTGGCAGGCACTCAAGGGACGCACGCTATACCGCATCAACACTGCGTTTTTGAATAACCCCGCGCGCAGCGCCGACGAGGTGGCCGCTGCGGTAGAAAACTACGGCAAAAACGGCGTCGCCGATGGTTTGCTGATTGGGCGCGGCAGCGAATGGCTGTTCATCACGTCGCCCGAGGACAATGCGATCCGGGTGCGCGACCTGACTCTGGGACCATCTGCCCCGGCAGGCATCGTGGTGCAGGACCCGCGTCTGCGCTGGCCCGACACCTTCAGCCAGGGTCCGGACGGCACCTTGTATGTGACCACATCGCGCATCCAGGACTCGGCCCTGTTCCGGCCCGATGCGCCGCCTGCCCTGCCCACCAGCCTGTGGCGGGTACGCAGCGACTGAATCAAGCCGCGGCCGGCTTCTCGATCACGATCAGTGCAACCAGAATCGCCAGCGGCAGCAGCAGCGCGGCGAAGCCGGTCGCCGCGTAAGCAAAGGCGGCGCATACGCAGCCGAGCGCAAAGGCCAGCAGCGGCCAGATGAATTTGGCGAGCCGCTGCGACAGGCCGGTTTCACGCACGCCGCGCAGGCAGTCGACCATATCGATGACGATCTGGGTCACGTTCCCGGTCATCATGGAGGTGGGCGCCAGATTCCCCAGCAACAGGCGGCTGGCGGCGCTGTGCACACCCATGGCGGCGGCGCCCAGCAGACCGGCCGCCATGGCAGCCGGCCCGGCGACAGGTCCTACCGGTGCGGCGATCAGGCCGAACACCATGAAGCCGGCCAGCAGCACCAGCTGCAGCAGATAGGCCAGGCGCAGCGCGGGCCACTTGCGGCGCTCGCTCGCCACCACCAGCAGGCGCGCAATCGCCACGCCTGCGATGAATGCCGGAAAAGCGAGAAACTTGAGCAGGACCGATATCTGCGCGGGATCGGCCAGCGCCGCACCGATCAGAATGAAGTTGCCCGTGACGTGGGCAGTAAACAGCCCAAACAGCGCCAGAAAACCCAGCGTATCGACATACCCTGCCAAAAATCCCAGTCCCACGGCCTGCGCACGCAGGCGCATCGCCTCGTTCATATGGTCCACCTTCGAAAAGCCGCCCGACCTTGCAGGCACTGAGCATGATAACGGCTCCCGGCAAAAGCTGGCGATTGCCTTTATCATTTGCCCATGCCACGCAACCGGAGCCACACCATGCCGCACGACCCACTCATTCTTGTCAATGGCCGCTTTCACACTGTCGACCGGCACAATCCGCAGGCGAGCGCGGTCGCCATTCAGGACGGCCGCTTTCTGGCGGTGGGCGACCTGGAGGATGTGATGCGCCAGCGCGGCCCGGCCAGCGAAGTGATCGATCTGAACGGCCGCACCGTGATTCCGGGCCTGAACGACTCGCACATCCACCTGATCCGGGGCGGCCTGAATTACAACCTCGAGTTGCGCTGGGAAGGCGTGCCTTCGCTGGCGGACGCACTGCGCATGCTCAAGGACCAGGCCCAGCGCACGCCCAATCCGCAGTGGGTGCGCGTGGTGGGCGGCTGGACCGAATTCCAGTTCGCCGAAAAGCGCATGCCCACCATCGACGAAATCAACGCGGCCGCACCGGACACACCGGTGTTCGTGCTGCACCTGTACGACCGCGCCCTGCTCAACCGCGCCGCCCTACGCGCGGTCGGCTACGACAAGGACACGCCCAACCCGCCGGGCGGCGAAATCGTGCGTGACGCCAGCGGCAATCCGACCGGCATGCTGATCGCGCGGCCGAACGCGATGATCCTGTACGCCACCCTGGCCAAGGGCCCCGCCCTGCCGCGCGAGCTGCAGGTCAATTCCACGCGCCAGTTCATGCGCGAGCTGAACCGGCTCGGTGTGACCAGTGCTATCGATGCCGGCGGCGGCTTCCAGAACTTCCCCGAGGACTACGCCGTCATCGACCAGCTGGCGCGCGACCAGCAGCTGACCGTGCGCATCGCCTACAACCTGTTCACCCAGAACAAGGGCAAGGAGCTGGGCGACTTCGAACGCTGGACCGGCATGATCGCGCCTGGCCATGGCGACGACTTTTACCGCCACAACGGGGCCGGCGAAATGCTGGTATTTTCGGCAGCCGACTTTGAAGACTTCCTTGAGCCGCGCCCGGAGCTGGGCGCCGGCATGGAAGAAGAACTGGAAAAAGTGGTGCGCCACCTGGTCAGCAAGCGCTGGCCGTTCCGCCTGCACGCCACCTATGACGAATCGATCGAGCGCATGCTGGGCGTATTTGAAAAGGTCAATCGCGAGATCCCGTTCGACGGTCTGCGCTGGATGTTCGACCATGCCGAAACCATCTCGCCCAAAAATATCGACCGCGTGCGCGCGCTCGGTGGCGGTATCGCCATCCAGCACCGCATGGCCTTTCAGGGCGAATATTTTGTGGAGCGCTATGGCGCCGACGCGGCCAAGGCCACGCCGCCAATCGCCCGCATGCTGGGCGCCGGCATTCCCGTCGGTGCGGGCACGGACGCGACCCGCGTGGCCAGCTACAACCCCTGGACGGCGCTGTACTGGCTGGTTTCCGGCCGCACGGTGGGCGGCTTGCGTCTGTACGACAGCGCGGACCGGCTCTCGCGCGACACCGCGCTGGAACTGTGGACCAGCGGCAGTGCGTGGTTCTCCAGCGATCAGGGCAAAAAAGGCCGCATCCAGGCAGGAATGCTGGCGGACCTGGCGGTGCTGTCAGCCGATTTTTTCACGGTACCCGAAGACGACATCAAGGCCATCGAATCGGTGTTGACGGTGGTCGATGGCAAGGTAGTGTATGCCGACGCTGAATTTACATCGCACGCGCCGCCGGCCTTGCCGGTGCTGCCGGACTGGTCGCCCGTGAAAACTGTCAGCGGTCACTGGCGCCACAGCGCACCGCGCAGCACCAGCGCGCTGCCGCACCAGTGCCAGGGTGCGTGCGCGGTGCACGCGCACGCACACGACGTGGCACGCGAGTCGAAGGTGCCGGTCGCGAACCATACCGGCTTCTGGGGTGCGTTGGGGTGCAGCTGCTTTGCTTTCTGATGCCCGGGGCGGGCGCCTCTGAAGAGCAGTGATTATCAAAGGCCGAGAAAATCAGCCAGCACACTCTTAGAGGCCGCTTCCACATTCGATGGCGACGCGGGATCGAGCGCCAGCTCGCCCAGAATACGAACCGCTTCAGCCTGTTTTCCCTGCCTCTGCAAAATCACTGCTTTGTTCAGGAGCAGGAACCCGCGCGTCTCGCCCATCCGGTGTCGCCTTCAAACCTGCCTCAAGACAGGCACGCAAGCAGGAAAGGACGAAGGAACATGGATGGACATCGAAGAAGTTGGTCGTGCAGTCACATTACCCGCTTTGGCCGTTGCCGACCATCTGAAAAATCTACAGCCAGGTCACGCCGTGAGCGCGTCCAGGGCCACATCCCAGTAAGCCGGTTCGCCAAACTCGCGCCGCAAATGCGCAATGAACAGCTGCGCCTTGGCGGCGTGCGAGCGTCCCGGCAGGCGCACCGCATGGATCGCAGGCAGGCGCGGCCCCTTCGCTGCCAGTGCCGGTTCGAACAGGGGCACCAGCCGGCCGGCCACAATATCGTCGCTCACCAGCCAGCTGGCCAGGTGCACGATGCCCACGCCTTCCAGCCCTGCCCTGAGCATGGCCTCGGTGTCGTCGGTGCGTAGATTGCCCTTGACCGGCAAGGGCTGCTCGCCATTGATGCCGGCAAAGGTCCACCAGCCCAGCGGCCACGGCATGGTTGCCAGCGTCAGGCAGTTATGCTTCAGCAGGTCGGCCAGCGCCGCCGGCCGGCCGTGCCGCTCCAGGTAGGCCGGACTGGCGCACACAAAGCGCTGCACCGGCGCCAGCACCGTGGCGACCAGGTCGCTGTCAGGCAGTACGCCCATGCGCACGGCCACGTCGACCCGCTGGGCGCTCAGGTCGAGCAGCTGGTCGCTCAGGTGCAGAACGATCTCGATGGCCGGGTACTGCGCCAGAAAGCTGGCCACGGCGCGCACCACGTGGCGCCGGCCGAAGGATGCTGGCGCGGTAACCGTCAGCTGCCCGCGCGGATCGGCCGACATTTCGGCGATCGCGTGGCGCGCATCATTGAGTTCCGAGACGATAGCCCGAGCGCGCGGGACGAACGCTTCGCCGGCATCGGTGAGCAGCAGCTGGCGCGAACTGCGGCTGAGCAGCTTGACGCCCAGTTCCTCTTCCAGCGCATCGATCTTGCGCGCGACCGAGGACACGGCCACGCTGCGCTCGCGCGCCACCTGCGACAAGCTGCCCGCCTCCACCGCCGCCAGAAACACCTTCATCGCATCGATCATCGCCCATCCATCTTTGCGTTTTACGCAAAACAAGTTTGTAATTAAAAGGATTGTGCTGCTTTGTGCAAGAAAATACAATTGATCGCACCAACAACCAGCCCAACGGCGAGAAAGAAGACAAATGGCGCAACCAAAACTCAAGCAAATCGTTCAGGCAACCCTGCTCGCATCGGCGTTCGCGCTCACCGCCGGCACCCCCGCCAGCGCGGCCGCACCACTGGCCACGACCAATGCACCCGGCTACTTCCGCATGATGCTGGGCACCTTCGAAGTCACGGCGCTGAGCGACGGCACCGTCGACCTGCCGGTGGACCAGATCCTGTCCGAAAAGCCGGCCAAGACCAGCGAAACCCTGGCCAAATCCTTTTTGAAGCTCCCGCTTGAAACCTCCGTCAACGCCTTCCTGATCAATACCGGCAGCAAGCTGGTTCTGGTCGATACCGGCGCTGCCGGCCTGTTTGGCCCGACCCTGGGCAAGCTGCTGGCCAATCTGAAAGCGTCCGGTTACGAGGCCTCGCAGATCGACGAGATCTACATCACTCACATGCATCCGGATCACATCGGTGGCCTGAGCCAGGGCGCCGCTGCCGCCTTTCCGAACGCGGTGGTACGCGCCGACCAGAACGACGCCGACTTCTGGCTCAGCCAGGCCAAGATGGACGCGGCGCCGGCGGCCCAGAAAGGCTCGTTCCAGGGTCCGATGAACGCCATCAAACCTTACCAGACCTCGGACAAGTTCCGTCCATTTTCGGGCAAGACCGAGCTGGTACCTGGCATTGTGGCCGAACCGAGCTACGGCCACACCCCTGGCCACACCGTGTATTCGGTCACCAGCGAAGGCAAGAAGCTGATCCTGATCGGTGACCTGATTCACGTGGGTGCGGTTCAGTTTGGCAAGCCGGGCGTGACGGTGCAATTTGATTCGGACGCCAAAACCGCCGCAGCCGCGCGTGTCAAGGTATTCAACGAGGCAGCCAAGGACGGCACGCTGGTCGGGGCCGCGCACCTTTCCTTCCCGGGCCTGGGCCACCTGCGCACGGCAGGCAAAGGCTACGACTGGATCCCGGTCAATTACACCCAGCTGCGTTAAGCCGCGTTGATCCCGGCCGCCATTCACTGTAGAATCCGGCAACTACGTGAATGGTGCCCTCCTGCTTGTCGGCTGGAGGGTGAAACGGGAAGCCGGTGCCGCAGGAGATCTCCATCTCCTGCCAGTCCGGCGCAGCCCCCGCTGCTGTAAGCCTGACGACTTTGTTCATACGCCACTGTGCAGCGCACGGGAAGGCAAGGACAGACGAGGATGAAGGCGAGCCAGAAGACCGGCCTTCACGCTTGATAGTGCAAAATCCGGGGATCGGTTTTGCCTGTTTTTGCCGTGACCTCCTTGTCTTTTGTATGACGCATCGCCACGCGCACTTGTTCACACGCGCCTGATGGATGCTGGCATTCGATTCGCATGCGGTGACGGCGTCATCGTGAAGAAGACCGCATGCAATTGCTTAAATACTGGCTGCCCGCCTCCCTTTGGGCGAGCGCCGCCTGCGCCTGTGCCACCGGTGTCCCGGTGATCCAGGAAGTACGCGTCACTGGCGCGCGCGCCGGCATGGTCGGCACTGCCGATTCGGCTACTGAAGGCGCAATCACCGCTAAACAGCTGGCTACCCGGCCCCTGCTGCGCGCCTCCGAAGTGATGGAAGCCGTGCCCGGCATGATCGTGACCCAGCACTCCGGCGACGGCAAGGCCAACCAGTACTTCCTGCGTGGCTTCAACCTCGATCACGGCAGCGACTTTGCCACCAGCCTGATGGGCATGCCGGTCAACGTGGCTAGCCATGGCCACGGCCAGGGCTATATGGACCTCAATTTCCTGATCCCCGAGCTGGTCTCCAGCGTAAAGTACCGCAAAGGCGTGTATGCCGCCGATGATGGCGACTTTTCCACCACCGGGTCGGCCCGGATCGAATATCAGCGCCAGTTGTCAGCGCCCTTCGCCGACCTGACGGTGGGGCCACACGGTTTCCGGCGTGTGCTGGCCGCCGGCAGCGGCGACGTCGACGGCATCAAAGTTCTGGGCGCGTTCGAGGCGGCCCGCAACGACGGGCCGTGGGATCAGCCCGAAAATGTGCGCAAGACGAATGCTGTCGTGCGCCTCTCCGGCGGCACAGCGCGCAATGGCTATTCGCTCAGCGCGATGGCCTACAAATCGGAATGGGACGCCACCGAGCATGTGCCGGAACGGGCCATTGCCAGTGGCGAAATTGGCCGCTTCGGCGCGCTGTCGGCGCATGACGGCGGCATTACCCACCGCTACAGCCTTGCTGCGGACTGGGAACGCGCGGATGCGCTGGGTGCCAGCAACGTCAGCGCCTACGTGATCGACTACGGGCTGAATCTGTTTTCCGCGCCGTCCGGCTTCATCAACGGGCCGCAGGGCGACCAGCACGAGCAGGAAGACCAGCGCATCACCTGGGGCGGACAAGCCAACCAGGCCTGGTACCTGGGCGACACTGAACTGACGCTTGGTCTGCAACTGCGTCAGGACCGGATCGATGCGGTCGGCCTGTACGACACGATCGCCCGGGTGCGCACCAATACCGTGCGCCAGGACCGCATCACCGAAACTGCCGCTGGCCTGTTCGCCCAGGCACGCACGCACTGGAACCCGTGGCTGCGCACCACCGTCGGGCTGCGCTATGACCGGATCAAGGCGGACGTCGCGGCCACTGCCGGCCAATTCAACCTGGCCAATGGCGGCAAGGTCAATGCGGGGCAGGCCAGCCCGAAACTGGGCCTTGCGTTCGGCCCGTTCGGCGATCAGGCCCGCACCGAGCTGTATGCCAACTGGGGCTACGGCTTCCACAGCAACGACGTGCGCGGCGCCACCTCGGTAATGAATCCGTCCGATGGCAGTACCACCGGCAAACTTGACCTGTTCTCCAAGGCGCGTGGCGCGGAAGTCGGCCTGCGTGCTACTTTGCTGCCCGGCTGGAGCAGCAGTCTGTCTGTGTGGCGCATGGATCTGGGCTCCGAACTGGTGTTCGTCGGTGACGAAGGTGTGACGGAAGCACGCGGTGCATCGAAGCGCCATGGTGTCGAATGGTCCAACTACTACGCGCCCAACGCCTGGCTGATCATCGACGGCGATATCGCCTGGTCGAAAGCGCGCTTCAGACAGCCAGTCGACGGTGGCGGCAGCGACATCCCGAACGCGATTCCGCTGACTGCTTCGATCGGCATCGGAGTCGATCCGGGCGGACCGTGGTTCGGCGGCGTGCGCATGCGCTATCTGGGCGCGTATGCGCTGGAAGAAACGGGGGAGCAGAAATCGGCTGCTTTCTTTACCGCCAACCTCAAGGCAGGCTACCGGGTCACGCCGAAAGTGCAGCTCAGCGTCGACGTGCTGAACCTGTTCGACCGCGAGGCCAACGACATCGAATACTGGGGTGGCGCATGCACCCGCAGCGAACAGGCAAGCGGCGCCTGCAACGGCGGCATCGACGGTCGCCTGATTCATCCGCTTGAACCGCGCACCCTGCGCGTCAGCCTGCGGGCCGCGTTTTGAAGCGCGCGCTCCTGACGACGTTCCTGCTTGCGCTGGCACTGCCGCAAGCACAAGCCGCGACGCTGTTCGGCGTCGTGACGGAGCGTGCGGCACCGGTCACGATCGAGGCAGCGCACCACCATCTGGCCGCGCATCCGGGCGACCGTATCGTGCTGCGCACGCCAGCCCAGCTGATGACCGCCAGTGATCGCCAACTGGGGCAATGGATCAACCAGGCCGACAGCGTTATGGCTGTCTCGGTGTTTGGCGACCCGGCGCGCAAGCTCAAAGATGCGCTGGCACGTCACGCACGCCGCCAGACGCCGATCCTGGCCATAAACGGCGAAGCGAGCCTGAACCTGATGAGCCGCGACGCTGACGGCAGCTTGCAGGACTTCCCCGCCGAGACGCTGCGCCAGCTGGCCGCCGAGCAGCCACCGGATGATGCTCTGCGCGCCGCCGAGGCCCGGCCCACGGCCGCCAACTGGCTGGCCGCACGCCGCCTGTGGCAAGCCGGCGGCACCGAAAACACACAAGCCCTGCTGGCACACCGCCTGGACCCGCGCAAGCCGCTGGCAGCCGCCTTGCCCGAGGCGACCTTGCGCCTGCGCGTGGGTCAGAAGGAATTGAGTGACAGCGCAGCATGGGGCAACGCCGCCAAACTCGGGCTGAGCGCAGCACCTACAGTGGTGGTGCTCGATCTGGCCAATATGGATGGCGCAGCCCCGGCCGACATCTGCCGCGCCATCGAACAGCGTGGCCAGCGCTGCGTGCAGGTGCTCAGCCGCTGGGGCGGCGCTTCGCGCCAGGCACTGGAACGCCTGCCCGAGCTGATCGCGCCCGCGCGGCCGGCGGCGTTGGTCATCCTGCAGGATTTCGTGGTCGGTGCGGCCGAAGGCCGCGAAGCGGTGACTGACGCCTTCAAACAGCTCGACGTACCGGTTTTCAAGGCGATACGCCTGAGCGAGCGCAGCGCCACCCAGTGGCGCCTGTCGCCGGACGGTTTGCCGGCAGATTCAGTCCAGTACCGCGTCGCGCTGCCCGAGCTGCAAGGCATCGGCCAGCCGATCGTGGTTGCCGCACTGGGCCCGGCCAGAGCGGACCGTCAGACCGGCATCGAGAACCGCTTGCCCGTCACGCTGGACGCGGAAGTGGCGCGCCTGTCCGCGCGCGTGCAGCGCTGGCTGGCGCTGCGCGCCAAGGCCAACGCCGACAAGCGCATCGCCGTCATCTATTACAACCATCCGCCCGGCCGCCAGAATATCGGCGCCGACAATCTGGACGTGCCGGCCACCCTGTTCGACATGCTGCACGCCATGAAAGCGGCGGGCTACACCCTGGGCGAGCTGCCCGCCTCGCCCGAAGCGCTGCTCGACCGGATTATGGCGCACGGCGTCAATCTGCCCGAAGACCGGGCAGCACTGCGCGAGTTGAGCGGCGCGGTCAATGCGGTATCGGCATCCGACTATGCGCGCTGGTTAGCCACGCTGGCGCCGCGGATTCAGGGCGAAATGACTAGTGGCCCTCTTGGCCGCCTGCATGCCGAGGTACTGGAAGCGGAGGCGGCCAACGAACGCGCGGTGGGCCGCAAGCGCGCCAATGCCATTCTGAAGGAACTGCATCACCTGGTGGAAGGCGCAGATCATCCGCGCCGCCTGGAAGCGATCGCCGACCTGCGCGCACTGGAAGCGGGCTACCTCGCCTGCCTGGCCAATCAGCCAACCCGGCGCTGCGCCACGCTGGCCGCAACCAAGGACCGGATTGCCGGTTACGGCATCGAAGGCTTGAAAGGCTGGGGTCCGGCGCCCGGCAAGATCATGGTCGACAGCGGCAAGCTGCTGGTGCCCGGCCTTGTGTTCGGCAACGTCTTTATCGGACCGCAGCCGCCGCGCGGCTGGGAGGTGGACGAGGAACTCCTGCACGCCAATACCAGCGTCACCCCGCCCCACCAGTACCTGGCCTACTACCACTGGTTGCGCGACCGTTTCAAGGCCGATGCGCTGGTGCATGTGGGCCGCCATTCGACCTATGAATTTTTGCCTGGCAAAGCGGTGGGCCTGAGCGCGGACGATTACCCAAGCCTGATCGCCGCCGACCTGCCCGGCGTCTATCCTTATATTGTGGATGGCGTCGGCGAAGGCACGCAGGCCAAGCGGCGCGGCCTGGCCGTGATTGTCGACCATCTGACCCCGCCACTGGCCACCACACCCCTGTACGATCAGCTGCTGACCTTGCGCCAGGCGGTGGAGAGTTTCGAATCGGCGTCCTCTGAATCGCTCAAGGCGCAAGCGGCGCAAGGCATGCGTGAACAGGTCGTGGCGCTCAATCTGAAAGCGGAACTGGAAGCGTCGATGGCCGATGTGCTGGCAGTACGCGGCATTGGCTTCGAAGCGGCGGACGACGATCTGCTGGCGCACGAAGTGGGCCACTACCTGACCAAGCTGCAGGAAAAATTCATGCCTTTCGGCCTGCACATCTTTGGCCGTCCATGGACCCAGGCCTCGCTCGACCTGTTGCTCGATTCGATGAAAAAAGGCGGCATTGACGATCCCGAAGTGAGCCGCAAGCTGGCCGACTCGCCGCGCCTGGAAATGGTCGGCCTGCTGGCGGGGCTCGATGGCCGCTACATCCCGCCCGGCAAGGGCAACGATCCGCTGCGTTCGCCCGATGCCCTGCCGACGGGCCGCAACTTCCACGCGGTGGACGGCGACATTCTGCCGACCCGCCTGGGCTACCAGCTGGGCGAAAAAATGGCGCAGAAAGCTGCCGCGCGCGACACTTCCGGCAAAGGCAGCGAAGGCATCATTCTCTGGGCCTCCGACGCGGTACGCGACGAAGGCGTGATGGTCGCCTTCGCCCTGTCGATGATGGGCGCGGAGCCGGTCTGGAACGCGCGCGGCATCGTCACCGACGTGCGACTCAAGCCCGGCGTACTGCGGCGCGACGTGCTGGTGACCACGTCCGGCCTGTTCCGCGACCTCTACCCCAACCTGATCAATCTGATCGATCGGGCCGGGCGCCTGTCGCTGGCCGCGTCAGCCAATTCGCTGATTGCCCGTCACCCGGCGCTGAAGGACGCGCTCAGCGCCGCCCTCGCCCCGGTGCCGACTGCCGTGTGGGGCGATCAGGCGCCGGCCGACAACCGCGTCGCGCGCGAATGGCTGGTGCGCCAGGCCGCGCTGCAGGCAGGCGGCATGGCCAGCGTGGACGCGGGCCGCGCCGCTGCCCAGCGCATCTTTGGCGACGCGCCTGGCGCCTACGGCACAGGTGTGAACCGCCTGACCGAACGCTCGGGCGCATGGCGCGAGCGCGACGAGATTGGCCGTGCCTACCGCAACCGCATGGGCCACGCCTACGGGCTGGACGAAAGCGGCGAAGCCAGCCATGCCGCTTTCGACACCGCGCTCGATGGCATCGCCCGCACTTACCATGGCCGCGCGAGCAATCTGTACGGCCTGCTCGACAATAATGACGCCTTCGACTACCTGGGCGGCCTGTCGCTGGCCATCGAGGGACGCACCGGCCATCCTCCCGAAGCGCTGATCCTGCAGCACGCCGAACCGGGTCGGGCCGATGTGGAACCGCTGACCACCGCCCTGCTGGGCGAACTGCGCGGGCGCTTCCTCAATCCCGCCTGGCTCAAACCCCTGATGGGCCATGGCTACGCCGGCGCGCGCACCATGGGCCAGGAATTTCTGGAGAACCTGTGGGGCTGGCAGGTTACGCGCCCGGATCTGGTCAAGAACTGGGCCTGGGACGAGGTCAAGTCAGTCTATTTCGACGATTCACAAAAACTCGGCTTGCCACAGTTTCTGGCCAAGGACCACAACGTCCACGTCAAGGCGCACATGCTGGCCATTTTCATGGTGGCCGCGGAAAAAGGCTACTGGAAGACCGACCAGGCAACCATCAAAAAGATGGGCGGCGAGCTGGCGCAGCTGGTCGCCAGAAACGGCTTGCCGGGCAGCGGCCACACCGCACCGAACCACCCCATGTGGCAATGGCTGGCGCCGCAGCTGGACGCGACCGACGCGCAGGCGCTCGGGGTCACGCTGGCCAAAGCCCGCGGCGAAACGCTGGCAGCCGACAGCGCGCCTGCCGGCCAGCGCCAGCAGCCAACGGGCAAGTCCTCCGAGAGTCTTCCCGCAGCACCAGCCAGCACGCCAGCGCCAGCACCCCGCTACTACGATCTGACCGAAACGGCAGCAACGCGCATCGACGTGGCCAGCCGCACCGTCACCATCCTCACGCTGCTCGCAGCGGGCCTGGCGCTGTTTGCGCTGGGCCTGTGGCGCGGGCAGCAAGTCCCACAACTTCAAAGGAGTTTTCCATGAGTGCTTTTTCCTTCGCCTGGCTGCATGATGCCGTGACCTGGCTGCTGACGCCCGCTTTGGCGGCGCTGCTGCTGGCCTGCGCGATTACCTTGATTGAAGCGGGCATCGCGGCCGGTGAGCGCCTGTTCGGCCTGGCGCGCCTGAAAGCAGGCGGCGACTTCAGCCGCGTGCAGGCGATCGCACGCCATCGTCTGGAACGCG